>NZ_JBNNTL010000003.1:266994-294320 GCF_050278745.1 Lysinibacillus sp. NPDC094403 | reverse complement strand
AGAGCGAAAGTTGAAACGAGAACAACGAAAATTAGCTCGTAAGCTCGAAGCCAACATTAAAGAGTACACTAAAAACCGAAAGCCAATCTATAAAATACCTTTAAAGAATATGAAAAATATTCAAAAACAAAACACTGAAATCCGTAATTTATATAAGCGACTTAACGATATCCGAACAAATCATTTACATCAATGTTCTAATGAGATTGTGAAAACCAAGCCATCTCGTATTGTAATGGAACATTTAAATGTAAAAGGTATGATGAAAAATAAACATCTGGCGAAGGCGATAGCCGGGCAAAAGCTATATGAATTCAAACGACAAATTCAATACAAAAGTCAAAAATACGGAATTAAATTTGTTGAAGCCGACAGATGGTTTCCATCATCAAAAGCTTGTTCTAGTTGTGGACAAATCAAAACCGATTTGAAACTGAAAGACAGATTATTTATCTGCTCTTGCGGATTAAAGTTGGATAGAGATTTGAACGCAAGCATTAACTTAGCAAATTACTCAATCTAAGGAATTTAACTGAAACTAAACCTTAGATGTGTACGCAACGATACTGCGGAATTTAAGCCTTTGGAGAGTCATACTAAATGGTAGTAGCTTTGGCGAAACCAGACTCAGTGAATAAGGAAGACACAAAAACGAAAGTCATAAGATATAAGTTATGTCACAGTAGAGATGTCTACATTTTTTAAGAAATGTATATGTTTTTCGTATCGGGTAAACTATGACGTGAATTCGAAAGAAATGTCAGGAACAATTGCCTCAGAGCCACAAACAACTAGTTCAAGTGCCTCAGAGCCACAAACAACTAGTTCAAGTGTCTCAGAACCACAAACAACTAGTTCAAGTGCCTCAACACCCAAAACAACTAGTGCAAGTGTTGAGATTGTTAGTAAGGATTTAATAGAAGAAATTGTAGGCATTAAAAATAATGGTAATGAAGCAGTGTCCTTAAAAGGTTGGCAGCTTATATCAATTGAAGGGAATCAAGTTTTTAACTTTCCAAATGTGACATTGCAGCCAGGGAAAATGATTTATGTCACAAGTGGCTCAAATGCACGAGAGGGTCAAAATTATTTAAAGTGGACAAAGAAACAGATTTGGCTGAATGATGGGGATGCTGCGCAATTACGTAATGCGAAAGGGGATATTGTTAGTGAGCTCTACTAAATACACCTTAGACCGTATTGAAGATGGATATGCAGTTTTTTTGAAGTACCCAGAGGAAGAGGAACAAATTATTATCTTACAGTCTGCCTTGAATAAACCAGTACAGGTTGGCGATCGCGTGCTAATTGAAGAAATTGACGGCATCTATCAAATTGAAATTTTAAAAGAAGAAACTGAGCAGAAAAAGGCCGAAATACAAAGCTTAATGGATAGATTACGTAAGAAAAATCAATAGTCACAGAGTGAATAAGTGGCTGGGAATAGGCTCATCACTAGAAGTTGGTGATGAGCCTATATTTTACTGGCCAACTCGAGTATGAAAATGCCTAAAAGCTATGCTAAATATTTTGAATATATGCTAAAATAATTATACTAATAGGAAGCTAGGAGCTGACACAATGTCAATTAACACAATTATTTTTGATTTAGATGATACGCTGTTATGGGATAAAAAGTCTGTCAAAACAGCATTTGAGAAAACGTGTGAATACGCAGCAACAATACATAATGTAAATCCAGCTGAGCTAGAGGAAGCTGTACGTAAAGAAGCGCGTGCACTTTATGAAGGCTATGAAACATATGATTATACGGTGTTAATTGGCATTAACCCATTCGAAGGACTTTGGGGCACATTCGATGATCCAACAGATTCTTTCCAAAAAATGAAAAATATCGTACCAGGCTATCGTACAGCAGCATGGACAAAAGGCTTAGCAGCTCTTGGCATTGATGATGCACAGCTAGGGGCGGAGCTAGGGGAGCGCTTTGTGGCAGAGCGTAAAGTGGCTCCATTCTTATATGAGGATACTTTTGATGTATTAGATAAACTTAAAGGAAAGTATCAACTCGTTTTACTGACAAATGGGGCACCAAGTTTACAAAATTTAAAGCTGGAAATTACACCAGAAATCGCGCCGTATTTTGACCATATTATTATCTCTGGGGATTTTGGTAAAGGGAAACCAGATGCCTCTATTTTCGAGCATGTAATGGAGAAAACAGGTATTACAGCAGACGATGCGATCATGGTTGGAGATAACTTAAACACAGATATTTTAGGCTCATCTCGTGTTGGTATGCGTAATGTTTGGATCAATCGTGAGAACAATGCACCAAATGGCGTTGTCACTCCAACATATGAGGTTGATTCTTTAACTGCATTATTAGAACTTGTAAATAAGCTATAAGCAAAAATGTACTGATTCATCAAAGGATCAGTACATTTTTTAGTTTCTTGAAATTTATCGAAATATATACTAAAAGTGTACATTGAATGCAAGATATAGCGATGTAAAAGCTATTGCAATACATAGTTGAACAAAGGCACTAGCTACTAGGTAACCTCGGGGCTCACCTGCTTTTTTACGATAATAAATTTGCATAATAGAGTAGAGCATAAATAAGCTATATATTATCGTAGCGTGTAAGGAATGCATCAGTAAATAGATTGCCAATAAAATACCTGCAAACAAGACTAGGATAATAGCGTTGGCGATGGCATGTTCAACCGTTGCTGCAAAAAAACGTCGTTCAATATGAGGCATTCTTTTCTTTGCAAGCCATAGTATGAAGTGTGTAAGTAATACGAAGATGTTTCCGATGATAAGCTTGGTTGAGCGTTTATCATCATAGTAATATTCCAGTGAATAAAATGTATTGTCGAGTTTTATGGCTTGCTCCGTTTGGACATTAAAGAGGGTATCATTATTTAGTACCTTCCATTTTTCTTGAGTACCATCAGAATAGACAATCAATACATCTTGAGGTGTAAAGTAACCATTATCTTCCCACTGTTGAGCTGTTACTGAAATTGAAGGTGCATGTTCCATTTGTTCTTGTAGCTGACTTAAAAGATGCTTATTTGTATAGCACTGCTGGGGTACATAAAGGCATGAAGCTTTTGTTATAAACGTTTCTTTGTTTTCATTAGTGTTTACATAGACTACAGCAATTGTTTTGTTTGTATCTGTTGTCAGTGGAGAGTTAGTCGGTCCTTGGATAAAGGACAAAATTAAAATAGCAAGAACTGTGATAAATAGCAAAGACACTGCCGGCATTTTCCAAGATTTTTTAATTGGTTTTTTTTCTATTGTAGTAGGTGCAGTAATATTGTGCAGTATTTTTTCCTGCTGCTGCTTAGTTAATTTGAGATCGCGTAAATGTTGCCAGGATTCCTCATTGTTCTTCATCAAATTCACCTCCAAGCTGCTTTTTCAATGCAACAAGTGCACGTTTTAATGTGTTTTTTACTTTTCCTTCATTCCAGCCTAGTACATCACAAGTTTCTTGAATGGATAAACCCTCGATTTTACGTAAAATAATGACATCTCGATAGGTGAGCTTCAATTTGCTAATTGCAAGATAAAGCAGCTTTGCATCTTCTTGCTGGATGAGCCATTGGTGTGGTGAGGTTGGCTCAAGCTCTTCATGATCGTTTAAAAACGGTACAAATTGAATAAGTCTTTTCCTGCGGTAATGATCGTAGGCTAGATTACGTGCAGTACTTCTAAGCCAAGCGAGTTCTGCACCTTCTTTAATTGTCTGCTGATATTTGAAATAGCGAGCAAATGTCTCCTGTGTGAAATCCTCCGCTAATTTCTCATCATTGAGTAAATAATATAAGTATTTGAAAATGGTTTGATTATGTAAGTAAAACAGCTCTTCAATCGTCAAAATGTGCACCTCCTTTCTCTTAAAGACGAATGACTTTCAGAAAAGTATCATTTTACCAAAACAAAGCTTCTATTAAAAATTAGGTATGACATTGTTGAAACGTAAACTATGTATATAGGTTGATTTCCGTTCCGATGATAATCTCCAAAAATAAAAAAGCAGAGAGTATTTATACTCCCTGCTTATAAATCAATATATTATAGGTTAATCGCTTTTACTTCATCAATATTTTCAAGCTGTGCAACGAATGTTAGATCTTCTTCTGTTACAACATTGTCGATTGTTAGCATCATGACAGCTGTACCACCAACTTGTGCACGACCAACTTGCATTGTTGCGATGTTCACATCTTTTTCTGCTAGCTTTGTTGCTACTCGGCCGATTGCACCTGGTTTGTCAGTATTTTTAATGTAAAGAAGGTGACCTTGTGGAATAACGTCAACAACATAGTCTTCTACTTTAACAATACGTGCACCTAAACCATTTAATAATGTACCAGCAACTGTATGTGTTTCGTTCACTGTTTTAATTTCAATCGT
Organism: Lysinibacillus sp. NPDC094403; assembly: GCF_050278745.1. Classification (NCBI taxonomy): domain Bacteria; kingdom Bacillati; phylum Bacillota; class Bacilli; order Caryophanales; family Bacillaceae; genus Lysinibacillus; species Lysinibacillus sp. NPDC094403. The sequence continues at coordinate 289,925 of NZ_JBNNTL010000003.1, read as the reverse complement.
AATTAGGCTAGTAAAGCCTTTAGCAGTTGTTGTTTTATGCTCATTAATTTTCATACCGATACGTTCAGATAGGTAGCGAGCATTTACGTCATTAACATGATTACCGTGGTTTTTAGATAATAAGCCTTTTAACGCGTTTGACGTTAATGGACGAACATCATAATTTGCTACTTCACCAGCATAAGATAAGTTGATTTCTTTTACAGGCTCAGTTGTAAGTTGAGATAAGAATGAACCAAGTTTTTCAGCTAATTCAAAGAAAGGCTCTACTTGTGCAAGCAACTCTTTTGGAATAGATGGCATGTTCACTGGGTTAGTTACAGTACCTGTTTTATAGAATTTAATGATGTCGTTTGAAACGTCTACAGCTACAGACTCTTGTGCTTCAATTGTAGATGCACCTAAGTGAGGTGTTGCGATTACTTGTGGTAATGTAAGTAGCTTGTGATCTGTTGCTGGCTCAGATACGAATACGTCTAGAGCAGCACCCGCTACTTTACCTTCTACGATTGCATCGTATAAATCATCCTCATTGATAATACCGCCACGTGCACAGTTAATGATACGCACGCCATCTTTCATCATAGCGAATTTTTCTTTGTTAATAAGGTTGCGTGTCTCAGGAAGAAGTGGTGTGTGTACTGTAATGAAATCTGCAGCTGCACAAATTTCTTCAACTGTTGATTTTGTTACCCCTAACTCTTTAGCGCGTTCATCTGTTAGGAATGGATCGTATGCCATAACGTTCATGCGTTGACCTTTTGCACGATAAGCAACTTCAACACCGATACGACCGAAGCCTACAACACCTAGAGTTTTATTTTTAAGCTCAACTCCAACATAAGATTTACGATCCCATTTACCATTTTTAAGCGTATTGAATGCTTGTGGGATGTGACGAGCAAGTGAAGTCATCATTGCAATAGTGTGCTCAGCAGCGGAGTTAGTGTTACCGTCTGGTGCATTCACAACGATGATACCATGTTCAGTTGCAGCAGTTAGATCAATGTTGTCCACACCTACTCCAGCACGTCCGATAAGTTTTAAGTTTTTAGCCGCTTCAATTACTTCACGTGTTACCGTTGTTTGAGAACGTACTAGTAAAACATCTACATCCGCAATTTTTGCGATTAATTCTTCTGGTGCAAGACCAGTATCGACAATGATATTTAAGTCTAAATCTTGTTCTTGTCGTAGTGGGAAAATACCATCTTCACTTAGTGGGTCAGCGATAAATACGTTAATTGTTTTTGTTGCAGTAGTCATTGCAGTAGTCATTTGAGTAGTCATTTGTAATTAGCTCCTTTTAATTAAAAAATGTTAGTGTTCTTTATATACGAAACAGTCTGAATTTTGTAAAGATAAATATCTTACAGCATGCAAACAATCTCCTTTCTAGAAAAAAACAATAAAAAAGCCTTCCGCGCCTTACAAACACAAAGATTGTGTTGTAAGGGGCGAAAGGCTGAATAAACATTGGTTCGCGGTACCACCCTTAATCACTGCTTGGAAAATTCTAGCAGTCTTAGCTATATGCGTAACGTGCATGTGACGGATAAGCTTACTTTGAAGATGTTCGGCTTATCTATTCAGGAGTGGAACTATTATCGTAGAAATCACTGATTTACACCAACCATCAGCTCTCTTTGGATTTTCTTGCGACTAGCGTGTCTCCGTCGTTATATTTTCGTGTGATTAAATTTGTTAACATCATAATCCTTATTGTTCACCTTTGTCAATGATATTTCTAAAAAAGATTAAAAATCTTGACTTCAATGGTCAGAAAAATAACTAAATACGAACATTAACCTATATCTAACTAATAATGATTCGTCTTTTTAGAGAAGACAATGAAAGCGCTACCGATATATGTTAAGTCTGATTACATGGGCGTTTAACAAATATTGAGGTCGAAAATTATACGGAAATAAATTGGGTTTAAATGGATTATACGTATAGGAACTTTCTTTGTTTAGTGGAGGAAAGCGAACATTTTTTTCTTGTCACATTTTCGTCAAAATTAAAATGTGTAGAAGGTAAACCATCAAATAGAGAAGAATGTAAGTAAAGTAGGATTGATTTTTAGGGGGTGTAGAATGGTGTATGATGTAGCAATTGTCGGTGCAGGACTGGCAGGGTTAGTAGCAGCCTGTGAGTTAGCTGATGCAAAGAAAAAAATTCTTTTAGTAGATCAAGAACCTGAAAATTCAATGGGGGGACAGGCATTTTGGTCCTTTGGTGGTATATTTTTAGTGAATTCACCCGAGCAAAGAAGGCTTGGGATTAAGGATAGTAAAGAGCTTGCATGGCAAGATTGGCAAGGAACGGCTGGCTTTGATCGCTTGGAAGATGAAGATTCGTGGGCGTATAAATGGGCCAAGGCTTATGTAGATTTTGCAGCTGGTGAAAAATATAATTGGTTAAAGTCTAAGGGTATTAAGTTTTTTCCTGTCGTCGGATGGGCAGAACGTGGGGGATCATTAGCAGGCGGACACGGAAATTCGGTACCTAGATTTCACATTGTTTGGGGGACTGGACCAGGCATTGTAAAGCCTTTTGCTGAAAAAGTGAAAAAGGCCATAAAGGATGGTTATATAGATTTTAAACCAAGACATCGTGTAGATGAGTTTATGCAACAAGATGAAAGAATTACAGGGATTAGTGGAACAATTTTGGCTAAAAGCTATGCAAATCGCGGTGAAAAAAGCTCTAGGCTGGGCATTGGCGAATTTTCTTATGAAGCTGGAGCAGTTATTGTAGCCAGCGGTGGAATAGGTGCAAATTTTGATTTAGTCAGAAAAAATTGGCCGGAGCGGCTTGGAACACCACCAAAAAATATGGTCAGTGGTGTACCTGCTTATGTAGATGGCAGAATGTTAGAAATTACTGAGCATGCTGGGGGACGTATCGTTAATCGAGATCGTATGTGGCATTATACTGAAGGCTTGAAAAATTGGGATCCTATTTGGCCAAATCACGGTATTCGAATTTTGCCTGGCCCATCATCATTATGGTTTGATGCAGAAGGCAATCGATTTGGAGTACCTAATTTTCCGGGTTTTGATACGTTAAGCACTTTAGAAGCAATACAAAAAACAGGCTATGATTACTCGTGGTTTATTTTAACTGAAAAAATTATTGAAAAAGAATTTGCATTATCGGGCTCTGAACAAAATCCTGATTTAACAAATAGAAGCATTAGTGATGTTCTGAAACGAGTATTGCCAGGACCACCAGCTCCAATTCAGGCATTTAAAAATCATGGTGAGGATTTTGTTATTGCTAATGATTTAAAGGAGCTAGTTGATGGAATGAACAAATTGGCTGGCAATGACCTTCTTAATTTCATCAAAATAAAAGAGCAAATTTTAGCAAGGGATCGTGAAATGGACAATAAATTTACAAAGGACTTACAGGTTAACGCTATTCATGGTGCAAGAAACTATGTTGGTGATAAATTTGTACGTGTTGCGAAGCCACATAAAATATTAGATCCAAAAAATTGGCCACTCATTGCGGTACGCTTAAATATTTTAACGCGTAAAACATTAGGAGGCTTACAGACAAATTTGAATGGTGCTGTGCTAGGAATGGACGGTCAGCCTATACCGGGTTTATTTGCAGCTGGGGAAGTTAGTGGTTTTGGTGGTGGCGGTGTGCATGGTTACCGTGCTTTAGAAGGGACATTTGTTGGTGGTTGTTTATTTAGTGGTCGACAGGTAGGGCGTTACTTGGCAAAAGGAGATTGAAGAAAAATTTAAGTGAGATTTAGAAAGCCCTAGTCAGAGAGAAAAACGCTCGGGTAAGCCGAGAAAGAGATCGGGTACTGTGGGAAAACGCTCGGGTAAGCCGGGAAAGTGATCGGCACCGAGGGAAAACGCTCGGGTAAGCCGAGAAAGAGATCGGGTACCGTGGGAAACGCTCGGGTACCAAAAATATCTGCTCAGGTAAACGCGCAAACACTCACCCTTTACAGACAAGGTAGATTAACTCGAAAAAAACATGAAAGAGCATCACCACAAATGGATGATGCTCTTTTTTCTATAAAGAAGTATTTTGAACTTCGGCGATTTTAGCGATTTGTTCCTCAATCTGCTCTTTTGTCCAATCATGCTCTTCAACAAAGAAGTTGCGTTTTGCACGGCGGCATTCGTCTGAACAGCTACGCATATAGAAGGACTCATGCTTTTCCTCGCAAAGCATTAATTTATGGCATTCAGGATTTGCGCAGTTTGTATAACGTTCTGTCGGTTCACCAGTGAAGAAATCTTTGCCGACAATCACATGCTCCACCTGATTAATCGGTACACTACGACGTCGATCAAAGACAAACATTTGTCCATCCCATAGTTGACCTTTTACCTCAGGGTCTTTAGCATATGTGACAATTCCACCATGTAACTGACCAACACTTTCTCCATAGCCTTCACGTTTTAACCAGCCAGAGAATTTTTCACAGCGAATACCACCTGTGCAGTAAGTTAAGATTTTCTTGCCATCAAAATCTTCTTTATGAGCTTCCATCCAATCAGGTAGGTCACGGAAGTTTTCAATATCTGGACGCACGGCACCACGGAAATGACCAAGGTCATATTCATAATCATTACGTGCATCAATAATTACCGTATTATCCTCCTGCATACGTTCCATAAATTCCTTTGGTGATAAATAATCTCCTGTTATTTCTAAAGGATTAATATCATCGTTCAAACCAAGGTGTACAATCTCTCGACGAGGGCGCACATGCATTTTTTTAAAGGCATGCCCTTCAACGTCATCAATTTTCCACATAATATCGCTAAAACGAGGATCTGCCTTCATATGATTCATGTAAGCCTCAGTTTGCTCGACTGTACCTGAAACGGTTCCATTAATGCCCTCATATCCAACTAAAATACGACCATGAAGCCCGATTTCTTTACAAACTGCTAAATGTTCCTCTGCGAATGCTACAGGGTCTTCAATAGCTATATATTTATAATAAAGTAATACACGATAGTCTTTCTGTGTCACAATCATTAACCACCTTTAAATCAATATCGTCCTTAAATATAGCATATCAAGTGCAATTTTGCGTAGGATAGAAGGAGTTTTCTAAAAAAACACGAATAGTACATAGTGAATGACTATTCATATTTGGGGGTGTTGGGATGGAATTTTCAACGATTACATTAGAAAAATTAGAACGACGAGCAACATTAACATTAAATCGACCACATGCCATGAACGCCATGGACGATGTGATGATGCGTGAATTAGCCGAATGCTTTGAGGCGCTACAGCAAGAACAAGAAATACAAATTCTCGTTATCCGTGGGGAAGGAAAAGTCTTTTCAGCAGGTGGCGATATTAAAGCGATGATTGATCCAAATAAGCCACTGGATATTAATGAGGCAATGGTTTATTTAACACGTATTGTCAAAGCATATTATCAGCTACCGATGATCGTCATTGCAGCGGTTCATGGAGCATCAGCTGGATTAGGCTTTAGTCTAGCGTTAGGGGCAGACATAGTTGTGGCATGTGAAAATAGTAAGCTCGCTATGAATTTCATAGGCATAGGGCTCATCCCTGATGGTGGCGGTCATTTCTTTATGAAGGAACGTGTGGGGATTGTCAAAGCTAAACAAATGATTTGGGAAGGTAAGGTTTTAACTGCATCGGAAGCACATGATGAAGGGTTAATTGACTACGTTGCACCAGATGGGACCGTTTTTGCGATTACGGACCAACTAGTTGGAAAAATGCTTGCTTCTCCAATTGCATCGATGATTACAACTAAAAAAATTCTACATGCTCAAAATTTACCGCAATTAGAGAGTATTTTATCAATGGAAGCAGCGGGGCAAGCAGCGATGCGTAAAACGGCCGATCATTTAGAGGGAATCCATGCATTTGTAGAGAAAAGAGCACCTGCCTTTGTAGGAAAATAAATTTTAAAAAGAGTAAAGGCGCGTAGTAAAGTGTACTACGTGCCTTTTACTAGCCATTTTTAAACATGGAATAAGATTAATTTACCTGAAGAGTTAATGAGGCGATGAGTTTTGTCGGCAACACCCTTTTCCAAGATTTGCTGTTGACCGTTAATTTTTGCAGTTTCATCGTTTTCGAAAGTCCAAGTTTCATCAAATAACGTTTCCCCAGTTTTTTCAAAAGCTGTAAAGCGATAATTCTCCATAAAACCCCACCCTTTACTTAAATATATATCTATTATACATAGAAGATTTATAAACTTCACGGTAAAACTAGCGAATATTTTGATAAATTACGAAAGTTGTGGAAAATTTAAGGCAATACTATTGATGAATATTCTTTGTATACATTTCTCATCTAGCGTGAAGTATGATAAAATAGAACAAATATTCGGTTTTGACGTGGTTCACGAATGTCTCAGCATAAAACTGAGACTACAGCGGTAGTAAATGATTGAAGTAGTAATTCCGATGTACTGAATTATTTACTGCATGCGAGTGATAAATGAATGACGTCAAGGTAGAGATTATTTATTACTTGAGGTGATTGGATGTCAGCAATTCGTTTTTTTCATATGGCGGATTTACATTTAGATAGTCCTTTTAAGGGCTTATTTGGTTTGCCTGAACAAAATTTCAAAAAGATTCGAACAAGTACTTTTGAAGCTTTTGATAAAATTATTCAGAAGGCTATTCAGGAGAAACCCGATTTTTTACTGATTGTCGGTGATATTTATGATGGTGAAAATCGTAGCTTACAGGCACAAAGACGATTTCAAGAGGCTATGGAAAAACTCTTTCAACATAATATCCCTGTAATATTAAGCTATGGTAATCACGATCACTTAAATGGTGCTTGGACACGCTTTGCATTGCCGAGTAATGTGTATGAGTTACCAGCTGAAACTAGTGTTGTGCAATTAAAAATACGTGGTCAGCAGGTCAATATTTATGGCTTCAGCTATGGTGACCGTCATATAACGAAATCAATGATTGATAGTTATCCTTTTGCACAGGACCAGCATGCTATTCATATTGGTATGCTTCATGGTAGTGAGGCTAGCGATACGTCACATGCTGTTTATGCCCCTTTCACAAAAGAGCAACTTCTTGAAAAAAACTATCATTATTGGGCTTTAGGGCATATTCATAAACGACAACTTTTAAATCAGAATCCACCGATTGTTTATCCGGGCAATATTCAAAGCCGACATCGGAAAGAGCAGGGAATAAAGGGCTTCTATGACGTAACCTTGTCCCAATCCTCTACTGATCTGGAATTTGTACCGACATCTGCTGTTGTTTATAACACAGTAGATGTGGATTGTACGAACGTGTTTCATGCAAATGAACTACTAAAAAAATGTGAAGAAGCACTGACACTTAATCGTCAAGAGTATGGGGCATCTGTTGTTGAACTCCATTTAAAAAATATAGATGAACAATCACAATCTTTATTTGAACATTCTACAGTTGAAGCATGGCTAGAAACTATTCGAGAAGCAGAAGATGGGATTGAACCGATGTGCTGGGTACAAAAGCTCGTGTTACATCAATCATCAGTATTGTATGAGCATACTGCTGCGACCGAATCGGTGATGAAATTAATGGAGCAATGGAATATTTCTGAATGGAAGGATATTTTAAAGGAACTATACCAACATGCAGGTGGTGCAAGACTGGTCGAGCCTTTAACAGAACAAGACATTAAAAATTTAATGCATAACGCACAAGAATTATTAGCTGAAGAAATTCAAAGGGCGTGAATAACTTGCTAACGATAAAAAAAATCCAAATTTATGGCTTTGGCAAGCATGAAAACATCACCATTACTTTACATGAAGGCGTTACGATTTTTTATGGTATGAATGAAGCGGGTAAAACGACCATTCAACAGTTTATTTTACAAATGCTTTTCGGATTTCCCACGAGGCAGCAGACACAACGTAAATATGAGCCGAAAGTATCGACTAAATTCGGTGGTCAGCTTACTATTTGGCATCCAACGTATGGGCAATGCACGATAGAACGTATTAAAGGAAAGGCAGCTGGAGATGTCTCAGTTTATCTAGAAGACGGAACAATGGGACATGAGGAGCTTTTAGCAAAACTATTATATGGTTATACAAAAGCCTCCTTTGAGTCAATTTTCTCTTTTTCATTACATGAGCTTCAGGGCATTGAAAAAATGTCAGAGGAAGAGCTGACACATTTGTTGCTTGCCTCTGGGACAACAGGGATTCAACAGCTATCATCTCTAGAAAAGAAATTGGACAAAGATGCTAGTGAGTTTTTTAAAAAAGCAGGAAAAGTGCCACTTATTAATCAAAAATTGGAGCATTTAAAAAAGCTAGAACGCACAATTAAACAAGAGCAAGGTAATATTCAGACCTTTGAGGATAAATTATTACAATTACAACAACTCGATCAAAGGCTAGAGGGGTTATATAGTCAGCAAATAACACAGCAGCAAAATTGGCAGCAGCTCACAATTCTTCAGCAGGCTATGCCACTTATAAAACAGCAAAAAGCTTTAGAACAGACGCGAAAAAGCTATGAACATGTGCAGTTTCCACCAGAAGGAATCCGACGTTATGAGCAATTAAAGGATCGGCTTATGCATGAAACACTACAAATGCAGCAGCTGAAAGAGCAGTATCAAGCATTGCAAAATAAGCTACAGTTAACAGTGGACGAGCAAGTTATTACTGAAATGTCTCGACTTTTAAATAAAGAAGCAACATGGAATCAGTTAGTTGTAAAGGAACAAAACTTAAAGGATGAGCTGTATTTAATCGAGCAAGAAATAGAAGCACAGTTTCGTTTATTAGGTGTTCAGGAAAAAACAGCGCAGGATATTCTGCTTGAGGAAACAGTATCATTACAGCAAGAGGAACAATTTCAACGACAGTTAAGCTTATTAGAAGAAGCAGAGGAAGAGCTGAAATTCCATTTGCGCTCGTTGGAGCAAATACATGCAGAATTAGATACAATTGCTCAACTGAAACAACAGCTTCAACAAGAGTCATTATCTACGGAAGAAGAACATATTTTAGCACAGTGGCCTCAGCGTAAGCGAAAGCTAGACCAATTACGTTATGGAAGGTCACAACGCTCGAAACAACAACAACCAAATGTTTTTATATTTATTGTGTTAGCTATAAGCGTACTTTCGTTTATCTATGGTGTTATGGAAAAAAATATGGCTGTAATCGTTGTAGGAGCAGTTATGTCACTAATCATTATTTTATATTTAAAATTTGCTAGACAAGCACATGAAGCGCCGAGTAAACAACAGAGCCAGCAAATACGTGAGTTAGAGCAGGAGGAGAATATTGCACAAGCCATCCTGCTAAAAAAACAAAAACTTGAAGATCGCTTTTTACATGTAAATGAGCAACAGCAAGAAAAAGAGCGTCAATATGTGAAACTTGAACATAAAATTCAGCGGGCTGAGCAGGTGAGTCAAGAGGCTACTCAGTCGCTTCAACATTTCTTAGGGCGCTATCGGCTAGAGGAGAATATACCAAAAACATTATTACCAGAGCTGTTTATGCGCATTCGAGGTGCTCAAGAGTTGGCAGCAAAAAAGAAGAGTACATTTACTCTTTTACAGACGATACAAGCTGAGAAAATCGAGCTGCTAGAACAAATACAACGAGTCTTAAAGGCAGAGTATAGTGAGCAAGAAATTTTTATGCATTTACGTACTACATTCCTTACCTTACAGCAGGAGCAACAGATATCTCAACAAGCGAAAGAGCAATTGACTAGTCTTCAGACAAAAATTCAAGGTGTACAATCGCATATAGACAGCTATGAGTCTGAAGTTACTCAGTTATTTACCGCTGCGAATGTTCAATCAGAGAAGGAATATTATGAAACTCATGAACAATTTGAGCAACAACAAAAAATAAAATCAGAACTTCAAGCCATTCAGAGTCAGCTAGCCTCGTTGAATGTAGACAGCAAACAGTCATTGATAGACGAGGACCAGCTTAATGAAAAACTGCTAGCGTTAGAGGACGAACGAGGTACGATGCAATTAGCAATAGATCATTGCTTAGAACAACGTGCGACACTACAAATCCAAAAGGAGAATCTTCTAAATGACGAGAAATATGGCCAGTTGCTTCAACAGTTTGAAGAAGAGAAATCAGTGTTGCAACAGCTGATAGGGCAATGGGCTACAAAAAAGGCATTGGCTACTGCGATACATGAAACATTGTTCCGCCTAAGAGAAGAAAAACTACCATATGTTTTGACAGAGGTTAATGCAATATTTAATTTGTTAACAGGTGGACGTTACGAAAAGCTTTTAATAAATGATGAAGGTTATTTTGTTACACAGGATGTTACTGGATTACGTTATCAAATGGCAGAATTATCACAGGCAACGAAGGAGCAAGCTTATATTTCGTTGCGAATGGCACTAGCAAAAACACTTACAACTTCTGCTCCATTTCCATTTATTATGGATGATCCTTTTGTCCATTTTGATCGAAACCGTACAGACAAAATGGTACAATTAATGAAAGAAGTAGGATATGAACGTCAAATTTTATATTTTACTTGCCATGACGGGATGCTTGAACATTGGCAGAAAGACCAAATTGTCGATGTAGGGGCACTAGCAAATGAAAGGGGAGTAGCGTCAAAATGAAGGGTATTACGACGCTCCAGGTTGGAGAATCAGTTGATCAATTTTTATTAATTAAACAAGCGACAAAAGGGGTTACCACAGTTGGAAAGCCATTTATGTCACTGTTATTACAAGATAAAAGTGGAGATATTGAGGCAAAGCTATGGGATACAAATGAAGATCATGAAAAAATGTACCACGCTGAGGCAATTGTGCGTGTAGGTGGAGAAATTCATGACTACCGCGGCAAAAATCAATTGCGTATAAAAGCAATCCGTGTAGCGAAACCAGAGGAGGGAATTGCTATTAATGATTTAGTTCCCTCCGCAGCAACTCCGAAAGAAGAATTATATGATGAATTGACGCAATTTTTCTTTGATATTAAAAATCCGAATATATCTCGAATTACACGTGCAGCTATTAAAAAACATCAGGATGCTATTTTAGTATATCCAGCTGCAACGAAAAACCATCATGATTATGCGTCTGGTCTACTGGATCATATGGTGTCAATGTTGAGACTCGGAAAAGCCATTGCTGATTTATATCCTACATTAAATCGAGATCTGTTATATGCAGGTATTATTTTACATGATATTGGCAAGGTTGTTGAGCTGTCAGGGCCTGTCGCAACAATGTATACTGTTGAAGGGAATTTACTTGGTCATATTACAATTATGGTCAATGAAATTGCCAAGGTTGCTAGTGAACTAGAAATCGAGGGCGAGGAAGTAATGCTATTGCAACATATGGTGCTATCTCACCACGGTAAAGAAGAATGGGGCAGCCCGAAAAAACCGATGATTCAAGAAGCGGAAATCTTGCATTATATCGATAATATTGATGCAAAGATGAACATGCTAACACGAGCATTAGGCAAAACAGCTCCAGGTGAATTTACTGAGCGACTATTTCCGCTTGATAATCGATCGTTTTATAAACCGACTATTGAGTAAATGGAGATTTAAGGCTCATCATCAGAGGTTGGGGGATAACATTTATTAAAGGGTATGGCCAATAGAGCGAGTCCGCAAAAGAACGAAGACTACTTCATGTGATAACCTCTTCGTGACCAGAATCTTATGAAACAGTATCCCTTAATTCAAAAATGAAATAGCATTTAAAAAGAAAGAGGATTCATTTTGATTAAACTTTATTCAAAATGAATCCTCTTCATTTTCCTTACATACGTGTTTTCAAGATACTTTTGATCATTTTTATTTCAAAGCGACAGTATATAAAAAGGGTTACGCCTGTATAAGCGTAACCCTTTTTCATATAGTAAAATAACAACTATTTAGATTATTTTTTTTCAGTATCTTTAGTTTCTTTTTTAGCTTTTTCTTCAGCTTTTTTAGCTGCTTCTTCAGCGGCTTTAGCTTGTTCCTCGCTTGTTGTTGTAAGGGCCTTGATAGCAGGTTCTAATTCTTTATCGGATGTTTTAATATCCGCATCTTTTGCCATTTTTGCAATGATATCTTTAAGAACTTGTTGATCTTGACCTGTCTGTACTAATTTTTGTAGCATTTGTGAACGGATGTTTGCTTCTTCGTCTTTGAATGAGCCAACACCTTTTACATCACGCTTGTCCGTAACTTCAATAATGTGGTAACCAAAGCTAGTTTTAACTGGTTCACTTAATGTTTTTAAAGGAAGGGCATAAGCAGCATCGTTAAACTCATCTACCATTGCACCAACAGAGAACCATCCAAGCTCTCCACCTTTTTGAGCAGAGCCAGTATCAGTTGAGTATTCTTTTGCTACATCCGCAAAAGAAGCGCCGCCTTTAATTTTGGCAATAACTTCTTTAGCTGTTTTCTCATCTGCTACTAAAATATGACGAGCATTTAACTCTGTTTTCATTTGCTCATAATGTTTTTTTACATCTTTTTCAGAAAATGCTTTATCTTTTAAAGCCTTTTCTGAAAGAAGCTGAAGACGTAAAGCCTCTTTATAGCCATCTTCAGTCAAGCCGTTTGCAGCAAGTGTTTCTGCAAAGTTATCGCCGAATTGTGAAGCAGTTGCGTCATATGCCTCTTTGACTTCTTTATCTGATACTTTATATTTGTCAGCTAATACTTTTTCAGTCAACATTTGTTGAAGAATATGAGAACCTGCTAAAGTTTTAGATGTTTTGTTAAAGTCAGCAACTGTAATGTCGCCCACTTTTGAAGTTGCAATTGTTTTGTTGTCCCCTCCGCTACAAGCACCAAGCGCTAATACCGAAGCAGCTAATGTTAATGATAAAACTGTTTTTTTCATAGTGGATTTTCTCTCCTTACATGGTTTCGTCCATTTTTTACTATAACATAAACGTTTTGAAAACAAAATGGTTCCCCCTTGAGTATAGCCTATAATTCAAATTTTCAAGCGCATAGGATATAGAAAGAAAGGGGGTGAAGTTATGAGCAGCGGAGGATACGGTGGCGGTGGCTACGGCTCAGGCTTTGCTTTATTAGTTGTGTTATTTATTTTATTAATTATTGTTGGTGCAGCGTTCCTATACTAATTAATAAAAATAACGAAAAGCTAAGGGGTTAACGTCCTTAGCTTTTCTTAACAATGTTAGGCATTCGCGCCGCACGCTTGAGGTCACGTCCACAAAATATGATCGGTCAGAAAGAGTTGTCACATGGAGTGTACAACTTACCTCAGTACGTGCGGACGGGCGCGGATGCACTTTTCTTTTTAACTTTTCTCAGCAAATATTATTTGTACCGAAAGCGTAGCGACAGGTACAGAAGTCTCCTACCTCTATAGGTGGTGAGATGAACGCGAATTTAAATTACTTTTCAACGGTTTTCCATATATCTGCTGAAATAGAGGAACTCAGTCTAAGAACGCCACGTCCTGTGGCAACGACTGAGTGACCAACATTATGCTGTTGCTGTCGCTTCGCTTTCGCACAGACAAAACCTTTTGCTGTCGCTTCGCTTTCGCACAGACAAAACCTGTTGCTGTCGCTTCGCTTTCGCACAGACAAAACCTGTTGCTGACGCTTCGCTTTCGCGCAAAAAACATCTGTTGGCCCAAAGCCTCCGGCAGATGCCACGGAATCGGAAAGAAGTTCTTAGGGGATGTTAGCCTAAAACCATCGCATCCATGCGATAACGGCTAACTGACCTGCATCGGTAAAAACGCCACGTCCTGTGGCATTATCGAAATGACCGACATCGTGTCGGCCCTCGTGCAGGCCTAAGTACAAAGCCGATACCGGACGCAAATATGCCGAGGCATATTTGATCTATACAGCATATAAAACTTCAATATAAAATGAGACAAGTAAAATTGTAATTAGTATATTTATAGTTCGGAATACTTTTGGTTGTTTTTCTTCGGGAATTTCACGTCGCATGCACAGCGCATAAGTCATGCGGTTTATTTGAAATAAATAGAATACCGAGAATAGAACTACAATCATTAACAGCAAGTCTATTCCTCCCCTCTTTCAGTATTAATAGCATAACAAAAAACGTCAATAAAACACAAGTACAAGCAATTTAATGAATAGTAGGCGGCACTAAAATTTCATAGCCTTTAGGTGTCTCCTCAATCTGGGAGTCTTTAGGTGAATTTAGTAAATATTTCACATATAGAACATCAATTACACATAGACTACAATGGTAAGCTAAAAGTAATGTGCCGTAATGGGTATACGCAGGGAATAGCAGTGTACCTAATAATATGCTTGTATTTAGAACAATAAATGGTGTGAGTAAAGCTAAAATATAACGATTTTTTGATAAAGGTTCACGGATACGCATGTGTAGAACAGGAATAACATAAAATTGGGTACGCACACGCAATTTTAAATGTTGACGTAAATCATATAATGCTAGAAAGTGTAAGCATTTATGGATCGGATAGATTGTAAATACAGCAATAACAAATAGCCACAACAATTGATCTGTATAGTGCTCGTCGTTAAATAAATTTAATGTCACATAGGAAAAAGAAAAGACAGTTAAAAAAACAATTATAGACATGATCATAATACGCGTTGTTCCGTAATGATGTTCAAGATTTAATATTTTCCAACAATGCATGATTATCAACTCCGTAATATGAATGGTCCTATTTAATGTAATTTGATTTATGTTAGAATGCAAGAAAAAGGAGGTATCTCAGAAAAATATTTCTGAAATGCCTCCTTTAGCATGATTTTATCAACCTTTACTCTAGGTTACGAGCGACTGAAAAAGCCTGATAGTTTCACTTTCATCCTTTTACAGTTGAACGTTCTTCTATCTTATCAAAGGAATCACGGAAGTGCTGGAAGGAACGCTCAAAAATGTCGATGAAGTCCTCTCCGTATATATTGCGAATAACAGCCATAACATCTAAAAATTCTGGGAAGCGACCATATAGGTCTTTTAAAGCTAATGAGCCTTCTAGCACAGAATGATACGTATTATGATAATTACTATTCATCTCAACAATAAGCTCAGTACCTGCTTCTGTTAACTCAACGTACGTATTACGCTTGTCGTCATCCCGCTTTGAAAACTTAAGGAATCCACGCTCTTCTAATTTTTTTGAAAAATTAAATGCTGTGGAAACGTGCATCACCCCAAATTTCGCCACATCAGAAATAGAAGCCCCTTTTAAATGATACGAAATCCATAAAATATGATGTTCGTTAATATTTAAATCGTAGGGTTTAATCCATTGCTGCCAATCTTTTTCAACTGCTTTCCATAAAGCTTTTGATAATTGTGCAATTCTTTGACTATAAAGCATCGCTTCTTTTTGAGTGTATAATTCCTCTGACAAAGCCATCACCTACTGCTTTCTTTAACATTTTAAAAATATTATAGCAATAAAGGAAAAGAGTTTAAAGTTAGAAAAATTAAAAAATTGAAAAGTGGTTAAAAAATAACATTATAGTGTTTAAATTTAATAAAAATATAGGCTTTTTTATTAGTGCATAAGGACTTTAGTCGCTAATTTTTTCTTGCGGTTTTTTCTTTTTTTCTGTAAATTGTGCAACGTTTTTCTCGATTTCGCTGATTGAATTCTGTAATGCTTCTATTTCTTGTTGTAAGTTATTTTTTGACGGCTCGATTTCTTCAGTGAATGTAGCAATGGTTTGTTTTAAATCATTTATTATTAGTGGTATATTATTTTTTACTTCATTTGTGAGTGAATTAACGGATTGTTTAACTGTGTTTGCTTGCTGTTTTACATCTAAAAGTTTGTCCCTTGTGCTTTCAGCATTTGCACGCAAATTAGCACGTAATTGTTGTCCTGATTGAGGAGTGGAAAAAAGTACAGCGATTGTACCGCCGACGATTCCAGCGGACAGTCCAATTAAAAATGGTTTTGCTTTCATATGAATACCTCATTTCTGTAATTGTCGTGTGTTACCTACTATTAAACCATGAAATGCACATATACAAAAAGAAAAAAGAAACTAAACGAGTGATTTTGTATCACGGTTTAGCTTCCTTTGTTAGATGAACGTGCATTTTTCTTATGCACCTTTTATTAAATTGAAAGAGCTGTGTTGAATTTAGAACGCTTCACTAATTTTGCAACTATAGGATAAATAATTGCAAAAGCAATGACATTAAATGCTACAGCAGGTAATACAACGCCTACAAACAGAACTGCGAATGTTGCACCAACATTTGCATTGAATACAAAAAGTGCTACTGCTAAAAAGACAGTTCCAGATAAAATTGTTCCTAAACCAACTAAGACAGCTGATACTGCGAAATTGCTTGCCAATTTTTTCAGCACAATTAAGACAGCTAAAAAGATAAAGCCTGTAACTGCTTTATCGATAATATTTGGAACAAGCCCAGCTGGAAACGTTGTAAACAATCCTGAAAGAACACCTGTTGCTAAAGAAAGTAAGAACGTTTCTTTAACAGTAGGGAACAATAAAATGCCAATAAACATCATTGTTAGCATGAAATCAGGCTTCATGCCGTTTACCATACCTGGTGTGACCACATAAAGGGTAGCACCAACACCAACTAAAAGTGCCATTAATACTAAATTCTTTGTATTCATTTCTAATCTCTCCTCGACTATGCTAATCTTTTTTTGTCTCCTAACGTGTCCTCATGACCGTTAGCGAAACTTATTTGTGATTGTACGATATAAATCTTTAAATTGCAATACAAAATTCTGACAATTTAGCTTTCTACAGCGAGTGTTTTCTGTAGCGAAAGCAAAGCGACAGCTACAATTATGCCGAGGCATAATGGATGTGATACTCCTGCTAATTTTTTGAAAAGCCTGGTTTTTAGCTTTTATTGATAGCTTGTTTTGAAATCCCTAGTTTTTTTGAAATTTCTTCTTCCGTTACATCGTTGGTTTGACAACGTTTTAAGGCTAGTTTACTGGCTGCAACGTGTATAAAATCCTGAATAAAGATTTCTCTAAAAAACGTTTATTAGTTATAAATGTAAAATCAATTTTTGTCATAAACAGAACAAAAATTGATAAAATTCAAAAATATTCATCGTCAAACGTTTTGGGTGATAAAATCGTGGGCACTGAAAAACAAAAGAAATTCATTTTTATAAATCTATCTTATATTGGGTTTAGAAAATTAAAAAAGTCGATTTGCACCACTTTTTTGTGGAAGATCAACTTTTTCAGTATGGTTTGAATATAATCTCAATATTTTCGAATCCCTTATAATTTTCAAAAAAGCTCCGTATAGTCATTATAGGAAACTTCAGTAAAAAAAATTTTACACGTGATGTTGAAATTAAAGACACTTGGGTTAGCAATTAATCAGTTATCGTTAGCATATTTATCTCCGCATCTTTACCCTAGAGATGAACGAGCTAAAACAATCGTATCAAAGTCTATGTTTGTAAATTATTTTGTGATTATAATTGTAATTGGAATATTGATGTTTATTTTTAATACAGATGGGATTTTAAAATTAAATGTATATGAAGTATTGAATTTGCTAGTTACAATTTATATTTCTTCTATTTCATTAATAATGGTTTATTTTTCAAAGAAAATTTAAAACTTAAATTGCAATTACAAGTTGAACACTTTTTTTCAAAAAATCGCAATAAAATATTAAAAACAGCTAATATATTAGCTGTTTTTTTGTTTAAGTATAAAAAATCCTAATTTAGCTATTAAATATGAAATAAATATAAACATTAACGTAATTGATATTACGTATCCATCCAACGCTAAATCATATCCAGCTGGAACTAACATTTCTGGATTGATAAAAAATAAATTGAAATTAATAATGGGATAATAATAAGTCCATATGCGATAATATCTTTATTATTCATTACTCCTCATTAAAACATTGTTATAAGAACATGATTAGATTATATCGTGAAATCCTTAAAGCTAGTGGCTATCTTGAACTAGAATATCCATTATTGAAGGTTAGCTTTAATGCTTTCCGCAACTTCAGTTAATTGCTCGGGTGTATATTTTTGTGTTTGCCAAATTAAGCCCAAGCCTTCTTTTTCATCGTAACGCGGAATAAAATGTAAGTGGTAGTGGAAAACAGTTTGTCCAGCTGCAGCACCATTATTATTAATTGTATTAAGTCCAATTGGGTTAAAAGCAGATTTTATAGCATTCGCAATTTTGGGTGCTACTGCATATAAATTACGAGCTACATCCTCAGGCATTTCGAATAGATCCTTACAGTGATGTTTTGGAATTAATAGGGTGTGCCCCTTTGCTACAGGTGAAATGTCAGTAAATGCATAGACATGTTCGTCTTCATAAATTTTTGTACTTGGAATAGATCCATCAATGATTTTGCAAAATAGGCAATCGTTCATTCGAAATTCCTCCTTATTTTATATGTA
Organism: Lysinibacillus sp. NPDC094403; assembly: GCF_050278745.1. Taxonomy (NCBI): domain Bacteria; kingdom Bacillati; phylum Bacillota; class Bacilli; order Caryophanales; family Bacillaceae; genus Lysinibacillus; species Lysinibacillus sp. NPDC094403. The sequence goes on along the minus strand of NZ_JBNNTL010000003.1, from coordinate 271,500 downwards.
AGTACATTCTATCATACTCATAACTGTATCATTTGCTAATTTTTGATAAAATATAAACAAGAAGAGGAGTGAGGGCATGACGGTATTAGAAGTACAACATGTGACAGGTGGTTATACAAGAAAGCCTGTAATTAAAGATTTATCATTTACGATTGAAAAAGGAGAGCTGGTTGGTTTAATCGGCTTGAACGGTGCTGGTAAAAGTACAACGATTAAGCATATCATCGGAACGATGCTTCCAAAAGAAGGAGACATTCGTTTAAATGGTGTGACATTAAAAGAAAATACAGACAAGTATCGTACAGCTTTTTCCTATATTCCTGAAACACCTGTATTATACGATGAGCTAACATTACGTGAACATTTAGAATTAACCGCGATGGCTTATGGCTTAGATGAAGCAACGCTTGCAGCTCGTTCACAATTATTATTAAAAGAATTTCGAATGGAAAAACGACTTAATTGGTTCCCTTCACATTTCTCAAAGGGGATGCGTCAAAAGGTTATGATTATGTGTGCCTTTTTAGTCAATCCAAGTCTTTACATTATTGATGAGCCTTTTGTGGGACTCGATCCACTTGGAATTCAATCATTGCTTGATCAGATGGATGAAAAGAAAAAAGAAGGCGCTTCTATATTAATGTCAACGCACATATTGTCGACCGCTGAAAAACATTGTGACCGCATAATTTTATTGCATGAAGGACGTGTGCGAGCACAAGGAACAATGGATGATTTACGTAAGGCATTTGCGATGCCACATGCGACATTAGATGATTTATATATTGCAATGACAAAGGAGCACGACCATGAAGAACTTGCGTGATGTATGGTCCTCTCGCTTCATGCACTATATAGGTGAAGTACAAAAATATATGCGATTTATTTTTACAGGGCATTTAGCGATTGTACTAGTATTTCTTATCGGAGCAGGGGGCTATCAATATAGTGAATGGCTAAAAGTTGTACAGCCTGATTTTCCAGCAGAGGTATTAATCGCAGTGTTTGTAGGGATTTTACTTGCATTTAGTCGTCCAACTTCACTTTTGAGAGAGCCAGACCAAGTGTACTTATTACCTTTAGAATCAAAAATGTCGCAGTATTTTAAAAAGGCGTTAGCGTGGACGTTTTGGTCACAAGTTTGGATTGTGGCAATTGTTTATATCGTTAGTATTCCTTTACTAAAGGCTGTTACTGAATTAACAACATTTGAAATTTGGTCAGTGTTTTTACTTATTATTATATTAAAGTATTTGAGTGTTCAGGGTGAATTTAGCTTTCGTTATAGTGAACGTGGTCAAATGATATGGGTGGACAGGCTAATTCGAGCTATTATCTTTAGTGTTGCTGTGTACATGGGGCTTCAGATGCAGCTTATTTTAGCAATTGTTGCTGCTGCAATTGGGTGTGTGTATATTGTAATATTTAGAAAAAAATGTGCAGGTGAGCCTGTCCCTTACGAGCATTTTGTGAAGCTGGAACAAAATCGCATGATGAGCTTCTATCGTTTCGCTAATTATTTCACAGACGTTCCGCATTTACGAGGTAGCATCCGTCGTCGTGGTTGGCTCGATTGGCTTTACAAATTTGTGCCATACAAAAAGGACAAAGCTCAAAAGTACTTGGTGTTCCATACATTCGTCCGAACAGATGATCATTTTTATTTATGGCTCCGCTTAACAGTGATTTCAGCTGTTATTGCAGCCTTTGTAGATATCCCAGTCGTTACATGGATTGTTGCAGGTGCATTAAGCTTTGCGACAACCATTCAATTAAAGCAGGCTTTATTATCAAGTGGTGAATTCCGCATGGACATGCTGTATCCTTTACCTGATGAAGCACGCAAGGTAGCAGTCAATCAAATTGTGCGTCTTGCGATGATCACTCAAGCTGTTATAGTTGGTCTATGTGGTGTCATGCAGCCAATGTTCTATGTAACCTTTATTATCATTTTGGTTGTAAGTGAATTGACGGCAAAGGTCTCAAAACCTTGATAATGAAATCAAAAGCTCATTTCTCCAATAAAAGAATTGGAGAAATGAGCTTTATTTTTATAAAAGAAACTATAGATTTTTAATTGGGATAACAAAAAGCATAGTTTTCTTCTAGGCTAAAGCGTTACAACCTCGAGGTCACCTCACGATTAACCTTACAAAGTGCCATTATTCGTAACAAAATTAACGATTTAACGGTATCCAATTCATCTGCAATACTAGAAAAAAGAACTAGGAAAGTAGAGCGGGTGCCTGCATGGTTTGCGACTTGTCATGAGCCAGAAGAATTAACAGAAGAAAAGAAAGCCTACTTGGCGCAAGAGCGTGAGCGAATATTGGCCAAGTTACAAGATATCTAATCAAAAGAGGAATGGGAACCATACCTCTAGTTTGCTATGTTTATATTATAATCAGTAAATCGTCCACTACCTTTGCGGTACAAAGGAAATGATTGCTTATATATTTTAGGTAACCTTTTAAAAAAGATAACAAGTAACTTTATTTTGTAACATGAAAGAGATTCCATTTGCGTACATTCTTTGTGTTACTTCATAATACTATATGTTTGGGCTAATTGCGGGTGCTACATCTTGGGAAGAAAAATTACGTGTGGGTGGATCAGCTTTAAGTAGTTTAGCAGCAGAAATTACAGGTGTTACAGGTATGTATGCGTGCACTAAATTCTTTAATTAAGAAATGATGAAAATATTTTAACTGTAAAAGCACCATCTTTAGGTTACTATTTCCTTTATGCTCCGGGGCGTTGGAGATGATAGATGTGAAGGTGGAGGAAGAATCAATATTCAATAATAAATAGACAAGACTGAAGAAGGAGTGGCAATTTGCCATTCCTTCTTCGGTCTTAGTAGTCCGTCCCTCAGGCAAAAGTGGTGGATCGCATACTTTTACTTTGGGCTCTCCAGCGATTTGTTCTTTATTCTACTAATTGATAATCTAGTGCTGCTGTTAATAATACCTTTGCAGCAATGAGCATTCCTTTTTCATCTATATCGAATTTTGGATGATGATGGGGTGCATATTTAGCTGGCTTGGCTCCAGTAAAGAAGAATGTACCTGGCTTTTCTTCTAAGTAGTAAGAGAAATCTTCAGCCCCCATAGTTGCTTCAACTTCAGTAACATCACAAATATCCTGTGCGATATTACGTACAAAGAGTGTTTCCTTCTCATGATTTACAACTGCAGGGTAGCCGCGACGATAATCCAGTTCAATTGTACAATCATGCGCAATTTCTGTACCTTGGATAACCCGTTTAAACTCACGTTCCATCGTTTCACGAACATCCTTATTAAACGTTCGAATTGTTCCATTTAAATAGGCTGTATCGGCAATAATATTGTCAGCATTAGATGCAACGAATGAACCAACTGACAAAACAGCTGATTCGGTTGGGGCAACACGACGTGCGACAAGCTGTTGTAAATTTATAACAAGCTGAGAGCCAATAACAATCGCATCCTTTGTTTGATCCGGATGAGCGCCGTGACCGCCCTGACCTTGAATTTTTATTTCAAAACTATCAACAGCGGCCATAGTCGGCCCTACGCGGTAGCCAATTATGCCTGTTGGATGGTTTGAAGAAAGATGTGTACCAAAAATAGCATCAACTCCATTCAAAGCCCCAGCCTGTACCATCCCAATTGCTCCACCTGGATCAACCTCTTCAGCATGTTGATGAATTAGAACATATTCTCCTACTAACTTATCGCGCATTTCCCACAGTAGCTTTCCGACAATTAACAAAGTAGCTGTATGACCATCGTGCCCGCAAGCATGCATAACACCAGACACAGTTGATTTGTATGGTACGTCTTTTTCATCTTGTATAGGAAGAGCATCAAAGTCTGCTCGTAAGGCAATCGTTTTTCCAGGCTTGCTCCCCTTAATCCGCGCAATTAAACCGTGGCCACTGACATTAGCTTCAACCGGTACGCCAAGGTTTTTATAAAATTGAATAATATAGTTAGCGGTTTCTTGCTCCTGAAAGCTTAGCTCCGGATGCATATGCAGATGACGGCGAATCGCCACCATTTCATCAAAATGAGCATCGATTTTTTCAAGTAGATGTTTGTTCAAAGTAAAACCTCCTTAAACAGATTATTCTAGATTCTTATTAATAAGATAATAGTTCAATAGCAGCGAATATCCGCGCACCCGGGGAATACCCGCGGAAGAACAGCGAATACCCGCGAATGCGAGGGGGATACCCGCGGAAGAACAGGAAATACCCGCGAATGCGAGTAGAATACCCGCGGAAGAGCATCAAATACCCGCGAATGCGAGTAGAATACCCGCGGAAGAGCATCGAATACCCGCGCACCCGGGGAATACCCGCGGAAGAACAGCGAATACCCGCGAATACGAGAGGGATACCCGCGAATACGAGGGGGATACCCGCGGAAGAGCAGCGAATATCCGCGCACCCGGGGAATACCCGCGGAAGAACAGGAAATACCCGCGAATGCGAGTAGAATACCCGCGGAAGAGCATCGA
>NZ_JBNNTL010000003.1:221845-266896 GCF_050278745.1 Lysinibacillus sp. NPDC094403 | reverse complement strand
GAATACCCGCGAATACGAGGGGGATACCCGCGGAAGAGCATCGAATACCCGCGCACCCGGGGAATACCCGCGGAAGAACAGCGAATACCCGCGAATACGAGGGGGATACCCGCGGAAGAGCATCGAATACCCGCGCACCCGGGGAATACCCGCGGAAGAACAGCGAATACCCGCGAATGCGAGGGGGATACCCGCGGAAGAGCATCAAATACCCGCGAATGCGAGTAGAATACCCGCGGAAGAGCATCGAATACCCGCGCACCCGGGGAATACCCGCGGAAGAACAGGAAATACCCGCGAATGCGAGTAGAATACCCGCGGAAGAGCATCGAATACCCGCGAATACGAGGGGGATACCCGCGGAAGAGCATCGAATACCCGCGCATCCAGGGAATACCCGCGGAAGAGCATCAAATACCCGCGCACCCGGGGAATACTCGCGGAAGAGCAGGAAATACCCGCGAATGCGAGGAGAATACCCGCGGAAGAACAGCGAATACCCGCGAATGCGAGTAGAATACCCGCGGAAGAGCATCGAATACCCGCGCACCCGGGGAATACCCGCGGAAGAACAGGAAATACCCGCGAATGCGAGTAGAATACCCGCGGAAGAGCATCGAATACCCGCGCACCCGAGGAATACCCACGAAAAGCAATGACTCCCTTCACGCCTTAACTAATCTTCGTTTTCTTCCTTCGGAGCAGCACTGTAGGTTGTGACATAGGAAGCTGCTGAGAATATGTTTTGCTGATTCACACCTGTTGATTCTTTACGTTCAGCATGTGCTGATGCAAAGGCCTTTGAGCTTTTCCATGCTTCGAACGAATGAGGACCGTTCCATTGTGTCATGACAATGTATGTTTCACTATTTACTGGACGAAGTAGTCGGAATGCTACGAAGCCTGGTTCATCTTCAATAGCACGTGCTCTATTTAAAAAGCGATGTTCAAAAACTGGTCGACCTTCATCTGTAACGGGAATATTGTTGAATACAAAGAAGCCACGTTCTTCTATATCATTTACTGAATCTAACACCTCGAATTTACGTGGTGTGGCAAAGACAGATTTTCCTTCGGTTTCATGTATAAGCACAGAGTTTCCTTCTCCGTGTATTAAAATCATTACTTCGTTTGTATGTTTATTTTTTAATTGTTCTAAAAAATCACCTGTACCAGATGTTAAATAAATATACATAATATTGCCCTCCTTATGAATTTTCATAATATAGCGTGATTATCTCCATTTAAGTGTAAGTCTATAGCTTTGTCAAAAAAGAAATCCCTTAGAAAGAACAATTTTATGACATTTCCCTATGAAAACTATACAATTACAGAGGAAGCGTTTACTATTGAAAACGGATATCAATAATAACGGAATAAACAAGAGAATTTTACGATATGAATTTTATTGAGGGGAAGGAACTATTCATGACAACTTTTAATGATACTCTTCTACGTGCTGCACGAGGAGAAAGAACTGAACATACACCAGTATGGTATATGCGACAAGCAGGACGCTCTCAGCCAGAATATCGTGCGATTAAAGAAAAGTATTCTTTAGAGGAAATTACACTTCAACCTGAGCTTTGTGCATATGTAACGCGATTACCAGTAGAAAATTACAATGTTGATGCGGCGATTTTATACAAAGATATAGTAACACCACTTCCTGGTATTGGGGTAGATGTAAAAATCAAAGCAGGCGTAGGTCCTGTCATTTCAAATCCTATTCGCTCAATCGCTGATATAGAAAAACTAGGGGAATTCAATGCGAAAGAACATACACCGTACGTTTTAGAAACGATAAAGCTGTTAGCTGAGGAACAATTGAATGTACCTCTAATCGGTTTTGCAGGTGCACCATTTACTCTCGCAAGCTATATGGTTGAAGGTGGTCCTTCAAGAAACTATAATAAAACAAAATCATTTATGGTATCAGAGCCTCAAGCTTGGTTTGCATTAATGGACAAGCTAGCTGATATGATTATTTCTGATATTTCTGCTCAAGTAGAAGCGGGAGCAAAAGCTATCCAAATATTTGACTCTTGGGTAGGTGCTTTAAATGTTGAAGACTATCGTGTTTTCATTAAACCGATTATGACACGTATTTTTGCCGAGCTGAGAAAAGAAAATGTGCCACTTATTCAGTTTGGTGTCGGTGCAAGTCATTTAGCGAAAGAGTGGAACGATTTACCGGTTGATGTTGTTGGCTTAGATTGGCGTTTACCAATTAAAGAAGCACGTGCAAACGGTATAACTAAACCAGTACAAGGCAATTTAGATCCATCACTATTACTTGCTGATTGGTCAATTATTGAAAAGCGCACGAAAGATATTATCGATCAAGGCTTAGAAATGCCAGGTCATATCTTTAACTTAGGTCATGGTGTATTCCCAGAGGTAGACCCAGAAGTGTTAAAACGTTTAACAGCTCTTATTCATGAGTATAGTGCTCAACAAATTCAAGCACGTTTTTAAAGATATTAAATCTCATATTCTTTTCTATGAATGATATCTCGATTTCATCGTAGAAAGGGTGCTGTCCAACCTAATGAATTGGACAGCTTCTTTTTGTCACATACTGTACGACCAAAGATATATTTAACTATTATTTAGAGGTGAAAAGGATAATGAAAGAAGTTAAAGGCTTATTAGTTATGGCATACGGAACACCCTATAAAGAAGAAGACATCGAACCGTACTATACGCATATTCGCCACGGTCGCAAACCATCAGAAGAGCATTTAGAAGATTTACGCAGTCGTTATGAAGCTATCGGTGGTTTATCGCCACTTGCTGCTGCTACTAAAGCGCAGGCTGAGGCATTATGTGCACGTTTAAATGAAGTACAAGATAATGTGGAATACAAACTATTTATCGGTTTAAAGCATATCCACCCATTCATTGAAGATGCTGTTGAAGGAATGGTAGCAGAAGGAATTAAAGAAGCGGTTTCTATCGTATTAGCTCCTCACTTCTCAACGTTCTCCATTAAATCATATAATGGTCGTGCAACAGAAGCAGCTGGAGATCGATTAACAATTACTTCTGTGGAATCCTGGTATGATGAGCCAAAGTTCATTGAGTATTGGAAAATTAAAGTGAATGAAACGTTTAATGCAATGTCTAATGAAGAACGTGAAAAAGCATGTTTAATCGTATCTGCACATTCACTTCCAGAGAAAATTAAAGAGTTGGGCGATCCCTATGAAGATCAATTAATAGAGACGGCTCAACTTATCAAAGAAGCGACAGGTGTAAAGAATGTGGAAGTTGGCTGGCAATCAGCAGGGCAAACACCTGAGCCATGGATCGGTCCGGATGTTCAGGACTTAACGCGTGAACTTTACGAGCAAAAGGGCTTCCGTTCTTTCGTGTATACACCAGTTGGTTTTGTAACAGAGCATTTAGAAGTTTTATATGACAACGATTATGAATGTAAAGTTGTTTGTGATGAACTTGGCGCGAACTATTATCGTCCAGCAATGCCAAATACACACCCGTTATTTATTGATGCAATGGTTGATGCCATTCATAAAAAATTAAGCTAAGCGAAAAGAAAGTGATGATGTTGGTGACTCAGAAAAGACGAAAGGTAGTTGTTGTAGGCGGTGGCATTACTGGCCTCACAGCTGCGTTCTATTTGCAAAAAGAAGCAAGCGCAAAAGAATTGCCGTTAGATATCGTACTTGTCGAGTCGTCATTACGTCTTGGCGGAAAAATACAAACACTAAGAAAAGATGGCTTTATAATCGAACGCGGGCCAGAATCTTTTTTTGATCGTGAGAACTATGTATATGCTTTGGCAAAGGATTTAGGCATTGAACAGGAAATGATTACAAGCAATACAGGACCGATTTACGTTGCTGTTGGTAGTCAGTTGTATCCAATCCCGAGTACTCTTTTGTCTGGAGCTACACCACATGTTTCGTCATTTATTACATCAGGTTTGTTTTCACTTAGCGGGAAAGTTCGTGCAGCGGGGGACTTTTTCATCCCTCGCTCTGCACAGGATGATGACCAACCATTAGGACGATTTTTTAGAAGAAGATTCGGTGCTGAAGTTGTGGAAAATCTAGTAGAGCCATTACTTGCAGGAACATTTGCTGGTGATATTGAGCAGTTAAGCATGCGCTCAACATTCCCACAGCTTTATGGATTAGAACAAAAATATCGTAGCTTACTTATTGGTATGAAAAAGTCTGGTGCGAATTTTTTAAGTAACAATCTCATGACGAAAGATAAGGGGATTTTTCAAACATTTAATAATGGTCTTGAGACGCTTATCGAAAAACTTGAAGAATCACTACTTCCTGGGACAGTTATGAAGGGTGTTAAAGTAGAGGAAATTGAGCATGGTAAGGATGGTACTGTCCAAGTTATGTTAAACAACTTTACACAATTAAAAGCAGATGCTGTTATTATTGCTACACCATTTAATGTGGCAAGAAAAATGTTCAGTAAACACCAATTATTAACTGAATTAGGTACGATGAAAGCAGCGACTATTGCTACTGTGACAATGGCATTTAAAAAAGATCAGTTGGGTGATCTAGATGCATTATCATTTTTTGTCTCCCGAAATAGTGATTTTTCAATAACTTCCTGTACATGGATTAATCGAAAATGGCCTGGCACAACACCAGATGATTACGTGCTCTTACGTAGTTATATTGGCCGAGTGGGCGACGAGGCAATTGTAGCACTATCCGATACTGAAATTGAAAAGACCGTATTGCAGGATTTAATGAAAACAATTGGTGTTGATGGAGAACCGTTAATGACCGTAGTTTCTCGCTGGAAAAATGCCATGCCACAGTACACGGTAGGACATGAAGCGAAGATAGAACGTGTAAAACAAGAATTACTTGAACATTTTCCGATTGTTAAGCTCTCGGGAAGTTCCTTCGAAGGAATATCAATACCTGAGTGCGTTGAGCAGGGTAAAAATGTTGCTGACGAGATAGTAAAGGAATTGTTTAAGAATTTATAAGGAATAGATACTTATTAATGAGTAGTACAAACTTGAAAATCAATGTTTGTACTACTTTTTTTGTTTAATGGAGGTTCAATAATGCAAGATATCTATCGATGACGTCTTCTTCATTTTTCACTTTCATACATAAACTAATTGACAACAAAAAGTTGATTCCTCCTTATCATAATCGTTGTAGTATATGATGCTACTATATTTTTTGGTTGGATTAATGCTCGTAGATCGTGAAATTTGCTAGTTTTCTTTGTCATAAATTTACCTCTCAAGTTTCACGTGAATTTCACAATTGTGAAGTATAGTTAAGAAACAGAGGTGATGATGTTGAAAAAATGGGCATTCTTCATTTTTTCTTTAGTCCAGCTTTTATGGCTAGCAGGATGTACGGAGAAATCGTTTGAGCCTATTGAACGCGATAGGAATTTTATTGCGTCCTTAAATATACAAGAGCCTTCGCTAGATTTTATAGATGAACAAGGTAAAGTGATGGCAACTTGGTTATTTGACAAAGCTTACTCAGGAGCAATACTACTCGAAAATGATCGTGTGTTATTGTATGGCCATCAATTAAATGAGATTGACGTCTATACATTATCAACCGGAAAGAAGCTCTATTCCAAAAAAGTCCATCTTGGTACAACGAATGCGTATTATGCTGAGAATAAAAAACAGTTTTTTATTACGAATAGCAAAACAAATACAGTGACAAGCTTTGATGAGAAGGGCAACGAACTGGCAACACAGAAGCTTGGTAATTATCCGATGTCAATGGCAGCCTATAAAGATAAGCTATATGTGATTAATTATAAAGATACTAAATTATCGGTGTTGAATATTGAGAATCTAAAGGTTGAGCAAGAGTGGCCGATTCAAAAATCATCACATGGAATAGCAATTATTGAAGAGGCAAATGAACTATGGATTGGTGGTCATGGAGAAGGAAGTAAACCGAATAGCTCTGTTAAAAAATATGATCTTTTGACAGGAGTCCAACATGGTGAGATAGAAATGCCTTTGATGCCTGTTGGATTAACCAAAACAAAGGATGCTGTCCTCGTTGTTAGTCATGGTCGGAATGAATTATATGTTGCCGACTTTAATGGAAATGTGAAATGGCAACAAGAGGTAGGAGCTAATCCATTTGTTGTAAATCAGTTTAAAGATTATATTGTTGTCGCTGGCTATGATGACCATACTTTGTATTTCATAAAAGAAGGTCAGGTGAAAAAAACAGTTGATGTGGGGAAAGGTGCATTTCAACTGTTAGTGAGGGAGGAAGAAATGTGACAACTGTATTGATTGTTGATGATGAGCAAGATATGCGCAATTTAATAGAAATGATGCTCAATAATTCAAAGATTGAGACCTTAACAGCAGCAAGTGGTACAGAAGCCTATGATATTATTGTACGTGAAAAAATCGATTTAGTTCTACTTGATGTGATGATGCCGCATGAAGATGGCTTTATGGTTTGTCAAAGCATACGTGCGATGTCGAATATACCAATTATTTTCCTGACAGCACGTGATGCAAATGAGGATAAAGTTAAAGGCCTAACAATTGGCGGAGATGATTATATTGTAAAACCCTTTACAAACGATGAACTGGTTGCACGAATCCACGCTGTGTTAAGAAGAAGTGGTACTGATATTGAAGAATTGCAGCAAAAATGTGTGGTGCTAGGACCTATTAAAATAGATGAGATTGCACGAAAGGTATCTGTAGATGGAAAGAGTGTTCCGCTTACTTTAAAGGAATTTGAACTATTACATTTATTTATGAAAAATCCTGGGAATGCGTATACAAGGGAGCAATTACTAGAACGCATTTGGGATATTGATTATATAGGGGGAACAAGAACTGTTGACACTCATATAAAAACCTTACGTATAAAGCTTGGGAAGGAAGCGGCGGGGCATATTCAAACCGTCTGGGGAGTGGGCTACCGCTTTGATCCTGGCGAATGAGAAAGATTTCAACACGCATTTGGTTATTAATCTTTGCATTTTTAATCATTACCGTTGTCTTTATGTATGTCCTGACTAATTATTTATATGAAAGACTTTATGTAGAAGATACAGAAGAAACGATGGTAGAAGTAGGGACCAAGCTGCAGACGATGTATAACGGTAGTAAGGTAACGGATGAATTTATTGCTGATATTGAACATTATGCCAATTTCTCAAATTTGAATATTTTTGCAGTAAGAAATCCGCGAGAACTAAGTGCCTGTGTGCCGTTTGATATTGATTTCGAAACATTAATTGGTTCAGAAGAGCGACAGCAATTACTTGCAGGTGAATATGTACAAAAAATTGGGTATGAGCCCCGATTTGATAGACAGCTCATTTCTGTAGTATTTCCGCTAGTAGATCAAAATAGGCTTGAAGGCATTATTTATATTTACTTCCCTCTAGCAAAAATTAGTGAGTTAGCGAATAATGAAGTCATTTTCTTATTTGTCAGTGCCTTTATATTTTTAATTGTCATCAGCTATTTAATTTATAAAGGAATTCGTCATATTATGCGACCGTTAAGCAATTTACAAAGAGCCGTTGAGCAAATGTCATACGGAAACTATGGAACACGTGTGCCGGTTAATTCAAAAGATGAAATCGGAAAATTATCTAGCACCTTTAATACAATGGCAGAGGCGATACAACAAGAGGATGAGGCTCAAAAAACGTTTTTAGCTACAGTTTCACATGAGCTACGGACACCAATTAGCTATGTAAAAGGGTATAGTGAAGCAATGCAGAATGGCATTATTCCAGAAAATCAAAAAGAGGAAACGATCCAACTGATTGTCCGTGAGGCAAATCGTATGGAACGTTTAACGAACGAACTACTTCAACTTGCTCGTATGGAAAATGAACAAGCAGAAATTACTTTATATCCTATTCCTCTTGCCGAAACATTACGTGAGGTTCAAAAAATATTAACTCATCAGGCAGAGAAGAAGAACATTGCGCTCCATTTGGATACTGATGATGCATTAATCATCAAAGCTGATGAAGTAAAGCTGAAACAAATTATTATTAATATAATTGAAAATGCCATTAATTACTCGCATGAGCAGTCAAAGGTTGAAATTACTGCTTTTGAAGATAATGGCAGTGCGCAAATTACCATAAAGGATTATGGAATTGGTATTCCACAGGAGGATTTATTGCATGTAACAGAACGCTTTTATCGTGTTAACAAAGCACGGAGTCGAGCAGATGGTGGCAGTGGACTAGGCTTGTCGATTGTTGAACAATTGTTGAAGCAGTTACATGGCAAGATAGAGATTGAAAGTGAAGTTGAAAAAGGCACAGTTGTGAAAATTACATTGCCGTTAATGGAGGAGTAAAACATGAAGAAATGGTTATTGGCATTAGTCGCAGTACCTGCTTTATTAGTAGGTTGCGGAGAAAAGAAAGAGCCTGCCGCTTTACCAGAGCCTGAAGTAGCTCAAATACCAGAAGTTGAAATTTTAACACCGAAAGAAGTAAAGATCAATGAAACGATTGAACTTGCTGCACATGTTGTACAAGGTGGAAAAAACTTGGATGATGCAGTTGTGGAATTCGAAGTATGGGAATCAGGTAAACGTGATCAAGGGCAAATGGTTAGCGGCGAATTAGAGAAAGAGGGTATTTATAAAGCGACGACTAAATTTGACCACGATGGTGTATATTATATGTATGCTCATACTACTACAGGCAATGGTGTTCATAGTATGCCGAAGCAACAAATTACTGCTGGAAGCCCCGATATGACGAAAGTTTTACCAGAGGATGAAAAAGCAAATAACAACAGCATGGATCATAACATGATGAATCATGGTAATGATACTTCTGAGCATAATGATCACGAAAAAAAATGAAAAAAATCATCATTAAATGCTTGCATTATTATTAAAATAGGAATATGATAATGACCAGATGACCGAAATGGTTTTCTGGTCATTATCATTTTAGTGTACAAAGGCATGTACATAACTTAACAAGAAAGGATGTTACTAATGGATCGTAGGCAGGAAATTCTTGAAGCAGCTGCAAAATCATTTACATTGTTTGGTTACAAAGCAACAACGATGGAGCAAGTGGCTAAAATCGCCAATGTCGGTAAAGGGACGATTTACACATTCTTTGCAAATAAAGAAATTTTATTTCAAGAGATAGCTATGTCACTTATACGGGAGATGCAAGCAGAAGCAGATGCAGTGTTGGATGCATCAGCTAGCTTTATGGATAATGCACACAATGCTTTAATGAAAATGCTACAGTTCCGTGAAAAACATCTTTTATTTGCGAAGTTATTAGAGGAAGAAAAGGAGCTACGAACGCCAGCAGTTAAACAAGTATTAGTTCGCATTGAGACTGAAGTTTTATCCTATGTTGCTGAATTAATTCAAAGACGTATCGATAAAGGAGAAATTAGAGACTGTGATGCAGAATTAGTAAGCTTTCTGTTGCTAAAGGCGTATCTAGCATTTGTCGTTGATTGGCATGAACTACATGGCGACATTATTCCAGAAGAAAAGATACTAAATCTTTTTAAGCAAACAATCTTCCGTGGGCTAATTTTAACTTGATTCGGCTGAGTGAAGGCGAATCAATGATAGTCTAGGGGTTTTAAACCCTGTGAAGGTTGTAGATTTTTTTGAATAAAAATGACTGAATGACGTTTTTGGTCAAATGGTATAGGAGTGAAGAAAACTTATGATTAAAGCTGAGTGGCTGAAAATCTTTAAAACAAGAAAAATGCTTGTTTCAATAATCGCTGTATTATTTATCCCAGTCATGTACGCAGGCATGTTTTTATGGGCGTTCTGGGATCCATATGCAGGCCTGCCGAAATTACCAGTAGCTGTTGTCAATGAAGATAAGGGCGCTGAAATGGAAGGCGTTAAATTAGATTTAGGGAATGACTTGGTCGATAATCTCGTCAAGAGTGAGCAATTTAAATTCATTGAAGTATCCAAAGAAGAAGCTGAAAAAGGCATAAATGGCCGAGATTATTATATGACTCTAGAAATTCCAACAAATTTTTCTGAGCATGCGACTACGTTATTAGATGACAAACCTTCTAAATTAGTCATGAATTATATTCCAAATGAAGGATTAAACTTCCTTAGTGCACAAATTGGTGATTCAGCAATGGAAAAAATACGTGCGGAAGTGAATAAACAAGTTTCAACTACTTATGCTGAAAAAATATTTGATTCTATTACAACAATGGGAGATGGCTTTACGGAGGCTGCTGATGGCTCTAGTAAGCTAGATGAAGGTGCTAAAACTTTATCAAAAGGTGCAAAAGATTTAAAAGGTTATTTAGAGCAACTAGCATCAAGTACAGTTGAATTGTCGAATGGTACAGATAAAATTACTAAAGGTGCTGGAGACGCTGCAAAAGGTGCAAATGACTTATCTACTGGTCTAGTAAAAATACAAGACGGCACTGGACAGTTACAACAAGGTGCACAGCAAGCAGCATCTGGAGCAACATCTCTTGAGCAAGGTGTATCACAATATACACAGGGTGTAGCAAAGGTTCAAGCAGGTTTAGCTACCATTAACGATAAACAACAACAAATTAGTGCAGGAGCAGCTTCAATTGCTGATAATGCAGGCGCATTAAATGGTGCAGCAGGCCAATTAACAGCGGGTTCTGCAAAAGTAGAAGCAGGCATCACTGCTTTATCTAATCAATTACAAGGCATGATGGCTTCATTGCCTGAAGAACAAGCGGCAGTATTAAAACAAACATTAGCAGAGCTACAAGCAGGAAGTGCAAGCGTGCATAATGGCTTAGGTTCTTTAACTGCTGGTACAGAAAAACTACAAGCTGGTGCTAAACAAGTAAGTTCTGGTGCATCACAAATTGCAGCAGGTCAATCACAAGTGTTAGCAGGTGCTAATGAGTTAACATCAAAAAGTGGTGCGTTAGTCCAAGGAGCAAAAGGTCTTCAAGCTGGTAATGCAACACTAGCTCAAAAATTAGGTGAATTAAATGCTGGTGTTAAGACCGCCGTAACAGGTTCAAAAACATTAGCTTCAGGGTTAAATGAGCTAGCAAGTGGTACAACAACATTGAATAAAGGTACAACAACACTTGCATCTAAATCAGGTGAATTAGCAGCAGGTTCTGCAACGCTTGCTGATGGTACAACTGAACTTGTAGATGGTACATCAACTTTATCTAGCAAACTAGGTGAAGCAAGTGAAAAAGCAAAAGAAGTTCATGTAAATAAAGACACTTATGATATGGTAGGTAGCCCAGTTGAGGTTGATAAAGAATCTGTTAACCATGTACCTAACTATGGAACAGGTTTCTCACCATACTTTATCTCTTTAGGCTTATTCGTTGGTGCTTTAATGATCTCTATCGTTTTCCCATTTGTGGAACCAGCGATTCGTCCGAAAAATGGGGCAGCTTGGTTTACAAGTAAAATCTCAGTTTTAGCAATAGTTGGCTTAATTCAAACTATATTAACAGTGGTTATTGTAAAATGGGGCTTAGGTCTTGAAGTATACAGTTTAGGTTACTTCTTCCTAACAGCATTATTAACAAGCTATGTTTTCCTAGCTTTAATTCAAATGTTAGTATCTATTTTCGGTGATCCAGGACGCTTCATGGCGATTATTGTATTGATTTTACAACTTACAACAAGTGCGGGTACATTCCCACTTGAGTTAATCCCATCACCATTACAAGTATTTAATAAACTATTACCAATGACATATACTGTTTCAGCATTTAAAGCGAGTATCTCAACTGGTGATACATCATTCTTAATGCAAAACTACGGAATTCTAGCAGGCTTCCTAGTAGCATTCTTAGCTATTACTTTCGGTTACTTCATGTTACTACACTCAAAACGTTACTCAAATGTAGCCGAAGAGAACTAAAAATAGGATTTTTTGCACCCATCAATATTGGTGGGTGTTTTTTTGTAGTTGAATGAGAACTGCTCGGCTCCAACAAAAAATCGCCACTTACAAAAAAATCATACAAAAAACAGCAGCTGATATGAGCGTATCAGCTGCTGTCTTGTAAGTGTAAGAGATTTAATTAAGGGTTCATCAAAGTATGATGAGGGTTGTCATTATTAGTACGTGTGGGGCACGTATATGACAATTACAGAATAGGCAAATGTTTATAGGTGGTTACATTTTTCACAAGTGTTGCTGTAGCATTCACTTTGCTCTTCAATTTTTTCACCGCATTCTGTGCATTGCTTTGCAGGTAGGTTCTTGAAAAATTCAACTACATTTTCTAACATTGTGGACTCCTCCTTTAAGTTCATCTGTACTATTACTGTTTTGATATTTTCTAGTGTATTATAACAGATGCTTTTCGTCAACACAAAATGCCTAATTTACGTTAAAATAATTATGTATAATTTGTGAAGGAGGAAACGTAATTTATGATATTCGTTGATAATAAAGGGATTCATGATCCACGCATTAATCTTGCCATTGAGGAGTATTTATTAAAAACGATGGATGTTGAGAAGGAGCCAGTGCTACTTTTTTACATAAATCAGCCTTCAATCATCATTGGTAAAAATCAAAATACTATCGAAGAGATTAATACAGATTACGTGGAGGATAATGCCATAATCGTTGTACGACGTCTTTCTGGTGGAGGCGCAGTGTATCATGATTTAGGGAACCTTAACTATAGTTTTATCACTAAAGACGATGGTGATAGCTTTATGAATTATAAAAAATTCACCCAGCCTGTCGTAGATGCACTCGCAAAAATGGGCGTTCACGCTGAGCTTTCAGGCCGCAACGACATTTTAGCGGAAGGACGTAAAGTTTCTGGGAACGCACAGTTTTCTACAAAGGGCCGTATGTATAGCCACGGTACTTTAATGTTTGATACAGAAATTGATGCTGTTGTATCTGCATTAAAGGTGAAGAAAGATAAAATCGAATCAAAGGGCATTAAATCGATTCGTTCACGAGTAGCTAATATTTCAGAGTTCTTAAAGGATAAGATGACAGTTGAAGAATTCCGCCTAGAAATTTTAAAATCCATCTTCGGTGGTGAAGAAAATATTCGCTATTATGAGTTAACGGAGGAAGATTGGGAAAATATCCACAAGCTATCTGCTGAGCGTTACCAAACGTGGGAATGGAACTATGGCAAATCACCACGCTTTAATATTCAAAAAACACATCGCTTCCCAACAGGAGGCATTGATATTCGCTTAGAAGTGAATCAAGGAATTATTGAAGAAGCGCATATTTTTGGTGATTTCTTCGGTGTGGGCGACATGGCAGATGTTGAACAACGTTTAGTTGGGACAAACTATGATCGAACTGCAATTGCTGAGGCGCTAACGGATATCGATATTCCAACATACTTCGGTGGAATTACGACAGAAGAGTTTTTACAATTAGTTTATTAAGAAGAGCTTGTGTAGAAATTGGCAAATGTCCTTATTGAGATATAAGAGTACACACTTTTTCAAAATGGAACCGTTCCATAACGTGTGGTTGATTTCCGTTCCGACAAAGCGAGTAGCCCGTAGCGGAAATCAGAGCCTTCTAATTAATCAGAGTGGATAAAAATGGTTAATTAACACACCTGCTACAAAAGGTTCGCTGACAGTTATGTCGACGGACCTTTTTTTGATACAATATAAGATAGAAAGGAGTGTTGGTATGGAGAAGCATCGAATATTTATTGTCGAAGATGATGTAAAGATTGCATCATTGCTCGCAGAAACGCTTAGAAAATATCAATACGAAGTTGAAACAATTAGAGAATTTGATCATCTCGTTGAAGAATTTACAGAATTTAATCCACATATGGTGTTGCTTGATATAAATTTACCTTCGTACGATGGCTACTATTGGTGTCGCCAACTACGTCAACATACAACTTGTCCAATTATTTTCATTTCAGCTCGCTCTGGAGAAATGGATCAAATTTTTGCGCTTGAAAATGGGGGCGACGATTTCATTACGAAGCCATTTAATTATGAGATTGTACTGGCTAAAATCCGTAGCCACTTGCGTCGTACATATGGTGAATATGCAGCAAGACAAGAGGAACGGACAATTAAACAAGGACAGCTTGTTCTTCATTTAGAAAGAATGGAGCTTCATAAAAATGATTTAGAAATTCCGCTTCAGAAAAAAGAATGTATCATTTTAGAACTGTTGATGGGAAATGCTCCAAAAGTTGTGACGCGTGAACAACTGTTAGAAGAGCTTTGGGACGATCAGGCATTTGTTGATGAAAATACATTGAACGTCAATATGACACGAGTACGTAAGAAGCTAGCTGATTATCATATTACGTCTTCTATCGAAACGGTACGTGGAGCAGGCTATCGCTTTATATTAAGTGCAGGTGAGATATAGTGGGCTGGAAATTATTTTTGCGTGATTACGCATCGTTCATTGTATTCCAGTTCTTATTAGTCGGCTTTATCATGGTCTTATATTGGTTGGACGGCTTTCGAAATGTTGATACTGCTATTTATTCCTTCTGTATTAGTTTAGTGTTGTTAGCCTCTTTTTTACTTATCCGTTATTTAATGCGTCAACGTTACTTATTAAAAATATCGCAGCTTCCTAAAACAATGGAGGATGTGTTGCAAAAAAATGCTAAAACACCTGAGGCGATACAGGTTGAGAAATATATGCATGAACTATATCGACTATATAAGCATGAGCTCCAATCGTTATATGCAGGCCAAAAACGCCATGATCAGTTTGTTAATCAATGGGTTCATCAGATGAAAACACCCATTTCTGTTATTGAGCTCTTATTACAGGATGAGCGTCCTCTCGATAAAAAGAATGTGCAGGAGGAAATTGACCGCTTACGTAGAGGCTTGGATATGGTACTTGTGAATGCTCGATTAGAAAATTTTGAAGATGATATGCAAGTAGAACAGGTTACTTTAAAAACAATTGTTACGGCAACTGTTAATGAAAATAAACGTTTATTTATTACGAAGCAAGTTTTCCCAGAAATTCATATTGAAGATGACATGATCGTTGCAAGTGATTCAAAATGGCTTCGCTTTATTATCGGGCAATTCGTAACCAATGCGGTTAAATATACTTTTGAGGCTAATAAAAAAATAGTGATTTCTGCTATTAAAAAGGATGACTATGTACAGTTAGCCATTTGTGATGAAGGAATTGGTATTCCAGTTTCCGATCTTTCTCGGGTCACTAAAGCCTTTTTTACTGGTGAGAATGGGC
Source organism: Lysinibacillus sp. NPDC094403 (assembly GCF_050278745.1). Lineage (NCBI taxonomy): Bacteria > Bacillati > Bacillota > Bacilli > Caryophanales > Bacillaceae > Lysinibacillus > Lysinibacillus sp. NPDC094403. The sequence goes on along the minus strand of NZ_JBNNTL010000003.1, from coordinate 251,683 downwards.
GTAAAACAGGGGAATCCACAGGGATGGGTTTATATTTGGCGAAAGAAATCTGTGAAAAACTCGGTCACGAATTAAACATTACATCAGAGGTAGGAAAAGGAACGATTGTGACAGTGACATTTACAAATTAGGGGGATCGGAAATGATGAAAGTAAGTTTGGATGAATGGGTTTTAAATGTAGAGACTGAAAAAACAGCGGCACTATACGAATCGCATAACGATGTTTGTGAGTGTTTATCCTGCAAAAATTTCCGTAAGGCTAGCTTTTTGCTTAATGAAGAGGTAATGCATTTTTCGAATAAGCTTGGGCTAGACTTACATAAACCAACTTTACTTAATGCTTTTCCTGTAGAAGGTGAACAAGTGATGTACAGTGGGCATTATACGATTTGTGGAGAAATAATTGAAGGTGAAATGGATGCCTGGGATGTAATTGTTGGTTCGCATTGCTTTAGTCTAGTGGAGGAGGATGGTAATAAGTCAACTGAAACATTAACAGAGCCGCATTTTCAAATTGGCTTTGAAGTAGTATTGCAATGGCTTTTACCAGAATCCATGGAATTAATCAAGAAATAAGGTGAACAAGGTATGCCTATTTTACAAATAAAAGACGTAACGAAAGTATATGAAGGCAAAGTAACTCATCGTGCACTAAATCAACTAAGCTTTGATGTGGAGGAAGGTGAGTTTTTAGCAGTTATGGGCCCATCAGGAAGTGGAAAAACAACTTTATTGAATATCATTTCTACGATCGATGAACCAACGAGTGGAGAAATCATTTTAGATGGCATGAATCCTCATTTGCTGAATGCAACTGAGCTAGCCTATTTTAGAAGAAGACAGCTTGGTTTTGTTTTTCAGGACTTTAATCTATTGCATATGCTGACAGTAGAAGAGAATATTGTGCTGCCACTTACGTTAGACCAACAGCCATTAGAAGTAATGGAGGAGCGTCTTGCAAGCATTGTGGAAAAGCTCGATTTAACCTCTTTCTTGCACAAACGCCCAAATGAAATATCAGGTGGACAAGCACAAAGAACAGCCATTGGTCGAGCACTTATTCATAATCCAAGTCTCATTTTAGCAGATGAGCCGACCGGAAATTTGGATTCGAATTCTTCGCGTGATGTACTTGAACTTTTAACAAAAATCAATCGGGATAAACTAACGACAATCGTTATGGTAACACATGATCCAATTGCAGCTAGCTACTGTGATCGCGTGTTATTTATTAAAGATGGAGAATTTTTCAATGAAATTCATAAAGATGACCGTCGTCAAATGTTTTTCCAACGAATTTTAAATGTTTTGAGCTTACTAGGAGGAGGACAAGTAGGTGACCTTTCGACAATTCGCTTACCGTAATGTCGTACGGAACAGCCGTATATACGGTGCCTTTTTCATGGCAAGCTTTTTTTCTGTGGCTGTGTTTTTTATCTATTCAATGCTCATGTTTCATCCGGATATTGAGCAAGGAATTTTAGGAGAAGCATCGTTAATTGGGATGGTTGGTGCGGAAATCGTACTCGTCCTTTTTACATTATTCTTTTTATATTACTCGATGAGTGCTTTTTTAGAGGCAAGATCACATGAGTTTGCAATTTTATTACATTTAGGAATGGAAAAACGCCAGATGAATAGGCTTGTCTTTTTGGAGACAATGATTATTGGATCGGGCTCTATTTTTGTTGGAATTATATTTGGTTTCTCATTTTCGAAATTCTTTTTCATGATTGTCCGAGAAATTTTACATTTAAATGCGCTACCCTTATATGTTTCATGGCAGCCCTTTTTACTGACAATTGGTGTCTTCACAAGTGCTTTTGTGGTCATTTCCTTTATTAGTGTGTATTTTACACGTGAAAGAAAATTGCGCGATCTCCTTAAGGGAAGTGACTATTTAAATAGTGTTTCAACTTATTCTAAAATCCGTGCAGTATTTGGTATTGCTCTTATTTTATCAGCATACGTATTAGCGTTTATCGTATCGAATACATCTTGGATCGGTTTAGCATTGTTAATCCCGTTTTTAGCAACCTTTGGAACATATTATTTTTTCAGTGATTCTTTACCTTGCTTCTTAGATAAAGCACGGGGCAAACGTAAATTTCATTGGCAACGCTATCGCCTTCTTTCGTTAGCTGAGCAAACTCATATTATGATGGACAATGTGAAAATGTTTTTTGTGGTAACGATGGTATCGACAATGGCATTTTTATCGGTCGGTGTTTTAGCAACGATGTCTTCATATACAATACAATATGACCGTTTAAATCCACTAGGGCTTGTCTATAAGGGAGATGTCGACAATCCATATGAGCGAAATCATATCGCCTCTTTACGAATTCAATTAGAGGAGAAGGGTTTGTCCTATCATTTATCTCGCTTTGTTGTCATCAAGCAAACATCTTCATATTCTCACAATGAGGTTGAGGTTTTTAGGGAATCAGATATGAATGTATTGCTGTCTTCCTTTAGTTACCCATTACTTGATTTGGCTTCAGGGGAGGCAGTGTTTATACCATACTCGGAAGATTCCCTAAAAAAGCTAAAAAATAAAGTTGTGCATACGGTATTAGAGGAAAATTCTATCCCGATAACAATTGATAGCGTATATCCTAAAATAGTATTCCCAGGCTCTATTGTTAGCGTTAATTCTATAGTGGTAAGCGATGAGGATTTTGTAAAGCTCGTAAAGCCGATTGCCGATAAAGACGTTGTGCAGCCAACCTATCATTTATTTACCTTCTATATTCCTCAGTGGATGGAAACGAAAGATATTGGCAAGGGCATAGACGAGTTAGCAGCATCTCAATATTTTTATAAGAAGGATAGATTTAGCCCATTTTACTTTGAAAATGCAGGATTAAATTATTCTTATATATTAGCTACCTACTCATTATTCACATTAGTAGGGGTCTTGGTAGCAACGGTATTTTTATTAGCAGCAGGTAGTTTCGTTTACTTTAAACTGCATACTTCTCTTGAAAGAGAAAAACGTAAATTCGATGTCTTAAAGCGAATGGGCTTAACAGATACAGAGCTCAAAAAGCTTGTGAATCGTCATTTATTCCCACAATTTTTCTTACCATGGGGTATTGCAATGTTGCATAGCATGTTTGCTTTTCTTATGGTTCAAGGCATCTTGAAGGATATTGCTAATATTTCCATTGTAAAAGAAGTTTTCTTTGCTTTTGGTTTTTTTGTTTTAATACAAGTAGTCTATTTTTATTTGATTCGTTGGCGTTACATCTCGCATATTCGTTCGTAATAAAAGTGTATAAAAGAGAAAAAAATGAATTATTTGACGTAATTTATGACATGAAATAAAAAGTTTCGTTGTCTTTTAGATATATTTCTTATATAATATTACTGAATAATGATTCATTTTATCTTCATTCAGTAGTAGACTCCCACCTCTGAGGTGGTGAGATGGATTTGGGTGTGATTCCTTTTTTTTAGGGATGTCCATACATCTACTGAATGAAGATAAAGCCTCCGGCGGATGTCACGGATTTTAAAAGGAATGAATAAAGGATGTTAGCCTAAAGCCTTCGCATCCTGCGAAAACGGCTAACTGACCTGCATCGTGCAGGCCTAAACACAATTCAAAATCCGGACGCATTGTTTATCTGCGCGAAAGCAAAGCGTCAGCGGCAATTACGCCAAGGCGAAATTGATACGATAAAGGGGATGGTGTAATTGAATTTAGTTTCAAGTGTTCGTCAACAAGCATTAGAGCAACCGGATAAAATTGCGTATCATTTTATGGGGAAAAATACGACGTACGGTGAATTTGAACACACAGTTGGTCGCTTTGCGAAGGGGTTAGCAGATTTAGGGGTAGAAAAAGGGGACCATGTGGCGTTTTTACTCGGCAATACACCACATTATTTAATTGCGTTATATGCAACAATGCGTTTAGGGGCAACGGCAATTCCAATTAATCCAATCTATACACCAGATGAAATTTCGTATATTTTGCATAATGGTGATGTAAAAGCTGTTATTGCACTTGACGCACTTCTTCCATTAGTAGAAATGGGTGTACATGCTTTTCCAAAAGTAAAAACATTTGTTATTTGTGAAACAACAGCAGATGTTGCTGAAAAAGTAACTACTTTATCCGAAGAGGCAAAGGCAAAAATCCATTTATTTTCACAAGTAATCGCTAGTGCATCTGACTCTCTCCAACCAGTAGAAGTAGCTGACGATGATAATGCAATTATTTTATATACTTCAGGAACGACCGGTACTCCAAAGGGTGCAATGTTGACTCATGGAAATATCTATTCCAATGCACGAGATGTTGCGCATTATTTGGGCTATAAAGCAGAAGATCGTATTATTGCGACATTACCAGTTTTCCATGTATTCGCGTTAACTGTCGTTGCCAATGCACCTTTATTGAGAGGAGCAACGATTTTACTTGTACCACGTTTTAGTCCAACTGAAATCTTTAAAATAACAAAGGAACAAAAAGCAACAGTCTTCGCTGGTGTGCCAACTATGTATAACTTCTTGTATCAATTACCTGAAGGCAACCCTGAAGATTTCTCATCCATACGTTTAGCAATTTCAGGTGGCGCGTCTTTACCTGTAGCACTATTACATAATTTCGAAAAGAAATTTAATGTGCGTGTTTCAGAGGGCTTTGGCTTATCAGAGGCTTCACCAGTAACGTGCTTTAATCCATTGGATCGTGACCGTAAGGCAGGTTCTATTGGGACATCCATTTCCAATGTTGAAAATAAGGTAGTGGATGCAAATGGACAAGAAGTGCCCATTGGCGAAGTAGGAGAGCTAATTGTACGAGGACCTAATGTTATGAAGGGCTATTATAAATTACCGGAAGAAACAGCGATGGCTATACGTGATGGCTGGTTATACACAGGGGACTTAGCAAAAATGGACGACGAAGGGTACTTTTACATCGTTGACCGTAAAAAAGATATGATTATTGTAGGAGGATATAACGTCTATCCAAGAGAGGTAGAAGAAGTACTCTTTGCTCATGATAACATCGTTGAAGCGGCAGTTGTAGGTTACCCAGACCCTAACTTAGGTGAGGCAGTTCATGCATATGTTGTCTTAAAAGATGCAGATGCAACATCAACTGAAGACCTTCTCGCATACTGTGCAAAGCATATGGTGAAATACAAGGTTCCTAAAGTAATTGAGATTATAGATGAATTACCTAAAAATACGACAGGAAAAATTTTGCGCCGTTCATTAAAAGAAAAAGTATAAGAAACAGTAGCTACTATTGAAAAATAGTAGCTTTTTTTATACCGCATAAATGAACAGTTAGACTCACATTTCAAGATTTAAGAGAAGCAATAAATGTAAGTGGGAGATTAACTGCCCGTAAAAGTTCAATTGATTAGGGGACAGGTGGTTATTCACACAAACGTTTTCAAAGAATATGAAATTTTAGCTTGTGTTCTTCTAATGAGGGACGAGGAATACCCACTAATTGAAGTTTCACTGTAGGCCAATATTACAGCAATGTAAAAAAGCACGGTGACTTATTTAAATAAGTTGAGTGTAGATGTCTGGAAGTGATAAAATCAAACTTGTGAAATCTACATACTTTTCACAGGCTTGTCATATAGTGAGGGAGAAGTAACACCAATAATTGTAAAGAAGAATGGAACCCTTTGGTGTCTAGCTACGTCAAAGCCTATAGAAAATTTAATTGAAAGAGAGCATATGGAAAAATGATAGAACTCATCAAGGAGTTAATTAATTTTATTATGCATATTGACGTGCATTTAGAGGAAATCATTCATAAATTCGGAAATTTGAGTTATTTCGTTCTGTTTGCAATTGTTTTTGTTGAAACAGGTGTCGTAATTTTCCCATTCCTTCCAGGTGATTCATTGCTTTTTGCAAGTGGTACATTAGCAGCAGCAATGGGCGCATTTGATATGTGGATATTAATTCCAGTGTTTTTGGCAGCTGCGATATTAGGGGATACGATGAATTATCATATTGGTCATAAAGTGGGAACGTCTATTCCACCAAAGAGCTTCCTTGGTAGAGTCGTTAAAAAAGAACGTATGGAAGCAGCAGAAAAGTTCTTTAATAAACACGGTGGAAAAACGATTGTCATCGCACGTTTTATGCCTTTCATCCGTACATTCATACCATTTGTTGCAGGGGCTAGTAAAATGAAGTATAGCTACTTCATTATGTATAATGTTTTAGGTGCAGTGTTATGGGTACTCAGCTGTACATTACTAGGTTATTTCTTTGGTAATATTCCAATTATTAAAGATAACTTCTCAACGGTTCTTATATTAATTATCTTGCTTTCAGTTGTCCCAGCTGTAGTTGGTGCTATTAAAGCAAAAGCAAGTGGAAAATAAAAAAAGACAGTCCAAATGTGATAAAAAAATCACTTAGGACTGTCCTTTTTTTTGCTCATCATCATAACATTAACACATATATTGCATACGTATTTTCGAATGTCATACCTAAACATCTGTGTGTGATTATCCATTTTATCTATTCTATATATTGAACAAGACCCTGGGAATCTTCTAGAACCGTACTTCGTGGTAAATCGATAACTATGACACTTGAATAAGAATAGTCCATTGTATATGGTTCACGTTCTATCCCACGATTCATATCTAAAATACCTAATGTTGCATTTATACGATAATAATTTACTTGTTCTTGTAAAGATCCAATAAATAACTGGTTTTCTGCCACGTATACGTTAGGTAACGGTACTTCGTTTGAAACATCAATACCTTCTATAATGAAAGGAAATTGATAATAGGTAACAAGAGCTTTCCCAGATTCAATACTATCATTATAACGTTGTCGAATCTTCAAGCTTAAATTGTCATCATTTATAACAACAGGTAAAGTATTTCCTTCAAAGTTAATTTCCCATGTTTTCTTTTTATAGTCCTCGGTTAAATAGGAAGAATTGTATTCTTGATCATACTTTTGGATTTGATCGAACTTTTTCTCAACTTGTTTAATTTCAGAACGAGAGAGTACTGGTATTGTTGATTCTGAAAAAAAACTAATGTATAGGAAGGCAGTAAGTCCAAGTGCGATATAACTAATAATAGCAATCATAATACGTTTAGGTGTCCAAATATTTTTAGCTTTTTTACCTAATTTACTTAGTAGTAGAAAAATAGCAACTACGAATAGTAGTGGAATAAAAAATAAGAAAAATGTCGTTATCATTTGCGAGACACCTCCGATTTATCTGCAATCCAAATAGTGAGGCTAAAACATAGTAAAGCTACAAGCAAATAAATAACACTAATCATAAGATTGGATAACATTATGATTGGCAGAAGGTTAATAGACCCTGGTGACATAAAAATTAATATGAGGCCTAACAACATAAACATAGATACAAATATTTTTATAATTACTGGCCCCTTGTAACTGGTGCCTAGTAGTAAGCCGATTGCGCCAAATAAACAGATGCTACTGAAACATAATAGTAATGTTGAAGGTGAAATAAATAGATTTTCTATAACAAAAGATTTCTTTTCCACTAAAGAAATTCCTAATACTACTTGTAAATAGTAAGTCGAAATCATAATGATGACTGCAATAAAACTGTAAATAATCATGACAATTATATTTGCAATGGCGCTTGATGTCCGACTAGAAATAACAGATAAATCATCAGTACGATACGCTTTTGTTGTAAAGAGAAGTGCTACAATAAATGCCCAAACTGCTGTAACAATAAGAAACGTATCGATTGAGTAAATAGAGAATTGAATATTTAAATTTCCCCGCCCATGACCAGTAGATGCATTTCCAGAGCCAGATGTTAAAACTCCAAAAATGATTTGTACAATAACTAAAGAACTAAGGGCGGAAATATATAATTTTGCTTTCCATTTCACCTGTTTTTGTACAATTGTTTTAAGTGAAATATTAGTCAAAGATTGCATCAATATCACGTCCTTTTCTACTTGTTAAATACTTGCAGACTTCACTTGCGGTAAGGGACGATATCGTAATGCCTTTTGTTCGAAGTGTTTCTTCTGAGACGAATAGTTTACTAGCATCTACAATTGCTGAGGTCATCCCTGTTACAATCTTTTGAGCGTACACTTCCATCTCAGAGAGTAAATCTGCAAGTGCATCACTTGGTCCGCTAAGTGATATGAGCTGTTCCTTAAATTCATCTAATGGTGCATGTGCAATGACAGAGCCATCATCTATTAGTAAAATTTCTTCTAAAATAGATTCCATCTCTTGCAAATGGTGGCTAGTAATTAAAAATGTTCGTGGAAAGGCAAGGTACTCCTTTAAAATCGCCCTGTAAAAATCTGTACGAATCACTTCGTCCATACCATTCATCGGTTCGTCTAAAATCGTTAGTGCGCAGCGACTTACTAATCCGTAAACAAGGTTAAAGGTTGCTAATTGCCCCTTAGATAGTTGCTGATGCTTTGCTGTGAGATCTATACCCGCATAATCGAGCATGCGATAAGCTAGCTCATTTTGCCAATTAGGATAAAAATCGGCCCCCATCTTTAAAATATCTTCGAGTGACAAGTAATCAGAGAAGCTTAATCGATCATCGATAAAAATCATGTTGGCAGCAGTTTGAATATTATTAAAGGGATTTTCATTAAACACTTTGCATGACCCACTTGTAGGCTTTAGATAGCCTGCAAAAATATTAAGTAAAGTCGACTTACCAGCACCGTTGCGACCAATAATACCGATAATTTTCTCTGCATCAATAGCGCAGGTTACTTGCTGAAGTGCATGACGACGTCCAAAGCTTTTAGATAACTCCTCACATTGAATAATATTCATTCCAACCCCTCCTGTGTTTTTCGAATAAGCACTAGCAATTCTTCATCAGATACAAGTAAACGTTTTGCCTCTAATACGATCTCTTGCGCCATTTTCGTCAATATTTCGTTTCGACGTTTCATTAAAATTCGTTCCTTTGCATCCGTAGAGACAAACATACCTAACCCCCGTTTTTTATATAAAAGTTGTTCTTCAAGTAAGATTGTCAGCCCTTTACCAGCAGTAGCAGGATTTATATTAAATAATTCAGCTAGCTGGTATTGTGAATAGACCTTCTCGTCCGCCTGTAATCGTTCGGCAATGATTTCGTGCTGTAGCCATTCGGCAATTTGAATATAAATAGGTGTTGTACCATCTAGATGAACGAGCATCGAAAAACCCCCTTTCAGTCCTATGTAACATAGTGCATTAGTGTTGTAATGTACTATAAATCAAAATTTGGAAAATGTCCATATAAAATGGAATTTCCGAATAAGTCGACTCGAGAAATTTTTTGGAAGGATTGAGCGAAAAAAGGTCATTCTGAGAAAGGAATAAATAATATATGTGGCGAAGCATAGGAGAAAGGTATTTGTGTAGGTAATAAATTTTCTTAGTTTATTACCTAAAGTTAGAGATTGTACTTTGTGTATAGCATGAGGAAAAGTTGATTGGAGTGAATGCTTGGCGACTCCTTGGAAATCAGTGTTACGGATGACCAATATCCTACCGCTGCAGCTACGCTTTTGCACAGAAACTAATTGTTGCCCCGACGCCTTCAGAAGCACTCAGGCAGAATGGAAATCGATTCTATGTTATGGTGATGTGCCATTTTCTTGTATATAATGCTGATTATTGTTAGAAATTTTTAGACGGAAGCAGAGAGTAATGAAAGATGCTATAATATTAATTACTAGAAAATGGAGAAATGGGGGGCGACGAAATGAAAGTATTTATCGGCAGACAACCTATTTTTAACCTTCATGAACAAATCGTTGCGTATGAATTATTATATCGTAGCAAAAACGTGAATGCTTTTCCGATGGTTGATTCAGATGCTGCAACAATTGATGTACTAGTAAACTCATTTCTTTCAATTGGCATTGAAGAGGTAACAAAAGGCAAACCTAGTTTTGTTAATTTTACAGAAAACTTGCTTAAGAGTCCCTTAAATGAATATTTAAATCCATCGCAAGTTGTTATTGAGATTTTAGAGGACGTCCCACTTACACCTCAGTTAGTAGAGAGAGTCATTGAGCTGAAATCATATGGGTTTAAAATTGCATTAGATGATTTTGTTTTGGATAATGAGGTACAAGTTTATGATGAGTTATTTGCTTATATCGATTTTATAAAAGTTGACTTTTTATTGTCACCGTTACTTGAGCGAATGGAAATTGAAAATAAAGTGAAAGAAAATTTCCCTCACATAAAATTGCTCGCAGAGAAGGTTGAGACACGTAATCAATTTGAAGTGGCAAAGCATTCTGGTTATGAATTATTTCAAGGCTATTTTTTTGAACAACCTCAAATAATTACAGCGACCGATATACCAGCTAATACTATTCAATATTTTTGTATTATTGCATTATTAAAAGAAGAGGAACCTAATGTTCAGTTATTAGCTGAAAATATTGAGCGTGATATTTCATTAACGTATAAGTTATTGCAAATGGTTAATAATTCAGAGATGCGATCTAAATCCAAGGTTCGTTCGATAAAACAAGCGATTTTATTGCTCGGCGTTTCAAATTTACGAAAGTGGATTTATTTATTGGCGATGCGAGAAATTGATGTGAATGCAGATACTGATCTTTTTAAAGAAGTCATGTGTACATCGTTATTTAGAGCAAAAGTATGTGAGAAATTAGCCAAGCTTTCCTATAAGAAAAACTTCTCTGAATATTTTTTAGTTGGGATGTTTTCTTTGATAGACACTTTGTTGCAAAGACCGCTGATGGCTATTTTACAGCAGCTACCTTTTTCAGAAGACATAACAGAAACGATTTTAGGTAATCAAACTGAGATGACACCTTATTTGGAATTCAGTATTGCGCTAGGCAAGTTAGATTGGTCTACTTTAGAAAATTTAGCTCCTCAGCTCAATATTGATTTAACAAAAATCGATCTTTTATACAATGAAGCAATGGAGTGGGCAGAAAAATCTTTATAAACAAGGATTTGATCTAAAATGTCCTATAGTGGAAATTACAGTTAAGTATATATTTTAGTGAAAAGCCAAAAATAAGCTATCTTAAAATTCTTTTTAAGGTAGCTTATTTTTTATGTTTTATACATTATTGGGCTCATCATTTATAGTAGTGGATGACATTTGTTGAAACTTATGAAATCAACCCCACATTATGATAATGAACAAAATTATAAAAATACATATTCCCTTCATCAAGACGAAGTTCTCAATGCGAAAACTATTTGCTATAATCATCTCGTCTTAAAAAAATTCTGATAGTTAAAGTGGGCGTGGGGGAAATGAATCATGATGTAAGGGAAGGCATTGTGGAGTATGTGTACGTCATAGTAGGAGCGGCAATTATTGCTATTGGCTTTAATGTATTTTTATTACCAAATCAAGTAGCTTCTGGCGGAGTAAGCGGGATTAGTACAATTTTACACGGTTTATTTGGTTGGAATCCTGGTTTTGTACAATATGCATTCAATATTCCATTATTTATTGCAGGTGTATTATTCCTTGGAAAAAAGTTCGGGATAAAGTCATTTATTGGAACAGTGACATTACCGTTTATTGTATTATTAACGAACGGATGGGGGCCTTGGACAGATAATCCTTTACTCGGTGCACTTTTTGGGGGAATTGTTGTCGGTTTAGGAATAGGACTTGTCTTTAAAGGGAATGCTTCTACTGGTGGCACTGATTTACTAGCGCAAATTATTACAAAGTATACCGGATTATCGCTTGGTACAAGTGTACTATTAATTGATGGGATTATCGCAATTAGTGCAGCAATTGTTTTTGACTTAGAGAAAGGTTTATATGCTCTAATTGGACTTTATGTCACTACAAAAACGATTGATATTATTCAGCTCGGCTTTAGTCAGTCTAAAATGATTTACATTATTACGATGAAACAAGATGAGGTACGTGATGCCATTTATGCCGAGATCAATCGAGGAGTGACAAAGTTGCCTGCAATAGGTGGCTATACAGGGGAAGCACGACCAGTACTTATGGTTGTTGTTTACCAAACAGAGTTCACAAAGCTGAAACAACTCATTAAAAACGTTGATCCATCAGCGTTTGTTATCGTTTCTAATGCTTATGAGGTGTTAGGTGAAGGTTTCAAACGTGCATAATTTTGGTATAATGTCAGAGAAAGATACTTATTTACTTTGAGGAGGGGCCCTAATGAAAAAGGCAATGTTAACATTAGCGATTGGTTCAGCAATATTCTTAGCTGCTTGTGGCGGAGGTAAAACATCAACAACTGAAGGTACTAAAACAACTACTCCAAATGGCGAAACAATTGCTATGAAATCTTGTATTACTTGCCATGGTGGCGAGCTACAAGGCCAAGGAAATGCACCAAAAATTAGCGATGTAGGCTCTCGTTTATCAGAAAAAGAAATTTTGAATGTTATTGAAAATGGTAAAAATGCAATGCCTGCTGGTATTGTTAAAGATGGAGATGCAGAAGCAGTTGCCAAATGGTTGGCTACTCAAAAATAAAATGATAATGAAACTAGCGGGCTGGAGTACCGCTAGTTTTTTATATTTTGCAGAATTTTTTAGTCAAACTAACAGAGTGTAAATACATTTCTTTTATACATAGACATGCTAAAATAAGGTGAAACTGCAATCAGAATGGCTGATTGCTAGTTTAACCAATCGGAGTTTACAGACAATTAATGGCCACGATAAGTGGAAATTTACTGACTGTTTACGCGGGATAAAACATATTCAATTCCTTTGAATGGAGGCTACTAAACATTGGTCGTAGTATTAACAAGAGATGTTATGGAGAAATTTAAGTTAGAACTATTAGCTGGTGAGGAAGGAATAGGAAGAACGATTGTTACTAGTGATATTTCAAGACCGGGGCTCGAGATGGCGGGATATTTTACGCATTATCCTGCAAATCGAGTACAATTGCTTGGAAAAACAGAGCTTTCTTTTTTTGAAATGCTACCTGCAAATGTGAAACTGGAGCGGATGCGTCTACTGTGTTCGCAGGATACCCCAGCTATTATTATTTCTCGCGATTTAGAGGTACCTGAGGAACTTTTACAGGCGTCCAATGAAAAGCATGTTCCTGTATTTAAAACACACATGACAACAACAAAATTTTCGAGTAGACTAACAAACTATTTAGAAGGTCGCTTAGCACCAATGACTGCTGCTCACGGAGTTTTAGTTGATGTATACGGCATCGGTGTACTTATCATAGGAAAAAGTGGTGTAGGGAAAAGTGAAACAGCACTTGAGCTTGTCAAGAAGGGGCACCGTTTAGTGGCTGATGATTGTGTGGAGATTCGTCAGGAATCAGAGAATTTTTTAATTGGTAGTCCACCACCTCTTTTAGAACATTTACTCGAAATTCGAGGCATTGGTATTATCGATATTATGACACTCTTTGGGGCAAGTGCGGTACGGCCGTACAAACGGATCACATTAATTATCGAGTTGGAAATATGGGATCCAGAAAAAGTATATGATCGTTTAGGTTTAGAGGAAGAGAAAATGAAAATCATTGATACTGAATTAACAAAGTTAACGATTCCTGTAAGACCTGGACGCAATGTATCTGTTATTATTGAAGTAGCAGCAATGAATTATCGTTTGAAAAAGATGGGCGTTAATGCAGCCGAGGAATTTTCAAGACGATTAGATGAGGTGATCTCATCAACGGATGAGTTAGACGACTAATCGTTTTTAACTTCTTTCAGCGGGTATCCAAACATCCGCTGAAATAAAGGAACTCAGTCTAAGAACGCCACGTCCTGTGGCAATTTAACTGTGCGAAAGCGAAGCGACAGCAACATGGTTTTAACTGTGCGAAAGCGAAGCGACAGCAACATGGTTTTAACTGTGCGAAAGCGAAGCGACAGCAACATGGTTTTAACTGTGCGTAAGTTTTGCAAGTGCAATGAATTGATTTGAGAGGAGAACAAGATGGACTTGTTATTATTAGAAATTAATCCGATCGCTTTCCACTTAGGACCTATCCCAGTTCGTTGGTATGGGTTACTAATTGTATCGGGTATTATTTTAGCTTATTTTGTGGGACAAAGAGAGGCCGTTAAGAGAGGCTTACCCGAGGAATTTCTTGCGGATTTATTACTATGGGCTGTTCCTATATCCATAGTATGCGCACGTATTTACTATGTATCGATGCGTTGGGATTATTATAGTGAAAACCCAGGGATGATTATTCAAATCTGGAATGGTGGTATCGCTATTCATGGTGCACTTATTGGTGCATTTTTGACAGCTTACATATTCACTCGTAGAAGAAATATAAGCTTTTTACGAGTAGCGGATATTGCGGCACCGAGTATTTTAATTGGACAAATAATTGGCCGATGGGGAAATTTTATGAACCAGGAGGCTTATGGTGGTCCGGTATCACGCGAATTTTTAGAAAATCTAAGGCTGCCGGATTGGATTATTAATCAAATGTATATTGAAGAATTAGGAACATATGTACATCCTACTTTTTTATATGAGTCCGTCTGGAACTTCATTGGGCTAATTATTTTATTAGTATTACGCAAAGTAAATTTAAATCGTGGTGAAATATTCTTCAGCTATATAATTTGGTATTCAATTGGTCGCTTCTATATAGAAGGTATGCGTACAGATAGCTTATATTTAGTAGGAGATTTACGCTCAGCTCAGGTTGTTTCGATAATAGGTATTGTAGTGGGTCTTGGTGCGATCATTTACCGACGTATAAAAGTAAAACCAGCAGTGAAGTATTTAGATGATAAATAAGGGGTGCAAAGCATGGCTGTAAAGGCATTACTATTTGATTTTGATGGCACATTACTCAATACAAATGATTTAATCATTCAAACATTTATGCATGTTTTAAATGAACGATTTCCCGGGCAATATTCGCCAAAAGATTGCTTGAAATTCCTTGGGCCGTCCTTAAAACAGACATTTAGTGACATTACTCCTGGTGAAGAGGACGCAATGATGGCAAAATATCGTGAATATAATGAACTACATCACGATGAGCTTGTCACTCAATATCCTGATGTTGTATCAACTTTAGAGCAATTAAAGGATATGGGTATCAAATTAGCGATTGTGTCTACAAAGCGTAATGGGATGATTGACCGTGGTCTATCTGTACTAGGCGCAAGTCATTTATTTGATATCCGTATTGGCACGGATGATGTGAAAAATGTAAAGCCTGATCCAGAGCCAGTTTTGCTTGCGCTTGAACGCCTCGGTGTAAACAAAGAAGACGCGATTATGATTGGTGATAATTCTCACGATATTGAGGCAGGACACAATGCTGGAGTTAGAGCGGCTGGTGTCGCATGGGCATTTAAAGGTGAGGAATACTTACAGCAATTCAAGCCGGAATATATGTTGCATCATATGACGGATTTATTTGAAATTGTGAAAGTGGGGTAAGTAAATGGCACGTAAAACAGAACGCTACCGTGTCGAAGGAGCAAACTCGCTTTGGAATATTTATGATACGGTGTCCTTTTGGAAGGTGATGAAGTGTTTCGTTGTCATTCAAATTGGACGCTTCACACCATTTTTACGTGTGAAAAACTGGTTGTATCGAACTTTGTTAAAAATGGAAATCGGTGAACAAACTTCTATAGCTTTAATGGTTATGCCAGATACAATGTTTCCAGAACGTATTCATATCGGTGACAATACCGTTATAGGTTTCAATACGACTATTTTGGCGCATGAATACTTAATAGAGGAATATCGTCTTGGAGATGTTCATATTGGTAATGAAGTAATGGTTGGAGCCAATTCAACGATACTACCAGGTGTTACGATAGGTGACGGCGCGATTGTGTCAGCTGCAACCCTAGTCCATAAAGATGTGCCAGCAGGCTGTCTAGCAGGCGGTAACCCTATGCAAATTATCTATACAGCTGAACAGATGGCAGAGCGCAAACGCAATGAAGTAGTGGAATGGTGCACGCCTAAAAAATAATAATATCTACACTGTGCATGCTTTACTATGCACAGTGTTTTTTTTTTTTGGTGGAAATAATTGTAACAATGAAATTAAAGTATGACTCTCCGGCAAAACGAGGGGGTGACATGACATACGTTTTAAAAGAATGACATTAACTTTTTAGTTTTATCACCCAACTTTTGAAATTTATCCACTAACTTTTAGGTTTTATCGCCCAACTTTTGAATTTTATCCACTAACTTTCACGTTATATCACCCAACTTCTGTATTTCACATAGTTTTTGTCTAAAGGTTTACAAGTTTGAGGAGAGAAGAACTTGCTCTGCTGAATAAAGTTTCAATTTATTTATTTTCGAGTATAATTAACAGAATAATCAGTGTTTAAATTGTTCAATAATTCAGAGGAATTTGCATTGACTGAAAGGGATAAATAAGTTAGAATTCTTTCATAATCTAATTCTCTAACACTCTAGTGAGTTAAAGTGAAACGTGAGGAAGTGTCAAAATGTCGTCGATTAAAATGTTTGAGAAACCACTTGGAATGCGCGATACATTTCCGCAAATATTTGAAAAGGTAGAGGCTGTAAGAAACACTGGACGAGACTTTTTATGCAGAAGAGGCTATGAATTTATTAAAACGCCTGCAGTTGAGTATTTTGATACAGTCGGTAAAGCATCAGCAATTGCCGATACACATTTATTTAAATTAGTAGATAGCCAGGGCAACACGTTAGTACTACGACCTGATATGACAACTCCGATTGCACGTGTAGCAACATCAAAATTATTAAAAGAGATGATTCCAATACGCCTCGCTTATTTTGCTAGTGTCTTTCGCGCACAGGAAGCGGAAGGTGGACGCCCAGCTGAATTTGATCAGATGGGGATCGAGTTAATTGGAGACAATTCTGTATTTGCTGATGCTGAGGTTATTGTTACGGCAATGGAGTTATTAAAGCAATTTGGATTAGCGGAATTTAAAGTGACGATCGGTCATGCAGGTATATTAAATTGTATTTTACAAGATTATACAGAAAGCATTGAACAACAAAATATACTTCGGACACTACTTGTGCAACGCAATTATGTAGGTTTTGAAGAAGCAGTAGAATCATTCGATTTACCTAAAACAAAATCCGATGCATTATTGCAATTTATTGAAGAAGCTATGAATTTAAAAGAAATTCAAGATATTGAAAAATATGTGCGCAAAAATGACGCATTAGAATATATGCAGCAGCTCGCTAAACTACTAGCAATTGCAGACTTAGCGGATTATGTAGCCTTTGATTTTACACTTTCTAGTCATATGAGCTATTACACAGGAATGTTATTTGAAGTGTTTGCAACTGGCAGTGGCTTTCCATTAGGCAATGGGGGACGTTATGACGGATTGCTGGAGGTATTTGGCTCAAAAGTAGGCGCTACAGGATTTAGTATTCGCGTTGATCGTCTATTAGAAACACTTGATGGGCAATGTGATGAACGACAAGAAGCTACAGTTGTACTATTTGAGGAAGAACAATTTGAAGCGGCTCTTACAAAGGTGCAGACACTACGAGAAGCTGGTAAACAAGCTACCTTACAGTTAAGGAGTAGCCTTGTTGATGAAGAATCTTTTTTAGCACACTTTACAAAAGTAATTGTTGTCGGACAGGAGGACGTTGACGGTGAATGAATTAACGATTGCTATGCCGAAGGGACGCATTTTTGACGAGGCATATCAAATGCTTATAGAAGCTGGCTTTAATTTACCAGAAGAAGTCGAAATGTCCCGTAAATTAATGCTTGAAATTCCAGAAGAAAAAATTCGTTTTATATTAGCAAAGCCAATGGATGTTCCTGTTTATGTTGAGCACGGTGTAGCGGATATTGGCATTGCTGGGAAAGATGTTTTGTTAGAACAGCAACGAGAAGTGCATGAATTACTGGATTTGAAAATAAGTACTTGTTATATCGCATCAGCAGGCTTACCTAATACGACAATGAATGAAATTGCACCAAGAATAGCGACAAAATATCCTAATATTGCAATGAAATATTATAAGGGTATTGGAGAGCAAGTTGAAATTATTGAGCTAAATGGATCAATTGAATTGGCGCCCATGATTGGCTTAGCAGATCGAATTGTCGATATCGTTTCAACTGGCCGGACGCTGAAAGAAAATGGTTTAGTGGAGTATGAATTTATTACAGACGTATCATCACGATTAATTGCCAACCCAGTAAGCTATCGCATGAAGAGTGACCGTATTATCGACCTTGTGAAACGTTTAAAAAAATGTGTTAAATAAAAATGTCTACTATTGGAAGAGGCACATTCCTAGATTTAAAGGAGATTAATCCTATGAAAATAACCAAGCTAGCAAAAGGTATTTCCTTAAAACGACCACTTGAAGGTGGAAATGAAGAACAGTTAAAGGTTGTACGTCAAGTATTAGCAGATGTTCGTGCACAAGGTGACGCGGCGATTCGTTTTTATACAGAGAAATGGGATGGCTTTGCCCCTGATCATTTACGTGTAACGAAGGAAGAAATTGAAGAGGGAGTAAATTTAATTGATCATCAGCTTTATGCTGATTTAACAGAGGCTGCCCAAAATATTCGCTTGTATCACGAACAGCAAAAGCGTTCAGGTTATCGCTTAGAGCTTAAAGATGGTTCTTGGCTTGGGCAACGAATTACTGCGCTCGATGCGGTAGGTCTTTATGTTCCAGGAGGTACAGCAGCATACCCATCTTCGGTCTTGATGAACGTTATTCCTGCACAAGTTGCAGGTGTCAAACGCATTGTTATGACATCTCCAGCAGGTCGCGATGGAAAATTACCTCCCGGTGTACTTGCTGCGGCTCATATTTTAGGGGTAGAGGAAATATATAAAATCGGTGGAGCTCAGGCGATTGCGGCTCTTGCATATGGCACAGAGACAATTGCTCCTGTTGATAAAATTACAGGTCCAGGAAATATTTTTGTAGCATTAGCAAAACGTGAGGTATTTGGTGAGGTAGCGATTGATATGATTGCAGGTCCAAGTGAAATTGCAGTGCTGGCAGATGACACAGCATTTGCTGATGAAATCGCGGCAGATCTTCTATCACAGGCTGAGCATGATAAATTGGCTTGTGCCATTTTAGTGACAACTTCTGAGCAATTGGCTAAAAAAGTAGCTGATGAGGTGGAGAAGCAATTAACCACTTTACCGCGTGAAGAAGTAGCGCGTGCATCTATCGAAAACTTTGGTGCTATTTATGTGGCTGAAACGATGGCAGATGCCGTAGATGCAATTAATTCGCTAGCACCTGAGCATTTAGAAATTGTCACAAAAAATGCTGAGACTGTATCTGAACAGGTAAGGCATGCAGGTGGTATTTTCATCGGTCGTTATAGCTCTGAACCAGTAGGTGATTATTTTGCAGGGACAAATCATGTGCTGCCAACGAATAGCACTGCACGCTTTGCAAGTGGCTTAAACGTCGATGATTTTGTGAAAAAATCGAGCGTCGTCTTTTATAGTGAAAAAACTTGGGCAGAAAATGCACCGAAAATTGCACGTCTAGCACGTATGGAAGGCTTAGAGGGCCATGCTCGTGCAGTCGAATCACGTGGATGGGAAAAGGAGTAGCACAATGACTGATAAGAAACGATATGCAAAAGTTGAACGTACAACAAATGAAACTCAAATTTCAGTAGCTATCGATTTAGATGGTGAAGGAAAGGCGAATATTAAAACGGGTGTTGGCTTTATGGATCACATGCTAGACCTATTTATCAAACATGGGCTTTTCGATGGGACGATAGAAGCGAACGGTGATGCATATATAGATGATCATCATACAACAGAAGACCTTGGAATTGTATTAGGACAAGCTATTCGTGAAGCGCTCGGTGATAAAAAAGGAATAAAGCGTTACGGCACAGCATTTGTGCCAATGGATGATGCGCTAGCACAGGTCGTGGTGGATTGCTCGAATCGTCCGCACTTAGAATATCGTGTGCCACAGTTGAAGGAAAAGGTCGGTAGCTTCGATACTGAATTAGTACATGAATTTTTGTGGAAGTTTGCACTTGAGGCTCGGATGAATGTTCATGTCATCGTACCTTATGGACATAATACACATCATATCATTGAAGCTATTTTTAAGGCGTTAGCACGTGCCATTGACGCAGCAGTGGAAATTGATCCACGTGTTAAAGGTGTACCATCGACTAAGGGGCTGTTAACGTGAAAATAGGTGTTATTGATTATGGCATGGGGAATTTATTTAGTGTTGAACAGGCTTTAAAACGACTTGGCTGTGAGGTTGTTGTCTCGGCTAATGAAAAAGTGCTAGATGCAACAGATGCACTGTTACTCCCTGGTGTTGGAGCATTTCCAGATGCCATCAAACGTTTAGCTGAAACGAATTTAGATCAATATTTACACAAGGTGAAAACTGAAAATCGACCACTTCTCGGAATTTGCTTAGGAATGCAGTTATTATTTGAGCAAAGTGATGAAGTGTCCCCAACGAAAGGCCTAGGCTTTTTTAAAGGAAGTATTAAAAGATTTAGTGGTGACAACGCTGGGCAGGCATATCGAGTGCCGCATATGGGATGGAATGAGCTCGTAGTGACAAAGCGTCCTTCATGGTTAAAGGGTGAAGTAACGGCAAAGCATGTTTATTTTGTGCACTCATTTTATGCAACTGATATCGATGAAACGGAGCTTGTCGCTTATGCGGATTATCATGGTATTAAGGTTCCTGGCATTGTGGCAAATGGCTCTATTACGGGAATGCAGTTCCACCCCGAAAAGTCAGGCGAACTAGGTGTGTATTTATTAGAGCAGTGGTTGAAGGGGGTGGCATCATGTTAACAAAGCGCATTATTCCATGTCTTGATGTGAAAGATGGGCGTGTTGTAAAAGGTGTACAGTTTGTGTCGTTACGTGATGCAGGTGACCCTGTAGAGCTTGCCAAGTTTTATGATGAGCAAGGGGCAGATGAGCTTGTGTTTCTAGATATCTCGGCATCACATGAAGGACGTGAAACAATGGTTGATGTCGTACGGCAAACTGCAGCTACATTAGCAATTCCATTCACAGTAGGTGGTGGAATTCGTACATTAGATGATATGAAACGTATTTTACGTGCAGGTGCCGATAAAGTATCAGTGAATACGTCTGCTTTAGAGCGACCGGAGCTTATTAAAGAAGGTTCTGACTTTTTTGGTGCACAATGTATTGTTGTAGCTATTGATGCCCGCTATAGCGAAGAAGATGCTACGTGGATGGTTTATACGCACGGAGGCCGAAACAAAACAACATGGCAGGCAACTGAGTGGGCAAAGGAAGCGGTTCGCTTGGGAGCTGGTGAAATTTTATTAACGAGTATGAATCAGGACGGTGAGAAATCCGGTTTTGATTTAGCGTTAACAAAAGCTGTGAGAGAGGCTGTGACAGTTCCTGTTATTGCAAGCGGCGGTGCAGGGAATGCCGAACATTTTTACGAGGTATTAGCTGAAGATATCGATGCAGATGCAGCACTTGCCGCATCCATCTTCCATTATAAAGAAACGAGCGTAGCACAAGTAAAAGAGTACTTACGTGAAAAAGGAGTGGCAGTAAGATGATTGACAACATTAAATTTGATGATAAAGGTCTTGTCACTGCGGTTGTACAAGATGCTAATACAAAAGAAGTACTAACTGTAGCATATATGAATAAAGAATCATTGGAGAAAACACTTGAATCAGGAGAAACATGGTTCTTCTCACGTTCACGTCAAGAGCTTTGGCACAAAGGGGCAACGAGTGGTCATACGCAAAAAGTTGTGTCTATCAAGGCGGACTGTGATGGTGACGCATTAGTTGTGGACGTAATTCCTGCTGGTCCTGCTTGTCATAACGGAACAACTTCTTGCTTTACAGAGATTATTCAGCAAAATGCCAAGGTCGGATCTGTTGAGATTCTTTCTAAACTTGTAAATGTCATCGAAAAGCGCGAACAAGAAATGCCAGAAGGGGCGTACACTACATATTTATTCGATAAAGGAATCGATAAAATTTGTAAAAAAGTTGGAGAAGAAGCAACTGAGGTTGTTATAGGTGCAAAAAATCGCGATGCAGAAGAAGTAAAATGGGAGGCAGCCGATTTAATTTATCATCTACTAGTGTTACTACAAGAGCAAAAAGTAAGTGTATATGACGTGTTACAAGTGTTAGAAAAACGTCACGAAGAGAAATAACGGCATATTGCTTATTGTATGGTATAATATAAGTTACTGTGTAAAGGAACGTATAATACGTTCCTTATTTCTTGTTTCGGAGGAAATATTTTGGAAAAGAAACGTCAAAAAGAGAATCAAACGAATATAGTGTCGTTCATTCCAACAGGCGACTATTATTATAAAAAATCAATTCAAGCAATGAATAGCGGACAAATGAATAAAGCCTATAAATATTTACAGCGAGCAGTTGATTTAAGTCCTGATGATCCAATGATTTTATTGCAATTAGCGATAGTAGAGTTAGAGGGTCAACGTTTCGAGGAAGCGTATGATCTTCTTCGTCGTGCCTATCAGATAGATCCAGACAATCCAGAAATTATTTTTTACATGGCAGAGGTTTCAGGATGTGTCGGCATTATGCATGATGCTAAACGCTTTGCAGAGCAATATTTACAAATTGAGCCAGAGGGTACTTATGCAGATGAAGCTGCTGAAATATTAGATTTTGTTGATTTTGAGCAGGATGATTTTGATGAGCTTGAAGGTTCTGCTGAAGATTTATATCGGCAGGAACAGGCGAGACGTTGTATGGAAAAAGGGGATTTCCCTGAAGCTATTAGTATTCTAGAAGATTTAATAGAAGACAAACCAGATTTTTGGTCAGCTTATAACAACTTAGCTCTTGCCTATTTTTATGTTGGTGAAGCAGAACAGGCGAAGGCTCTTCTAAACAATGTATTACGTGAAAATAAGGGGAATTTACATGCACTATGTAATTTAACGGTTATTGCGTATTATGAAAAAAATGAAGAAGATTTAAAGGATCTTTTAGAAGTGCTTGTAAAAATTCAGCCATACTTATGGGAACATCGCTACAAGCTGGGCGCAACATTAGCGCTCGTTGGACAATATGATTTAGCATTTAAATGGTTGCGTAGCATGCAAAAACGAGGCTATGTAGGTGATGCTGGCTTTTACTTTTGGTTATCACATGCAGCGTATTTCTCAGGACATGAATCAATTTCAAAGAGTGCTTGGGAGCAGCTACTTGAGCAAGATCCTGATAAAGAAGGCTTTGAACCTTGGCGTCAAGAAGAAAACGGATATGCACTTGATGCATTAGAGCATGACCGTGATTATATTGTGGATAAACTGGAGAGTAGTTATCCAAGTGAGCGCATATTTGGTTTATTTTTACTTAGCTGTACAGCGCATAAACAGGAAATTATTGCGCATCCAAAATGGATAGACGTTGAACAATTTGATTCATTTGAAAAGCTATTCCTCGCTTATGCACTAGGGCATCAATTTGATATGAAAAACAAAGTAGAGGCTAGCTTTATACGAGCGGTAAGTGTGCCAGAAATATTACTAGAACAATATGGCAAGCTTACGACATTAATTGCACCCATGTTCCAAATGTGGTTTGTGCTTTGTGAGCAAGCATTGATTAATAATTATCGTTTTACAAATCCGGCAGCTATTGCAGGAGCAAATGATTATTTATTTCGTTCTTCCCGAATGCTCAAGGTTACAAAAAAGGAGATAGCTCAACAATACGGGGTATCAGTGTCAACTTTATCGAAGTATATTGAAGAAATTTTAATGTTTTTGCCAAACAGTCATAAGTAGACTGTGAGCAACATAGTTGAATAACTTTTTACTTTCACATACGATGAACATACTGAAGTTATTATAAAAAAGTAATTTGTTTAGGGGGAAGTTTTTATGTCAGAAGAAAAAATTTATGATGTTGTAATAATTGGTGCAGGTCCGGCTGGTATGACTGCAGCTGTTTATACATCACGTGCCAACCTTTCAACTTTAATGATTGAACGTGGTATCCCTGGCGGACAAATGGCAAATACAGAAGAAGTAGAAAACTATCCAGGATTTGATACAATTTTAGGACCTGAGCTGTCTACAAAAATGTTTGATCATGCTAAGAAATTTGGTGCAGAATATGCATATGGCGATGTAACTGAAATTATTGATGGTGAGGAATATAAAACAATAAAATCAGGTACTAAAGAATATAAAACACGCGCAATTATTCTTTCTACAGGTGCAGAGTATAAAAAAATGGGCGTGCCTGGTGAAAAAGAACTTGGGGGCCGTGGTGTCAGCTACTGTGCAGTATGTGATGGTGCATTCTTCAAGCAAAAAAATCTTGTTGTCGTAGGTGGCGGGGATTCTGCTGTTGAAGAAGGCGTTTATTTAACTCGCTTTGCTGATAAAGTAACAATTGTGCACCGTCGTGATAAATTACGTGCACAAAAAATTCTCCAAGATCGTGCCTTTGCTAACGAAAAAATTGATTTCATTTGGAATGCAACAGTCAAAGAAATTAATGAGGCTGAAGGTAAAGTTGGAAGTGTAACATTACAATCAACTGTAGACGGTACAGAATCTGAATTTGCTACTAATGGCGTATTTGTATACATTGGTATGCTACCGTTAACAAAACCATTTGAATCTCTAGGCATTTTAAATGATGCTGGTTATATTTTGACAAATGATAATATGGAAACAACAGTGCCAGGTATCTTCGCAGCTGGAGATGTCCGTGAAAAATCACTTCGTCAAATCGTTACAGCAACAGGTGACGGAAGTATTGCAGCGCAAGCAGTACAGCACTATGTGGAAGAATTATTAGAAAAAATTAATGCTTAAAGTGAACCAAGACAAAAATCTATTTTTGATTGGCTCATCACCAAAAGTTGTGGATGACATTTGTTGAAACGTATCCTACTATGTTAACAAGTTGATTGGAGTGGAGGCTGGGCGACTCCTTGGGGATTAGCGATTAGAGGAACGAAGGCTAAAACCATCACGTCCTGTGATAACGCCTTCGTGACCAACATCGGTGCCGCTGCCGCTTCGCTTTCGCGCAAAAGACATCTGTTGGCCCGAGACCCTGCAGCGAAGCGAAGCGTCAGCGGCAAAGCGCCCGGTCGGAACGGAAATCAACCACACGTTATGGAGAAGTGCCCAAGATCATTATTTTAAGGAAAAAAATACAATTTTAATACGGTCTTAATATAGTTGTAACTTGAATGACATATAAAAGGTGTAATATATAAAATGTAATTAGCAATCCCCCTTTTATTTTGTTGAGTAGGTTGTTTCCGCCAAATAAGGTGGAGCAACCTATTTTTGTTGTGAACGGAAATTTTGATTTTTTTATGGCGGAGTTTCATATGCTTGAGTAGAGGCAAAAAACATGCTTTCCATAAGTATCGATGAAGTTGAAAATGCAATGCACCTAAAGTTTAGAATTGAGGACAAACCTTGTTTGGTCTTGCTATAATAAAAGGTAGAATGTAAAAGAGATTAGAGGTGTGCCTATGCAAAGAATCGCAAATTTAATAGCCGTAAAAGACGGTCAAGTATTATTACTTCAGAAGCCGAGACGTGGTTGGTACGTAGCTCCTGGCGGTAAAATGGAGAGCGGGGAGTCGATTTATGAGGCTGCTGTACGTGAGTTTCATGAAGAAACAAATGTCACACCAATAAATGCTCATTTAAAGGGTGTTTATACGATGGTTATTAAAGAAGATAATAAGGTAGTCGACGAATGGATGCTATATACATTTGTTGCAAAGGATATAGAAGGAGTACCGTTTAAAGAAACTAGAGAAGGCAAACTTGCATGGCACCCAGTTGAGGATTTAAACCATTTGCCAATGGCTGAAGGTGATCGAACAAACTTACAATTTGCCATCTCACAATCAGGCATTCAGTACGGTACGTTTGAATATACGACTGATTTTGAGTTACTTCATGAGAAAATACAAATATCAATAGAACAATAAAGGAGCTGCTGACAGTGGTGGTTGAAGGCCAAAAAAGTTCACATGAATTGGTTATTATTACAGGAATGTCTGGAGCAGGGAAAACAGTAGCTATTCAAAGCTTTGAGGATTTGGGGTATTACTGTATTGATAATTTACCACCAGCGTTACTCACAACATTTTTAACTCTACTCAGGGATTCGGGTAAAAATATTACACGTATAGCTGCTGTCATGGATATGCGTGGTGGCGACTTTTTTGATTCTCTTATTGGCGCCCTCGACCATATACTTAAAGAAGGCGATATTGTTGCACGAATATTATTTTTAGATGCAGATGATGCAGCTTTAGTTAGACGTTATAAGGAAACAAGACGTGCACATCCATTGGCTGTAAATGGTTTACCATTAGATGGCATTAAACAAGAACGCAAGCTTTTATCGGAAGTAAAGGGCCGCGCTAAATTTGTCTATAATACATCTAATATGAAGCCAAAAGAACTACGTGAAAAAATCGCTAAAGAATTTGCTAGTGATGCTGATAATATTTTCTCCGTTAATATCATGTCTTTTGGATTTAAGCATGGTATGCCGATAGATGCCGACTTAGTGTTTGATGTTCGTTTTTTAAAAAATCCATATTATGTAGAAGAGTTACGTCCTAAAACAGGTTTACAAACTGAGGTATCGTCTTATGTACTGGCACTTGAAGATACTCAAACACTCATCCAAAAATTAACGGATTTGTTTGAGTTTATGATTCCACTCTATAGACAAGAGGGCAAATCACAGCTTGTTATTGCTTTTGGATGTACTGGGGGACAACATCGTTCGGTAACATTAGCAGAATTTTTTGGGGCATATTTATCTGGGAAGGAAAATACTGTTATTACGCATCGTGACATCAATCGTAGAAAGGATTGAGTGAATGGGAAAGAAGCGGACAAAACTTGTTGTAATAGGTGGTGGTACAGGGCTTTCTACGTTACTACGGGGGCTCAAACATCACCCATTTGATATTACTGCAATTGTGACAGTAGCTGATGATGGTGGCTCTTCAGGACGCTTGCGAGATGACTACGACATTCCACCACCTGGTGATGTCCGTAATGTTATCGCGGCGTTATCGGATGTTGAGCCGCTTGTAGAGCAAATGTTCCAATATCGATTTTCAGCATCGGAAGATTTACGTGGTCATTCATTAGGTAATTTAATGTTGACTGCTTTAACAGATATTACAGGGGATTTTAACCATGCCATTAGTGAAATGGGAAAGGTTTTAAAGGTTCATGGTCGCGTTATACCAGCAGCCAATAAAAAAATAAATTTACATGCAGAACTTGAGGACGGTTCAATAATTGAAGGTGAATCTAAAATTCCAATGGCTAAAAAACCAATTAGTCGAGTTTTTTTAGTGCCTGAAAACGTGCAACCGTTACCAGAGGCTATTCGAGCAATCAATCGTGCTGACTATATTTTAATTGGTCCGGGAAGTTTATATACAAGCATTATTCCAAACCTTCTTGTCAAAGAAATTGGGGAAGCTGTCGTAAAGGCTAAAGGAAGAAAAATTTACGTTTGTAATTTAATGACTCAAAAAGGTGAAACCATTTCCTATACTGCAGGTGATCATGTGAAAGCTATATATAAACATGTTGGAGACTCCTTCATTGATTCTATTTTAGTAAATGACGTAAAACTACCTCTTCCTGTAAAAGAGCTTTATAAGGAAGAATGTGCGGAGCCAGTAACGTTTGACGTTGCAAAGCTCGAAAGTATGGGATTAGAAGTTATTAAACGAGATATTGCCACAATTCGCCCAGATGGGACGGTTCGTCATAATGCGGCCAATGTTGCAGAATGGCTTGTAGATTACGCAAATATCTATAAACAAGAAATTAGTGAATTATAAAGCGCTTATTGTATATGATAAGATGGACATATACATAGAACAAAAGGTTGAAAGGGGGGCGTGATATGTCTTTTGCTTCTGAAACGAAAAAGGAAATAACTCAAATAGAAGCGGACAATCATTGTATGAAAGCAGAAGTATCTGCCCTAATTCGTATGAATGGTTCATTATCCTTTGCTAATAAACAGTTAAGCTTAGACGTACAAACTGAAAACGCTGCAATCGCAAGAAGACTTTATACGATTATGAAAAAGCTGTATCCATATAATGTAGAGTTACTTGTTAGAAAAAAGATGCGTTTGAAAAAAAATAACGTATACATTTGCCGTGTAAGAGAAGGTGCGCGTGAGCTACTAATTGATTTAGAAATCATCTCAGACGACTTTCAATTTAATCATACTATTTCTCGAGAGCTCATTAAAAAGAGTGGTCAAAAAAGAGCATATTTACGAGGTGCATTTTTAGCGGGTGGCTCTGTCAACAATCCTGAAACATCTGCCTACCATTTAGAAATTTATTCATTATATAAAGAGCATGGCGAGGCTTTAATGGATTTGATGAATGAATTTGAGCTAAATGCAAAAACAATTGAACGGAAAAAAGGCTTTGTAACCTATTTAAAGGAAGCGGAAAAAATTTCTGATTTTCTTAATATTGTTGGAGCTCATCAAGCAATGATGAAATTTGAAGACGTTCGCATTTTACGGGACATGAGAAATAGTGTTAATCGCATTGTCAACTGTGAGACAGCGAACTTAAATAAAACAATAGGTGCAGCATTACGTCAGGTAGAAAATATCCGATTTATTGAGAATTCAATAGGCTTAGATCAATTGCCAGAAAAACTTCGTGAAATTGCACGATTACGAGTAGAATATCAAGATGTAACGCTAAAAGAACTTGGTGAAATGGTATCAAGTGGAACGGTTAGTAAATCAGGTGTCAACCATAGATTACGGAAAATCGACGAGATTGCCGATGCATTAAGAAGCGGAGAAAAAATTGGTGGTTGAATATTCATACTTTTCAGGTATGAATATGATACTTAATCTCGTATTGTTCTTTTGTCAGTAAGTAAGGTAAGATAAAAATAATAAGATGAACGGTAGTAAAGGGGAGTTTTAAGAATGACCGAGAGAAGAGTCCATGTAAAATTAAAATTAGGACTACAAGCTAGACAAGCAGCGCTATTTGTACAAGAAGCAAATCGCTTTAGCGCCGATATCTTTCTTGAGAAAGACGAGAAAAAAGTTAATGCTAAATCTATTATGGGTGTTATGAGCTTAGCCATTGCAAAAGGAACAGAGGTTGTACTTAGCGGTACTGGTAACGATGCTGAGCAAGCGGTTACAGCATTAGCAGCACTAATCGAAAAAGAAGATTAAAAACATATGATGCAGAGACTGTCCAAACTTACATGTTGGGCAGTTTTTTTGCGCTTTTGCGTAGAACTGAAGGTCAATGTCAATGCCCCGCCGATTTAATC
This sequence comes from Lysinibacillus sp. NPDC094403, assembly GCF_050278745.1. NCBI lineage: Bacteria > Bacillati > Bacillota > Bacilli > Caryophanales > Bacillaceae > Lysinibacillus > Lysinibacillus sp. NPDC094403. The sequence goes on along the minus strand of NZ_JBNNTL010000003.1, from coordinate 222,332 downwards.
GCCGAAGTGGCGGATAGAATAGCTGGAGTGACGGAAGGAAGAGCCGAAGCGACGGAAAGAAAAGCCGAAGCGACGGAAAAAAAGGCCGAAGCGACGGATAGAAAGGCCAAAGCGACGGATAGAAAGGCCAAAGCAACGGAAAGAAGAGCCAGAGTGACGGAAAGAAGAGCCGAAGCGACGGAAAGAAAGGCCGAAGCGACGGAAAGAAGAGCCGGAGTGACGGAAAGAAAAGGGCTCGACGGAAAGAAAAGCCGAAGCGACGGAAAGAAGAGCCGAAGCGACGGAAAGAAAAGGACTCGACGGAAAGAAAGGCCGAAGCGACGGAAAGAAAAGCCGAAGCGACGGAAAGAAGAGCCGGAGTGACGGAAAGAAAAGGGCTCGACGGAAAGAAAAGCCGAAGCGACGGAAAGAAGAGTCGAAGCGACGGATAGAAAGGCCAAAGCGACGGAAAGAAGAGCTGGAGTGACGGAAAGAAAAGGACTCGACG
>NZ_JBNNTL010000003.1:0-221753 GCF_050278745.1 Lysinibacillus sp. NPDC094403 | reverse complement strand
TGCGACGGAAAGAAGAATCGAAGCGACGGAAAGAAGAATCGAAGCGACGGAAAGAAGAATCGAAGCGACGGAAAGAAGAATCGAAGCGACGGAAAGAAGAATCGAAGCGACGGAAAGAAAAGCCGAAGCGACGGAAAGAAAAGCCGAAGCGACGGAAAGAAAAGCCGAAGCGACGGAAAGAAAAGCCGAAGCGACGGATAGAAAGGCCAAAGCGACGGAAAGAAAGGCCGAAGTGACGGAAAGAAAAGGACTCGACGGAAAGAAAAGCCGAAGCGACGGAAAGACAGACGCTTCAAACTTTCTGATCGTGGATAGAAACGTCAAAATGATGGATAGAACAGCCAAAATCGTGGATAGAACGATCAAAGTGAAGGATAGCCCCATCAAACCATACATAAATTTGATGTCGAACAAAAAAAGACATCTCAGAAATAAATCTGGGATGCCTTTAATTTTTTATTTACGGTCGTTACGATCCATAATTTGGTCGATTAAGCCGTATTCTTTTGCACGCTCAGCAGTCATGAAGTTATCGCGATCTGTATCTCTTGCAATGACTTCAAGTGGTTGACCAGTGCGTTCTGATAAAATACCATTTAATTTTTCACGTAAGAATAAAATACGTTTTGCAGCGATTTCGATTTCAGTTGCCTGACCTTGTGCACCGCCAAGAGGTTGGTGAATCATTACTTCAGCATTCGGTAATGCGAAACGTTTGCCTGGCTCACCAGCAGCAAGTAGGAAAGCACCCATAGATGCTGCCATACCTATACAAATTGTTTGTACTTGTGGCTTGATAATTTGCATTGTGTCGTAAATTGCCATACCAGCAGTGATAGATCCACCTGGTGAGTTGATGTAAAGAAAGATATCTTTATCTGGATCTTCTGCTTGTAGGAATAGAAGTTGAGCAACAATTGAGTTTGCAACGTTGTCGTCAATCGCACTTCCTAATAGGATAATACGGTCTTTTAGTAGTCGTGAATAGATGTCATATGCACGTTCACCACGACTTGTTTGTTCAATAACTGTAGGAATTAAATTCATGTTAAATCCTCCTTATAAAGCTAAATTCGATTACTTTTGCTGAAAACACTCTTTGTATTTCAGCTGTAACCTTATCATACACATTATAGTCAGGGAAGGTCAAATGTTAACCCTGCTAAAGTGAAATTAATTAAATCAATTTCGCCTTGCTGTAATGTAGTTGTCGCCTGCACTTTCCCACAGATAAACAATACGTTTTGAATTGTGCCCAGGCCGACGCGATGTCGATCATCTTGGTAATGCTACAGGACGTGACATTTTTACCGATGCAGGTCTGTTAGCCATTTTTTTAGGATTTGAAGGTATTAGGCTAACATCCTTATCTTCATTCTGTAGGTGTTTAGACGGACACTTGCTGAATGGAGAAAAAAATTTAAAATGTTTTACATTCTATAGTTGAATTATGGGCAATACGTTTGTATAATTGATAAGGTCATAAGTTAAAGTACAGTACACTATTTTGCAGGTATGCTTCAAAATGAGGGTTATCTACATCATGCTTTTCATAAAGCCTAGGGTGAGTACTTTTTTTTTGTGTCTAACTTTACTTTTCAGCGGACATCGGCTGAAATAAGTTAAAGCCTTGATTTGCCCTCGTGGTGTAATGGATAACACGTAAGATTCCGGTTCTTGCACTGGGGGTTCGATTCCCTCCGAGGGCGCCATTTTACTGATATTTGATATACTTTTACAACTCAATTCTCCTAATAAGTAGTTTAGCAGCCTGCTTAGTGGAGAAAGAGAGGGTAAAAAATGGGAATACTTCCTAGTTGGCATTATTCCCGTATTTGTTTCCTTTCAAACCTTCAAAAAAGCAACAATTCCAAATTATTTTTTAGTGAACATACTGTACGTGAAGACTAGTTTATACTGGTCGAAAAAAAGAATCCTATCTGAGGGGATTCTTTTTTTTTTCAAAAATATATCTAATTTTAGCATCAATCATGAATGTATAAATATTCATTTTCGGTGCTATTTTCTTTTTTTCATGCCGTTTTATTCTAGGAAATCCAATTTGAATAAATTTTTATGAAAAAATAATTACTTTTATACGAAAGGTTATTGTCTAAAGAGAATAATGTTACTATAATTGACCTAATAGTCTAACATTTCCGAATTGCTTAAAAAATAATTATATTCGGAGAATAATCGAATTAGGGGGAGTAGCTATGAAAAGAAGTTTATCTATGTTACTTGTGGTCGTAGCAGCATTTGTGTTAGTTCTAGCAGGTTGCGGCACAAAAGAAAAGACATCATCAGGTAGCGCGCCATCTGAAGATGGAGATGGTAAGAAAATTTATAAGGTAGGAACTGAAGCGACATTTGCACCATTCGAATCACTTGACGATAAAGGAAATATTGTAGGATTAGATTTCGATATTTTGCAGGCGATTGCTGATGAAATGGGCTTTAAAGTAGAGTGGCAAAATATTGGCTGGGAGCCAGTCTTCCAAACTGTTAAAAATGGTGAAACAGACATCGGTGCAGCAGGGATCTCAATTAATGATAAGCGTAAAGAAACGTTTGACTTTACAGATCCATATTATGAATCTCAATTATTAATTGTTGTAAAAGAAGATTCCAAGGTTAAATCATTAGCTGATTTAAAGGATAAAAAGATTTCAGTACAAATTAATGCTACAGGTCATGAAGCTGCGAAAAAGCTACAAGGTGAATCGAGTCCAAATATTATGGCGTTTGAAAATCAGCCAGTTGCTATCAAAGAAATGCTGAATGGTAACGTGGATGCTACGATTGGTGATAATGCGGTAGTTTATGAATATATGAAAGCTCATCCAACAGAGAAACTTAAAGTGATCGAAGATGATGCATTTGAAAAAGAATACTATGGATTTATGGTTCAGAAGGGGAATACAGAACTTTTAAATAAGTTAAATGAAGGACTGAAAAAAATTAAAGAGAACGGTAAATTAAAAGAAATTACAGGTGTAGACTTTAAGTAATAACTGACTGCATGATGGGGCTTTCCTAAAAGAAATATCATATGATCAAAGAAATTCTATATATTGATATAAAGTAAAAATCCGCATAGACTCCAACGGAAAAAAAGAGACCCGGCAGAGATGGTGGTAAAACTGATTATGCGACAGGAGAACACTGTTGCGGATTTTTTACTTATGAAGGACTTTTAGGCAACTCCTTATTTAATTTTTAAGGGGAAGTGGGGTTTTCGGATGGACATCTTTGACTTACGCTGGGACATAGTCTGGAACTACCGTGATATGTTTATACGTGGTATTGGTGTGACGTTAATTTTAACACTCAGTGGTTATTTTGGCGGGATTTTTTTGGGGCTATTTTTAGGACTTGGAAAATTATCGACTAGAAAATGGATTTATTGGCCATGTAAGCTGTACGTAGATTTATTCCGTGGGACACCGATGCTTGTACAAATTTTATTAATTCACTTAGCGTTGATACCAACCATTTTTGGACATTCATTAGGCTATATGGTGTCAGGGATTACGGCGCTTATTTTAAACTGTGCGGCATACAATGCAGAAATTTTCCGCGCGGGTATTCAAAGTATCGCTAAAGGGCAAATGGAGGCAGCTCGTTCCCTTGGCTTAACACATAACCAAGCGATGCGAAAAGTCATTTTACCACAAGCTTTTAGACGTATGATTCCACCGTTAGGTAATGAATTTATTGCTTTATTAAAAGACTCATCTTTAGTAACCGTTATTGCGGCACCAGATATTTTATATGCAAGTAAGATCGTAGCCGGAGCTAGTTACCGTTTCTGGGAACCATATATAGTTGCGGCGGTACTATATTTAATTTTAACGTATGGTGTAACAAAAATTGTAGCGTTTATCGAAAAACGACTTAGTAATAGCTATGTCCCTCGTAATGCAAAAGGGAGGGAAGCACGATGATTAAAATTGAGAATTTACACAAGTATTTTGGCAAGCTGGAAGTATTAAAGGGCATTGATTATGAAATACAGGAAAAGCAAGTTGTCTGTGTTATAGGCCCATCAGGTTCAGGGAAAAGTACATTTTTACGTTGCATCAATATGCTAGAAGAAGTAACAGATGGTGCAATTTATATCGAGAATGTAAAGGTTAACGAGCCAAAAACAAATATAAATGCTATTCGAGCAGAAGTGGGCATGGTGTTTCAACAATTTAATTTATTCCCGCATATGACAGTTATAGATAATGTCACGATGGCTCCGATGCAAATCCGTAAAATGAGTAGGACAGAGGCAGAAGAACTTGGACATGAGCTGTTGAAAAAGGTCGGTCTTGATAGTAAGGCTTATAACTATCCTGAGCAGCTTTCAGGTGGTCAGCAGCAACGTGTTGCCATTGCTCGTGCTTTAGCGATGAAACCAAAAGCCATTTTATTTGATGAGCCTACTTCGGCACTAGACCCTGAAATGGTAAAAGAAGTGCTAGATGTAATGAAAAATTTAGCAGCTGAAGGTATGACCATGATTGTGGTAACACATGAAATGGGATTTGCTCGTGAAGTTGGTGATCGTGTCGTCTTTATGGATGGTGGCTATATTGTCGAAGAGGGAACGCCGGAGGATATTTTTGGTAATCCACAGAATGAACGAACGAAAGCATTTTTAGGAAAAGTTTTATAAACCAAGAGCAGTCCCTTGTGATAATGCACCACATATGGGACTGCTCTTGTTTTTATTAATGAAGGGGATTTGTTGTAGTGCCGTATGCATTAAGCATCGTTTGCATATCTTGTTGAGAAAATTGAGGTACTTGATAGTAGCCATGCATATTTTGGTAAATAGATAATTCGTATGCCATTTCAATGCAGTTGGGAATACTATCTGCAATAACACGTCGGACAACAGGGTTTGTAGTTTCTGTTGCTGCTGCAGTCATACCTTTTGCCAAACCTTTTTGAGCGCCAAGTAAGAAGCCAGAAATACATTCATCGTTGAGCTCGCTTGCATTTTGCATAGGCTTTTTAGGTTGGCCAGGATTCATTCCATATTTGAAATTATTCCCCGTCTCCATTTGATAGCGACCTGTAGGAACAGATGGATCATGACCTGTGTTATAAGATTCCACAATAGTGTTATACATACCTAATGTGAAATTATATTGGCGATCCAAAATGCTAAGCAACTCTGTGTCCTTAACCTGTGGACGTAAAACAATGGATTGATTCATACAAGCAATGATTGCACCGATTGTTTCATGCAAGTCCATTTGCTCATGTCCACCATGATTTGGGCTTTGTTGTTGGTTGAATTGGTTTGATGATTCGTTATGAAACGATTGTGTCAAAAAAAGCGCCTCCTAAATATCATAGTTTGTTACAGTATTAAGTATGGCACGTTAAATAAATTTCATACGGTATTAATGCATTTGCATATATGTAGAATAGAGATTTTTATTTGCTGCACATTAATGGTAAATAAAAAAGAATGGCTTATTACCAAGTAACAAATATCATTCCTAATTTTGAATGATAGCTAAAAGAAAGCGAAGGAGGTTTTAAAATTGAAAAAAATATTTGGACCTATAGGAATTATCGTTATTATTTTAGTTGTATTGGCCTTACTTTTTATTCCAAAATACAATAGCCTTGTAACGGCTGAGGAAAGCGTAGTTTCGAAATGGGCTCAGGTTGAAAATCAGCTACAGCGTCGCTACGATTTGATTCCGAACTTAGTAGAATCTGTTAAAGGATATGCCAACCATGAGAAAGAAGTTATCGCTAGCATTACAGAGGCGCGTGCACAAATGGGAAGTGCACATAGTCCAAAGGAACAGGCGGTGGCTAATGATGCATTGAACGGAGCACTTAGTCGATTGCTAGTAGTCGTAGAAAATTATCCGAATTTAAAGGCAGATGCAAATTTCCGTCAACTAATGGATGAATTAGCTGGGACAGAAAATCGCTTAGCTGTTGCTCGAGAAGACTACAACAATGAAGTGCAGGCTTTTAATAAAACGGTCAAACGTTTCCCGGGCAATTTAATTGCGGGGATGTTTGGTTTTGAGCAGAAAGAATACTTTAAAGCAGCTGCGGGCGCTGAAAAGGCACCATCTATAGATTTTGGCAGTTCAGGTAAACAATAATGAAACGGTTTATTATCCAACTTACTATTGTTGGTATCATGTTTGCTTTCTCTATGAAAGTGGCAGATGCCGCAATGCCGACACCGATGAAAAATACGTATATTCATGATTTTGCTAATGCCATATCTTCATCCGTTAAGGAAGAGCTCAATCATTATTCAGAGCAGCTAGACAAAGGTACAGGTGCAGAAATTATGATCGTAACAGTGGATAATATTAACGGAGAAGAACCAAAAATGTATGCAACAAAAATGATTCGTTCATGGGGCATTGGAGATGCCAAAAAAAATAATGGTGTTTTAATTTTAGCAACGTTTGGGCAGGGCGAAGGTAAAAATGATGTCGTCATTGCTGTAGGCCAAGGTCTCGAAGGAGCATTACCTGATGGCAAGCTGGGGCGCATCTTAGATACAGTGTTTTATCCAAATGCAAGTGCTGGAGACATTGATAAGGCATTTAAAGAAACGTACGCAGAAGTATTTCAAACTGTCGCGAAAGAGTACAATTGGAATGGAGAGATGCCTAAAAATACAGCTGACAATGAAGAAATGCCAACGTGGATGGTTATTTTAATCGTTATCATAGTACTTGTTGTTTATACATTTATTTCTAACGGAAGAGGAGGAGGGCCGCGTTCTGGTAGACGTGGCGGTTTTCCGGGTGGTTTTGGAGGAGGCGGCTCTAAGGGCGGTGGCTTTGGCGGATTCGGAGGCGGCTCATCTGCTGGTGGAGGAGCGAGTCGGAAATTTTAATATATTCAAAAAGTGAACTCATTGAAGTTCACTTTTTTATTGGTTCAAAAGGTAATTTTATTTAATTATTATCAATTATTGACAATAAGGATAAAGTTGCTATAATTTTATTGTATCGACAAACGATATAACGCGAACTGATATAAGGAGGAATCATTTTGAAAAGAAGGTTTTTATCAGCATCATTAGCGGTAATTTTAACGACATCTGCTGTCATTCCTGTATCTATGCAGGAAGTGCGCGCTGCCAATGAAACTAGTAGTCAAGTAGAAGTAAAAGAGGAACGTTTATCTGCTAAGGAGTTTCTAAATTTAACTGTAACAGCTTTAACATTCCAACATGGGTCAGAGACGATGCGTCAGCAAATCATTGATCAATGGGTAAAAGGTGAAGAATTAAAAGATTTAAGTGTACATATTAAACGTGATGAAGCGGCACGTATTTTAGTAAGAGCGCTAAATAAAGAGGAAAAAGAAACAACACTTGCTGACTATCAAGAAAAAGCAAATAAGCTTGGTTTATTTAATGGTCTGTCAGCTAGTGAAACGATTTCTAAACAAGATGCGGTTAAAATCTTGAACAATGCTAAAAATGTGAAAAATGGTGTTAGCAATAATGAAGGTGTGAAAGAAATTTCCGTCGAAGGTTTTATGAAAAATCCAGGAAACGTTGGCTATGAACTTTCACCAGATGGCAATTACATTACTTATGCTTCTGCATGGGAAAATCGTTCAAACGTTTTCGTGAAAAAAATGAATGACGATAGCGAGCCAGTACGTGTATCTAATTCAAAGGATCGTGATATAGGGGGATTCTTCTGGAAAGATGATAATTTACTATATGTAAAGGATAAAGGTGGCGATGAAAACTTCCACATTTATTCAACAACATTTAATGGTAATGAGGAAAAGGATTTAACACCTTATCCGAATGTAACAGTAGGGTTATTAAGTAGCTTAAAGGGCGTTAAAGACGAAATCCTTATTATGATGAATAAAGAAGATGCAAAAGTCTTTGATGTGTACAAGCTTAACCTAAAGACTGGTAAAACTACACATGTTGCGAAAAACCCAGGTAACATTACGAGCTGGATAGCAGATCGTGATGGAAATGTACGTATGGCAGTTGCTTCAGATGGTGTAGTAGGCACTGTTCTATATCGAGATTCAGAGAAAGATGAATTCAAGCCATTTATTGAAATGGAAGAAGGGGATGAAGTAACGCCACTTGCTTTCACTAAAGACAATAAACATATTTTGGCGAAGTCTAATAAAGGAAGAGACAAAGTAGAAGTAGTTAAATATGATTTAGAAGGTCATGAAGAAGTGATTATGTCTAACTCAGAAGTAGATGTATCGGGTGTATTATATAGTTCTGAGAAAGATAAAGTATTGTACGGTGCATATGTATCAGATAAGACACATTATCAATTCTTTGACGAGGACTTTGAAAAACTATTCCGTAAAATTCAAAACAAATTAGGTGTTCATGAAAGTGAATTAGGTATTAATGATTACAACAAAGAAATGACAAAATTCATTGTCAGCGTTTCTAGTGACACTGTTTACGGAAAATATTATTACTACGATTCAACAACAGATGAATTAACAGAATTGACAACATTAAGCCCTTGGTTAAACCCAGAGGAGCTTGCAGAAATGCATCCAATTTCATATAAGAGTCGTGACGGCTTAACGATTAACGGTTATTTAACATTACCGAAAAACAAAGAGGCTAAAAATCTGCCACTTATCGTCAATCCACACGGTGGTCCATGGTACCGCGATGCGTGGGGTTTTAATCCAGAGGTACAGTTACTAGCAAACCGCGGTTATGCAGTACTACAAGTGAATTTCCGTACTTCAACTGGCTATGGAAAAGAGTTTTTAAAGGCTGGTTATAAACAATGGGGTCTAAAAATCCAAGATGATATTACAGATGGCGTACAATGGGCAATCGACCAAGGTATTGCAGACCCTAAACGTATCGGAATTTATGGGGCTTCATTTGGAGGGTATGCAACTTTAGCTGGTATCACTTACACTCCAGATTTATATGCAGCAGCAGTTGATTATGTAGGTGTATCAAATATCTTTACATTATTAAATACAATTCCTCCATATTGGGAAACAGTGCGCAATATGTGGTATGAGCGTGTAGGTGATCCAGAGAAGGATAAAGAGCTATTAACAGCTGTTTCACCTGTCTTCCATGTGGATAAAATTAAAACACCGTTATTTGTAGCTCAAGGTGCAAATGATCCACGTGTAAACAAGGCTGAATCTGATCAAATCGTTAAAGCATTACGTGCAAGAGGCGTTGATGTAGAATACATGGTGAAAGATAATGAAGGCCATGGTTTCCATAATGAAGAAAACAGTATCGAATTCTATAATGCAATGCTAAAATTCTTAGATAGCCATTTAAAAAAATAATATGATAGAAGACTGTGCAGGAAGTAATTGCTTGCACAGTTTTTTTAGTTAGAGGACTTATTATAAGGGTAATACTAATAAGTTAAGTAGAAGGAGGCATGCTAGTACGAGAATTAGAGAGTTGGCAAGTAAGGGGGGATTACAGTATCTTACTTATAGATAACTGTTTCGTTTTATTATTACTTTATGGAGGTGCTGTAATTGAACGTGAAATTTTTTAGTCGAGCTAATTGTGGATTATGTGTAGAGGGACTGCATACATTAAAACTTGTACAGGAAGATATAGATTTCGATATTGAAATTATTGATATTGAAGAAGATGAGAGCATACATGAAAAGTATATGTTAATGATTCCGGTAGTGGAAAAGGATGGGCAAGTTATACAATACGGAAATTTGGATTACGCAACACTGATGGAGCATTTGTGTAGCGAATAACAAAGGGGGATCTGCTTATGTACATACCAACGGCTTTTAAAATGAAGGATATTTCAGAGATGATAGCAGTTATTCAGGAGAACAGTTTTGCAACACTCTTTTCAACCCATGAAGGAATACCCTTTGCTACACATCTCCCTTTATTGTTGAATGACACAAAGGACTGCTTAATTGGGCATTTTGCAAAAGGGAATCCTCAATGGAAGGATATTGAAAATCAAAAGGTTTTAGCAATATTTCATGGGCCGCATTGCTACATATCCCCATCGTGGTATGAAACAAATCAAGCTGTCCCAACATGGAATTATGTAACAGTACATGTATATGGTGAAATAGAGCTTATCGAGCACAATGATGAATTAATGAAATCCTTCAACAATATGATTGAAAAATATGAACATCCAAACAGCACATATAGCCTAACTCATGTAGATGAGCAGCTTGTAAGCAATCTAAACAAAGGAGTTCAGGGCTTTAAAATAAAAATCTCAAGTATGGAAGGCAAAAAGAAATTAAGTCAGAATCATTCTAGCGAAAGACAGCAATTAGTGATTCAAAAATTAGAAGAAATCGAACATACAAATGAGCAGCAAATCGCTCGTTTAATGAAGCAAAACATAAAATGAATGAAATCATCACTAAAAATTCTGCATTTCTCCTGCTACGTATGTGGCAGTGAAGAAGGAGCGGAATTTTTTTATTTCTTTCAGCGGGTGTCCAAAAAACGCTTCTGCCGCTACGTTAGCACTACGCTTTCGCACAAAAAACATCTGTGTGCCTAGAGCCTCGGCGGATGTATTTTACCCGAATCTTTAGCGGTAAAAACCACAATTCACAAATTGTTCAATGAAAGCGTTTAGAATTTGAACAGTTTGTGAAGACCTTCACATTAGGCTTTCTTTTTAAAAAAATCGGAGTAGAATAGGAATCAAGTAAAGGAATTGTTATAAAACAGTTTATAAAATTATCACATTTATTAATGGTTGTTATATTACAAAAACGTGTTCGAAGGGAGATTTTACAATGTGGGTTATTACAGTATTTGAGAAAAAGGACGTTCGTATTTTTGAATACACAAATAAAAATGAAGCAACAAAAGCTTTAGGCGGATTTAAGAAAAACGCAATTTTATCTTTCACGAAATAAGTTAACTAAAAACTCGTAGCCATGCCAAATTGGTTACGAGTTTTTTATTGTGTTGAAAAACAAAATGGTCAAGGAAATCTTTGTGAACGTCGTTGCGCTTTAAGAGTTCCCTGTTAAATAGAAGCTTTATCATATGGTCAATTTTTACTCAGTATTACGTTTAGTGCTGCAGCTGCTTTAGGCCATCCAACTTAGAAGGCCATATGTGTTATCAAAGGCAAATCAGTAAAAATTTCGTCCAATGAACCCCAGCACTTACATGATTTAAGCTACTTTGCTGTAAATAATAATTCTTTATGCCAATACATAGCATTTACTTGCTCTTTATTATAAAGAGTATTATAATCAAATTATAAGTGGGACATAATTTTAAGTGGTGGGACGAAATTTAACCCATAGCTATTAAAAAGGGAGTAGATAAATATGTTATCTGTAGCTGAGGCACAGCAAAGACTACTTCCAGAAATGTATCCGCTTCTTCAATTGAGATATCGTATTTTACAAACAGTTCAGCTCATGCAGCCTATTGGGCGTCGTACTCTTGCAGATTCACTTAAAATGACCGAACGAGAAATTCGTAAAGAAACGGACAATTTACGTGAGCAAGGGTTATTAGATTCTCAAAAATCGGGTATGGTATGTACAGATGATGGTGAAGTAGTTATTGACAAGCTACGAGCACTAGTCTATGAATGGTCTGGTCTTACACAGCTAGCTAAATTACTGGAAAACCATTTTGGCTTACAGCATGTAATTGTTGTTCCAGGTGATTACAATGAAGACGATACGATATTAACATTGCTTGGAAAAGAGGCAGCACATCAATTTATGTCGACATGCTTTGATGATCAAATTGTAGCTGTTACTGGTGGAAAGTCGGTTGCATCACTCGCACAATTTTTACACCCAACTGATACACACAACATCACATTTGTTGCTGCTCGTGGAGGTATTGGGCATGAAATGCAAATGCAAGCTAATACACTTGTCTCAACATTTGCCATGCAGATGGATGCACAGTATCGTACCTTGTTTTTACCGGAGCATTTAAGTGAGCAGGCCTATCAAGCAATGTTAACAGAGCCTATGGTAACCGAAATGATGAATTATTATGATCATGCAGATTGTGTTATTCATGGTATTGGCTCGGCAGAGGAGATGGCTGTTCGTCGTAATTCATCGCCGGGGGATTTACGGATTCTCGAAGACAAGGGTGCAGTTAGTGAAGCATTTGGCTACTATTTCAATGCAGAAGGCGAAATTGTACATCGAATTCGAACAATCGGTATTCAGTTTGAGCAGGTTCAAAGAAGTAAGCAAGTCATTGCAGTTGCTGCTGGTAAACAAAAAGTGAAGGCAATGCTTTCATACTTTAAGGTAGCACCAAAGCAAACAATTTTTATAACGGATGAGGTAGCCGCAAAAGCTATTGCTGAAGGTTTACCTTCTTTATAAATTACTATGTCACTCGTATTTCAGAGGGTTCTACAATACCCCTGAATGAGAATAAAGCCAATTGTGGATATTATAAATGTCCGAGGCAAATAAATTATTTAAACAATATTGGAGGAATTGACAATGGCATTAAAATTAGCAATTAATGGATTTGGACGTATTGGACGATTAGTATTTCGTGAAGCTATGAAGCACGATGAATTCGAAGTGGTTGCAGTAAATGACCTAACAGATGCAGGTCAGCTTGCACACTTATTAACTTATGATTCAGTACACGGTATCTACGATGCTGATGTTTATGCAGATGGCGATTCTTTCGTAGTAAATGGAAAAAAAATAAATGTTTATGCTGAAAAAGATCCTGCTAATTTACCTTGGGGTGAACTAGGTGTTGATGTAGTACTTGAATGTACAGGTAGATTCCGCTCAATGGAAGAAGTAGGCAAGCACATTCAAGCAGGTGCTAAAAAAGCAATTCTTTCTGCTCCAGCGAAGGGCGAAATGCCAACGTTTGTAATGGGTGTTAACCATGAGGATTACAACCCTGAAACAGATGATGTCATTTCAAATGCTTCTTGTACAACGAACTGTCTAGCGCCAGTTGCAAAAATACTTGATGAAAAATTTGGTATTGAACGCGGTATGATGACGACAATTCACTCTTATACAAACGATCAACGCATCCTTGACTTCCCGCACTCTGATCCACGTCGCGCACGTGCTGGTGCAGTGTCAATGATTCCAACAACAACAGGGGCAGCAGTAGCAGTTTCAAAAGTATTACCTCAATTAAAAGGTAAATTAGATGGCTTCTCTATGCGTGTACCGACACCAAACGTTTCATGTGTTGACTTAGTAGTCGAGCTAAAATCAGAAGTAACAAAAGAATCCATTAATGCTGCATTAAAAGAAGCTTCAGAAAACAAACTTAAAGGTATTTTAGGATACAACGAACTACCATTAGTTTCAATTGACTACAATGGTAACCATAACTCTTCAACTGTAGATGGTCTTTCTACAATGGTATTAGAAAATAGTATGGTGAAGGTTCTAGCATGGTATGATAACGAAATTGGTTATTCTACTCGTTTAATGGACTTAGCTTTATATATCGCAGAAAAAGGATTAAACAATAAATAAGTGTCATATTACGAAAACTAAAGTAAAAAGTGTGACATAATACTGCTTTTTGCGCACAAAAAGTATAGCCTTTATAATATCTAAAAGATATAATATACAAGGGTAATGGGAGTAAGGGAAATTTACCCTTACTCCTTTTTTATACGTAATATAAGGCAGATGCGTGAATAAATACATGCAAAAGGTGCTAACCTTATGACTGGTTATGTAATTGCAAGACATAGAACGTGACTTTTGCTACTATAAAAGCAAGTAAAAGGGTACTTCACCATAACGTGGGTTGATTTCCGTTCTGAATGAGCGCTGGATAATATTAGCTGAATAGGCTTGTTAAACAGAATCAATCCTATGTGATGATGGACCAACTATTTTTATCTAATATAGTTAAGTGAATGATGTGAGGAGCCAAGAAGGGTGAATCCAAGGAATTCACGACTAAAAACTTTGAAGGGGGTTTCTTCATGTTAAATAAGAAGACGATGAAAGATATTGATGTAAAAGGTAAGCGCGTATTTGTACGTGTTGATTTTAATGTACCGATGGCAGATGGTGCGATTACTGACGAAACACGTATTCGAGCAGCAATTCCTACAATTGAATATTTAGTGGAACAAGGTGCCAAAGTAATTTTAGCCTCTCACTTAGGACGTCCAAAGGGTGAAGTAAAAGAGGATATGCGCCTAACTGCAGTAGGTGTACGTTTAGCTGAATTAATTGGCAAGCCTGTTACAAAATTAGATGAGTCAATTGGTAAAGAGGTAGAAGAAGCTGTTGCAAACATGCAAAATGGTGACATGATTCTACTTGAAAATGTACGCTTCCACGCTGGTGAAGAGAAAAATGATCCAGCATTAGCAGAGCAATTTGCAAAATTAGCGGATGTTTATGTCAATGATGCGTTCGGTGCAGCTCACCGAGCACATGCGTCAACTGAAGGAATTGCAAAGCATGTACCAGCAGTATCTGGTTTCCTTATGCAAAAGGAATTAGATGTGCTAGGTAAAGCATTATCTAACCCAGAGCATCCATTTACAGCCATTATCGGTGGTGCCAAAGTGAAAGACAAAATTGGTGTTATCGAAAGCTTATTAGAAAAGGTAGACCATCTAATTATTGGTGGCGGTTTATCATTCACTTTCATTAAAGCGCAAGGCCATGATATCGGTAAATCTTTATTAGAAGAAGATAAAATCGACTTAGCAAAATCCTTTATTGAAAAAGCGAAAGCAAAAGGCGTGCAATTACATATGCCAATCGATGCAGTTGTCGCAAACGAATTTTCAAAAGATGCAGAAACAAAAATTGTAGATGTAGATGCTATTCCGTCTGATTGGATGGGTTTAGATATCGGTCCGAAAACAGCTGCTAAATATGCAGAAGTTATTAAAAATTCTAAATTAATCATTTGGAATGGACCGATGGGTGTCTTTGAAATGGATAAATTTGCGAATGGTACAAAAACTGTAGCTGAAGCTATGGCAACAACAGCTGGCTATACAGTAATCGGCGGCGGAGATTCTGCAGCAGCAGTAGAAAAGTTTGAAGTTGCCGATAAAATGGACCATATTTCTACAGGTGGCGGTGCATCACTTGAATTAATGGAAGGGAAAGAACTTCCTGGAATTGTGGCATTAAACGATAAATAATACATTTTGGGAGGCAAAAACGATGCGTAAACCAATTATTGCAGGTAACTGGAAAATGTATAAAACATTTGAAGAGGCTATCCAGTTTGTCGATGCGGTACAGGACAAACTTCCTTCAAATGATAAAGTAGACGCTGTTGTTTGTGCACCAGCACTTTACCTACCTACGCTTGTGCAAGTTGCTAGTGAATCTGAGCTAGCAATTGGTGCACAAACGATGCATTACGAAAACGAAGGTGCATTCACTGGGGAAATTAGTCCAGCACAGCTAGCAAGTGTGGAAGTAGACTATGTTATTTTAGGTCACTCTGAACGACGTGAATATTATAATGAAACAGATGAAGCAATTAATAAAAAGGTTGCAGCAGCACTAGCGCACAATATCGTACCTATTATTTGCTGTGGAGAAACGCTTGAGGAACGTGAAGCGGGCACTACTGAGCAAAAGGTTGCTCATCAAATTACGGCAGCACTTGCTGGATTTGAAGCACAAGAAGTGGAGCATATGGTGATCGCATATGAACCTATTTGGGCAATCGGTACAGGTAAAACAGCTACAGCAGATGATGCTAACCAAGTATGCGGCGCAATTCGTGCAGTAGTGAAGGAATTATATAATGCTGAAACGGCCGCTGCTGTACGAATTCAATATGGCGGTAGCGTAAAACCTGAGAACATTCAGGAATTATTATCAAAAGAGCATATCGATGGCGCTTTAGTCGGTGGTGCAAGTTTACAACCAGAATCATATTTAAAATTATTGGAGGCGGCAGCAAATGCCTAAAAAGCCAGTAGCATTAATTATTCTAGATGGCTTTGCATTTCGCAACGAAACTTTCGGAAATGCAGTAGCACAAGCAAATAAACCTAACTTCGATCGTTTTTGGAATGAGTTTCCACATTCAACCTTAACTGCAGCAGGTGAAGCGGTGGGTTTACCTGATGGTCAAATGGGGAACTCTGAAGTTGGACACTTAAATATCGGTGCTGGACGTATTGTTTATCAAAGCTTAACACGCTTAAACAAATCTATTCGTGAAGGAGATTTCTTTACGAATAAAGCATTTTTGGATGCAATAGCACATGTTAAGGCTCATCAATCTAAGCTTCATATTATGGGCTTACTATCAGATGGTGGCGTACATAGCCATTATGAGCATATGTTTGCACTATTAAAGCTTGCAAAACAACAAGGATTAGACAAAGTCTTTGTACATGGTTTCTTAGATGGTCGTGATGTTGGACCAAAAACAGCTTTAGACTATATTGAAGAAACTGAAAAACAAATGAAGGACATTGGTGTAGGTCAATTCGCTTCTATTCATGGTCGTTATTATGCAATGGATCGTGATAAACGTTGGGATCGTGTAACCCTTACGTACAATGTACTAGTAGATGGTGTTGGTCAAACAGCTGATAGCGCAGCAAGTGGTGTAGCTGAATCATATGAGCGTGATGTAACAGATGAGTTTGTTATTCCATTTAGCGTTCAAGAGCATGGAGAAGCAGTGGCAACAATTGACGATAATGACGCTGTTATTTTCTTCAACTTCCGCCCTGACCGTGCAATTCAGCTGTCTAAAGTGTTTACAAATAATGAATTCGATGGCTTTGCTTTATCAGCTAAACAACCAAAGAATTTAAAATTTGTGTCATTCACACACTACAGTGATGAAGTACATGCTCAGGTTGCGTATGCAAATGACAACTTAAAAAATACGATTGGTGAAGTGTTAGCTTCTAATGGCAAAACACAGCTTCGTATTGCAGAAACAGAAAAGTATCCGCATGTTACATTCTTTATGAGTGGTGGTCGTGAGGAGAAATTTGAAGGGGAAGAGCGTATTTTAATTGCATCTCCAAAGGTTGCAACATACGATTTAAAACCTGAAATGAGTGCCTATGAGGTAACAGAAGCATTGCTTGCAGAGATTGCGGCCGATAAATTTGATGGCATTATTCTTAATTTCGCTAACCCTGATATGGTTGGGCATAGTGGAATGTTAGAGCCAACGATCAAGGCCATTGAAGCAGTCGATGAATGTCTTGGTAAAGTAGTAGATGCACTCCTTGCAAAAGGTGGCGCAGCTATTATTACAGCTGACCATGGTAACTCTGATGAAGTTCTTACTTTAGAAGGGAATCCAATGACAGCTCATACAACAAATCCTGTTCCAGTAATTGTGACAAAACCAAATTTAATGTTAAGAAATGGTGGCATTTTAGCCGATTTGGCGCCAACCATGTTAGAATTATTAGAGGTGTCACAACCTTCTGAAATGACAGGTCAATCATTAATTGAAAAAGAGGAGAATTAATTATGCCATTTATTACACAAATCTATGCGCGCGAAGTTTTAGACTCACGTGGGAACCCAACAGTAGAAGTTGAAGTATTCACAGAATCAGGTGCTTTTGGACGCTCAATCGTACCATCAGGTGCATCAACAGGTGAATATGAGGCAGTAGAATTACGCGATGGTGACAAATCTCGTTACCTAGGCAAAGGTGTATTAAAAGCAGTTGAAAATGTAAACACAATTATTGCTCAAGAGCTAGAAGGTAACTACTCAGTTCTTGATCAAGTAGTCATCGACAAAGCTTTAATCGAGCTAGATGGCACTGAAAACAAAGGTAAATTAGGTGCTAACGCCATTCTAGGTGTATCAATGGCAGTTGCACATGCTGCGGCAGATTATTTAGATGTACCTCTTTATCAATATCTTGGTGGATTTAACGCAAAACAACTACCAGTACCAATGATGAACATCATAAATGGTGGTGCTCACGCTGACAACAACGTCGACATTCAAGAATTCATGGTAATGCCAGTAGGAGCAGAATCATTCCGTCATGCATTACGTATGGGTGCTGAAATCTTCCACAGCTTAAAAGCAGTACTTAAAGCTAAAGGCTATAATACAGCTGTAGGTGATGAAGGTGGTTTTGCACCAAACCTTGGTTCTAATGAAGAAGCAATTACTGTAATTTTAGAAGCAATCGAAAAAGCTGGCTATAAACCAGGTGAAGAAGTGAAACTTGCAATGGATGTTGCTTCATCTGAATTATTCAATAAAGAAGATGGCAAATATCACTTAGACGGTGAAGGTGTTGTCAAAACTTCTGAAGAAATGGTTGAATGGTACGAGGAATTAACTGCTAAATACCCAATCATCTCAATTGAAGATGGCTTAGACGAAAACGACTGGGCTGGACACAAATTATTAACAGATCGCATTGGCGCTCGCGTACAATTAGTAGGCGACGATCTATTCGTAACAAACACGAAAAAATTAGCGGCTGGTATTGAGCAAGGTGTTGGTAATGCAATCCTTATCAAAGTAAACCAAATCGGTACGTTAACAGAAACATTCGAAGCGATTGAAATGGCAAAACGCGCTGGTTACACAGCTGTTATCTCACACCGTTCTGGTGAATCTGAGGATGCAACAATTGCTGATATCGCAGTTGCTACAAACGCTGGTCAAATTAAAACAGGTGCTCCATCACGTACAGACCGCGTAGCTAAATACAACCAACTTCTTCGCATCGAAGATCAACTTGGTTCAACAGCTGAGTACCTTGGTTTAAATTCATTCTATAATTTAAAATAAGCTATTACTTAATAGCTTCACAAATATCGCCTCAAAGGTATACAAATACTTTTGAGGCGATTTTTTTTATTGCTTGGGTGGGAATTGAAGAGGGGGCAACTTTTGGCAAAGAGATCGGGTATCGCAGGAAACTGCTCAGGTAGGAGAAAAAAGTGATCGGGTATAAGGAAACTGCTTAGGATTGTTTTCGGCCTTTTTGAATGGAGAAATGTTGTTTAATAAATCGTAGATGTCAGGGAGGGTTGATATATGCGCCCTCTGTGTTCCCCCCCTGAGAGAACCGTTCAGGGAGGATATAATCTCACTATGATTTAAAGTTCAACTGGAAATTAGGTTTTAACTAGAACCATTGCCAATTAACAAAGATACAGTTACTTATTATGAATTTTTAATTTTAATAAATACACAAGATGGTCATCATCTATCATTTTCTTCACTTCATTTTCGTCCTGTAAGTCATATGTTCGCATAGAGACTCCTTTTGATTCTCTGTATACACCTAGTAAATAAGTTTCATTTAACTCTAATTTTACTGTTTCATCGCCAATTGCATAATCCCATCCACTAATGCTACCACCAGATAGAATTTTGTCGATTTTTTGAGGAGTTGCTTTAACACTTGGTCCATAAAGAAAAGCAAAAGACTCATCATTAGTATTTATTATTCCAAACCCTATATTGCCTTTCTCTACTTTGTTTGGACTTTGCCCATATGATAGTGTCGTTAATGAATTGGAATCCAATTGCCCGTCTTTGTAACTTTCCACCCAAAGATCAACCCAATTTTTATCGGCATTATTTACTTTGAAATTAAAGTCTAATACTATGCCTAAATTTAAATCTTTGAAAGTACTCACATATTTAGAATCAGTGTTAATTGAAATAGTCGCTATTTCTGTATCCTTTTGATCCGTACAACCTGAAAGCAATAACAAAAATAATGTTGATAGGATACTAAAAACAAAATATTTATTTCTCAAAAAAACACCCTCACCTTTTATGAATTTTCACTGCCTTTAAAAGACTTGCTTTATAGATTATATTCGACAAATTTTGTAAAATACCCTGTAATGCTTTTATACATTTTTAGATGAGCCAGAGAAATTGGATTTACTCTTTTCTCATTATTAGAGCTAAGCAAGTGCAGTTGTAAGTCCGTTATTATATATTTAATATTAGAAAAACATAAAATATAGGAGAAAAAAGCTTAGAAAATGGAAAATACAGTACTGAAAGGAATGTGGATACGATGAAAATTCTTGAAACAGATCGACTTACCCTACGCCTACAAACAACAGATGATGCAGATTTTATCCTTGAATTAATGAATGATCCTTCATGGCTACAGTTCATTGGTGATCGTGGTTTGAGAACAGTAGAGGATGCACGTGAGTATATAGTGAATGGACCAATTCGCATGTACGAGCAATTTGGCTTTTGTCTATATTTAGTTGAAAGAAATGAAGATCGAAGCCCGGTTGGAATTTGCGGTCTAGTTAAAAGAGACTCACTAGAAAATGTGGATATTGGCTTCGCTTTTCTACCTAAGTATTGGGGAAAAGGATACGCTTACGAAGCAGCTTCAGCGACATTGGCATATGGTGTAAATACACTAGGGCTAAATCGCATTGTGGCTATCACAACTCAAGATAATGAAGCTTCAGCAAAGCTACTAGAAAAAATAGGTTTGAAGTTTGAAAGATTAGTCCAGTTTTCCAATGATGCTGAAGAACTTAGACTTTTTTCATTCAATAGTGACTCAAAAACATTATGAAAGTAAAGGTGAGAATGTGAATATTAGAGAAGCGAATAAATTAGATTACCCAGAATTAAGAAAAATCTATCTGGAATCACGTCGTAAAAATTTCCATTGGGCGGCTTCAGAAGAAATGACTTTAAACGATTTTGATAAAGACACTATAGAAGAGCATATAATTGTAGCGGAAGAGGATAATCATCTACTTGGATTTGCTTCATTATACTTGCCAGATAACTTCATTCATAATTTATTTATTAATCCAAATTACTTTGGTAAAGGTATAGGGGGTCATTTACTAAATGCCTCCATTGAAAAGATGAATAAACCATTAAGATTAAAATGTGTATCCGAAAATCATAAAGCGTTAAAATTTTATGAGAAGAATGGTTGGAAGAAGGTAATTGAAGAAGGGGATAAGGAAAAATATTGGGTTATGATATATGAATAAAAGAACTTAGTTCCAATAAGCCTCGAAGAAATTTACAAAAAAAGAGACAGTCTTAAGTGATTAACACACTTTAGACTGTCTCTACGTTCGTTAAACGAGAACAAAGTATTTTATCCCGCATTAACTGCCCGTAAAAGCCAGATTGGTGGAACTAATAATTAGAGGAGATGAAGAAAACCTCCACTGATTAAAGTTACTCATTATTGCTGTGCCCAATATTTGTCTAGCTCTCGATCTAGATATACCCAGCCCTTCCATGCAATATGAATCGTATCCATAATGAAATAAGGATCATAGTCATGGCCTGAGAAATCAACAAATGGAACACCATTAGCAGTCAACATCTGGTTCATTTTTTCGTAATATTTTTCACGACGATCAGCAGGATATTCAGTGTAGTCATACCAATGACCATTTACTGGAATAGAAACAAATAGTGGCTTTGCACCAGCATCCTTTAAAACATCAATGACTAACTGTAAATCCGCATATTCAGGTGAAGTCGTATAATCTTCGTCTTTTCGCATTCCTTTAAACTTAGAAATTTTCGCATTCACAAGTCGCTTATAAAACTTATTTTCAATCATTAGATCATTGGATACACGTTTCTCGCCATATTTCTCGGCATTTTGCAGTTGTTGCTCAAATGTTTGATCTACAACTAGTTTGTCATTGCTTTTTAGATTATGTGGCTCTCGAGGGAATAGAGAGTAATACAAATCTTTTTTCTCTAAAAATGCCTTTTGGATATGGCCAGCCATCATTGCAAGTCGTCCAATGATTGGTTTTTCTTTACCACCAGATAATTTATATTCATAAATTGTTTTGAGCAGCTCATCGCGACTTACAGTATCGAATTCAAGAAGGCGTTTCATTCCTCGATTTCGAAGATCTTCATCAATGTCCTTATTGTATGCTAAATCATAAGCATGCAGCATCGAATAGTTAGGAGAAAAATGTAATTCATTCATTCCCTTTTTCGTAAACCATTGAGGGGAAATGATGAAGACAATTTTCTTACCCTTTAAATTCTTTTCCTGTGCAGCAAAATTTAAAAAGTGTGTAATAGACTGCATTCCACCACGCCCGACCATAAATGTCGTATACGGAGCATCTGTAGCTCGAGCATAATTATAAGGGTGGAAAGGATCAAAACGATTTAACTCGGAGGAGCCGTATAAAGGCATAGTATTAGGCTCCTGCAACATACGCTCCTGGAAATACATTCCTTGGAACACTAACGGAGACATACTAGTTTTTGCTTGCTCTACATCTTCATCTGATATCCAAGCTTTTATCCAAGAATTAGGGAAGAATAAAAAGGCAGCAAAAAGAACAAATGCAATTAGTAATGATAGAAAGCCTTTCTTAATCATTGTCTTTCAGCTAATTCCGCTGCAATACGATTTGGCGTGTTCCATTCCTCACGGTTAAAATCAGTAATTGGCACTGAGATATTAAAACGATTTTCAATTTCCACTAATAAATTAATTGTACCGAATGAATCAAGAAGCCCTTCTTCAAATAAATCGATATCTGGATTTTCTAAAATGATATCGTCCTCACATAACTCTACTAGCATTTCTAAAACTTGTTGTTTATCCATATTAAAAATCTCCTTTATTGTTTAGGCTGTGTTATTCAAAAAATATACGATTAAAGCTGTTGATTAAAATAATGTCCCTGAGAAAATATAGAAACCAAAGCAAATGGCATTAAAAGTGATAAATACGCCTATTGCATGAGTCCATTTATTTTTTGGCCAAATCTTGCGCTTTTTATTCCAGCGTTCGAATTTATCGAAGCAAATAATTAACAAGGCATGGTAGAGACCGTAGACAATATAGTGCAATTCTAATCCGTGCCAAATACCCATTAAAAAGAACAGTAAAAAGTAGCCAAGATAAGAAACTGTATATCTGTTTTTAATCCATTTTTTCTTCGTCATCCAAAGTACGAAGCGCATATAAACATAATCCCTGAACCAGAAGGAAAGACTCATATGCCAACGGTTCCAAAAGTCTTTAATATTGCGACTCGTGAATGGACGGTTAAAGTTAATTGGCGTTTGAATACCCATAATGCGGCTGACACCAACTGCAAAAGCACTATAGCCCGCAAAATCGAAAAATAAATAAAAACTATACATATACATATACGCTATTTGCCCTTGAAAAGGTGTCAAATAGTTATAAGTTTGATTTGGTAAATAAATAAGTGTGTAATTGTATATTAAATAAGCCAAAATAAATTTATATAAAAAGCCTACAAATATATAATTGATCCCACTTAACAGCAGTTTTTGATAGTCTTGACCAGACGGCACTGTGTGAAAATCTTTATCAAAGCGTCTCCAACGATCGATAGGACCTGATGATACTGTAGGGAAGAACAGTAAGAAATAGGCAAGCTCGACTGCTGAAATTTTATCCTTAATTAATCCATCTCGTGTTTCTAAAATCATTTGTACAGATTTAAAGGTAATATAGGATACCCCTAAGAATCCAAATAAATGATTAAGGCCAAGCATTGGTAGAACCTTCACAAGCACAAGTGGAAAAATGGACAGTAGCACAGCGATTATAAATACCGAGGTGCTATTCTTCTGTAAGCGATATTTTTGGTAAAGGATAATTAATAATAACTGAAATACTGTAAAGAGTATAAGAGAAATTGATCCATTTAAGGAGTTACCAAAAATAAGAGCTAACACGACAATCGAAATAAAGATATTATAGCCTTTAGCTGATTTCCCACGTAGTCCTAAAATAATTGTTGGCAGTAACAAAATACCAATGATGATGAAAAAAATTATATTTCCATAAGGCGTCATACTGTTTCCATAACCGCCAATCCTTTACGATCAACTTTACCGTTAGTATTTAAAGGTAACGTGTCAATGTATTTGAATGTTTTTGGAATCATATAAGATGGTAAATACTCCGATAACAATGCTTTAAGCTGCTTCGTCATTTTGAAGGCAGAGTCCGTCAATGGTTCTCGAAGAACAACATACGCACTTAGTGAAATAATCTCATCATCTTTTGAAACAGGTATAACAACACAGCTAGAAACATGTGGAAGATTGCCAATTTGTTTTTCAATTTCCTCAATTTCTAAACGATAACCGTGCAGTTTCACCTGAAAATCTTTTCGTCCTGAGAAGAACAGATAGCCATCTTTTTCATAACCAACGTCTCCAGTTTTATAAATACGTTGATCTCCTATTGTAGGAAACGCTTTAAGTGTTAAATCAGGCGCACCAAGGTAACCTGCACTTACAGTCGGCCCAGAAATAATAATCTCGCCATCTTCTTGCAAGGATAGATTAGGCTCAGATACAGGGGCGATTGGTAGTTGGTCAAATTGCTCCAAAAGCTCCTTTGTTACTTCCACATAAGATACGGCAACGGTTGTTTCAGTAGGACCGTATAAATTAAAAATAGATGCTTGTGGGAAGCGCTGCATTAATTCTTTAGATACGGATACTGGTAAAACCTCTCCGCAGAATAAAAACGTGTTTAAAGAAGGCATTAACTCCTGATCCCATTCCTTGTTCATCAAACATATCTTCGCAAAGGAAGGTGTGGAAGTCCAAACGCGAATGCCAGATGAAGCTAATGACTCAAATAACGCTTTTGGATTAGCAATTTGCTCTTTCGTAATAGCATAAAGTGTTTGCCCACTAACTAGTGCAGGATATAAATCCATCACAGATAAATCAAAGGAATAAGGCGCTTGATTTAAAAACACACCAGATTCTTGTAAAGGGAAATACTCATGCATCCAAGCAACAAAATGTGCTAAATTATCAGCTGTAATTTGGACACCTTTTGGCTTACCAGTAGAACCAGATGTGTAAATAATATAATGAATTTCTTCATCCTTAACCCAAGTTGAAGGCTCTGTCGAAACGCTAGCTGTTTGTGCCACAATATCACTTACTTCTACTACTGGGACTGATTGGTTCGAGCTTAATGTTTCCGTCTTTAGTAACAAACAAGCCTGAGAAGCTTCTACAATAATCTGTAACCTTTCAGACGGTGTAGAAGAGTCAACCGGTACATACGGATGACCTGCCTTTACAGCACCTAAAAAGGCAACGATTTGTAAAGGTGACATATGCCCGTAGACGACGATAGGTTGTTGTCTTTTTAAATCAAGAGCCATTAAATATTGTGCTACACAATCAGAAAGATGCCAAAGCTCACCATACGTTAAGGAATCACTATTAGTTTGATATGCAGTTCGATCTGGATGTTGTTGTGCCACTTTGTGAATAGCCTCTAAAATACTTAACATAATTTATATCTCCTTTTCTTAAAATTCCGTATATATAAATGGTCCTGCATTCATATCATGGAAACCATGAATAAGAAACAAGAGCACCAAAATGATGAAATAAAATAACGTAAAGCCTATAAAACGTAAAAGCTCATTATTTTTAATGGATTGCATATATCCACCTCCAATTAAAAATGAAAAATGAATTATAACTTTGTAAATATACTAAATAAATAGATATTTTTTCAAGTTATTTCTAATTATTATTTAACATTAATTTAATTTTTAACACTGATTTGACGGATTGTAGAGAAAAATGTTGCTCAATTTCTATATATTCATGAAATCATAAGATAAAATTAAGATTAAATTAAGGTTTTAGAAAACGTGACTAGAAATGAAGAGAAAAAATGGATTCTTAACAATTCTTAGTTTCATCTCAAATTGATTAAGAACCATCTTTATTATCGCCGTTTTTTAGCTCCATGTGTACTTAAAAAATCCTTAAATCTTGTTAAAGAACATTCGAGACCATTTATGCTACAAACGATTTTCATTCGTTATATTAAGCATAATAAATGAAAGTAAAATCAAAGTAAATTCAATGGAAAATGTCAGTATTTTTTGATAAGAAGATATGATGAGATGCACAGGGGATAAACAGTATGGAAGAAAAAAATATTAAGCAAATGATGAAATCGATAATCTTTTGAGGACTATTGCAAATACATACCATAAAGTTAATCATCTCAACTTATGATAACACCTTTATTTATATCCCGCTTTAACGGGGAGTAAGTACCGCGAAAGCGAAGCGTTAGGTAAAAGAAGAATTCTATTTAATAAATACAGCAATAGCTAAAAGTAAGGTGGGAGATTAACTGCCCGTAAAAGCCCTATTGGTGAAGACTAATAATCAGAGGGAATGAAGAATATCCCCGCTGATTATTAGTCTTCACTTATTTGAGAACTTTTAAAACTTTTTTTGACATGTAAAAATCAGTGCCGTTGTAGACGTTGATTGTGTCAAATGTATACGTTTTTGCTGTCTTGTCCTTTTCGTATATTAAAATGTTCTTATTAACTGGGATTGTAACAGTTACATCATTTTTTTGTGCAATAAATGTAGGGTTTTCTTTATCAGTTAAATCAATTTTTGATGCATAGCCTTTTTCTGTGAATGCTTTTGTAGCGGGTATATATAAATCATCGGTAAGCTTATTTAAATCGAAGCCCATAAAATTTGCCATCGCCTGTGCTAAATCTGTGTTTTCTACAAGTCCTGTAATTTTAGATGGTCCGAATGAGTATAAGTATACATCCTCACCAGTATGCCCACCGGTTGTGTAGCCAATATTGGCACGATTGGCAAGCATTTTTACCATTACTTTGCCCATGTCTTTAGCAGATGTTAATGTAGCAAGCTCATCTTTAGAAAGATCATCTAATCCATAAAGTGCGGCAACTTCAACAATATTTGATTTATCTTCGTTTAATTGGCTTAGCGCACCTTCAATTGTCATTTTAGCTTTCTTTAGAGGAGCGATAAAGGCAGATACAGGTGTGGTGGAATAAGTACTTGTCGTGTTGGCATTCCCCATTGTAATACCACTATTGCCGTGGTCTGTAACAGCAATGACCATTGTATTTCCATCTTCTTTTGCAAAATCAACGGCTTCTTTGACTGCACTATCAAACGATAAAATATCGCTAATAATGCCAATTGTGTCATTAGCGTGAGCCGCCCAGTCCACCTTACTGCCTTCTATAAATAAGAAGAAGCCGTTCTCATTCTTTTTAAGGGTATCAATTGCTTTATGTGTCATCTCAGCGAGAGTTGGCTCGGATGCTCTTGTTGCAGCACGATCTAAATCGTACGCAAGGGCACTTGGAGCAAAGCCTCCCCAAATTTTTGATTTTTTACTATTTAAAAGCTCATCTCGTGTTTTAACGATGTCATAATTTTCTTCTTTAAGGACATCCACTAAATTTTCGCCATCTTGACGAGCATTTATAGCTGTGCCTGGCGCCAGAGAGTCAAAGCCGCCACCTAACACAACGTCAATGTTTTGATAAACTTGCTGCTCAGAGATGTCATCATATTGACTTCTATGCTTCACATGTGCAGAAAAGCCAGCTGGTGTAGCATGCTGAATTTCGGAAGTAGCAATCAATCCAGTTGCCTTGCCCTGTTGTTTTGCCCCTTCTAAAACATTGGCTACAGGTCTATAAGCATCCTCTTTAGCAATTTGTGCTAAGCCCGGTGAATTAATAACTGCTGGTAGTACACCGATAAATTTAGCATTTGATTTATGCCCAGTGGCTAATGCAGTAGCGGCTGGAGCTGAGTCTGTAATGGCTGATTCGGCAGAGTACGTACGCACTGCCCCTGATAAAATTTCATCCATTGCTAGATTCTCACCTTTATACCACCGAGAAAGGGTAACAGCATTATTACTACTGCCGTCCATCACGAGCATAATCACATTTGTTGGCTTCTTGACTTGAGCTGCTTGTACTTGCGGTTGAGCGATACTAATCGACGATAAAGCAATAGCGCTTGCAAACAACAATGAACTCCATTTTTTTGAGTATTTCATGATTTTTCTCCTTTGGATGAATTCAAGTAAGTGTAAAGGAAGGTTGTACAGCAGGATGAATTAATTATTAAAGGGGATATTGTTAAAGATAAGTCCTATCATCAAAGCGTGTGGTTGATTTCCGTTCCGACTGAGCACTTTCTTGGGGGCGTCAGAGCAACAATAACGTTTCCAACAGTATCTGCGTCCACATTGCTGGTAGCAACAGAATATATGATCTTCACTTAGTTTCTCGTCATTCACAAAATATATGCGTAAAACTAACCGATGAGGGAATAAGGTAATTAATTATTATCAGTTTGTCAAAGGAACCTTTTTTTGTTATAATGTGATGTGTTGTGATGTTCAAAGTTCGGGAGGTGCAGTGGATGCATACAGTAGTATTAGTTTCATTAGTTATCGTATCAATAGCGTTGATCGTTGTAGTATTACTTCAATCTAGTAAAAGTGCAGGCTTGTCAGGTGCCATCTCGGGTGGAGCTGAACAACTATTTGGAAAGCAAAAAGCACGTGGTATGGATCTAATCCTTCACCGTGCAACAATTGTGTTAGCAATATTATTCTTTATTTTAGCACTCGCTATTACAAAAATCTAATAGTTGAAGATATATCGCCTAACCTTACTGGTTGGGCGTTTTCTTTTATGGTTACATAGTTGGCTCTGTAAAGTGATACCCGCGCGGAGCAGGAAAATACCCGCGGAATCAAGGCGAATACCCGCGGAAGCAAGACGAATACCCGCGCGAAGCAAGGAAATACCCGCGAATCGCAAAATCACGGATGGAAAAGCTAAAATGATGGATAGAATCTTCAAAACCGTGGATAGAAACCCCGAAGTCGTGGATAGAATCCCCAAAATCGTGGATTGAAGAGCCAAAATGATGGATAGAATTCTCAAAATGCCAGAAAGACCATCAAAATGCTGAAAAAACCCATCAAATTATCCAATAAAACCTCATAAAAAAGTAACAATCGCAGAAGCTTTTGAAGAAGCTTTAGTATGGCTATAATGGTTATAGTACATATTTGGATGAAGGAGAGCTCGCAATGAAAAAATCGTTATCACAGCCTTTTTTCTTTCAAGCAGGACCTAGAGCAGTTTTATTATTGCATGGGTTTACGGGAAGTTCGGCGGATGTGCGAATGCTTGGTAGATATTTAGAGAAAAAAGGGTATACTACATTAGCACCTCATTATAAAGGTCACGGTGTGGAACCTGAGGAACTCATTACAACTGGTCCTGCTGATTGGTGGCAGGATGTCGTAGCTGCGTATAAACAGCTGCAGGATGCGGGCTATCAGGAAATAGCTGTTGCTGGCTTGTCATTGGGTGGTGTTATGGCTTTAAACGTTGCACTGAATAACCCGGTGAAAGGTATTGTGACAATGTGTTCCCCGATGACGATGCGTACAACGGATGTTATGTTTCAAGGTGTACTGAAATATGCGAGGGACTATAAAAAGTTCCAAGGTAAAGACGAGGATCAAATCGAAGCTGAGGTTGCGTTAATTGCTGAAAAGGGCATGCCATCTCTACAAGAGTTGCGAGAATTCATTGCTCGGACACGTCAGGAAATTGACATGATTTATGCACCAATTTTTGTCGTACAGGCGACAAATGATGAGGTAATTGAGACAGAATCTGCCAACATTATATATAATCAAACTGAGTCACTTGAAAAACAGATCAAGTGGTATGAAAACTCAAAACATGTTATTACGTTAGATCAAGAAAAAGATCAGCTACATGAAGATATTTATCGCTTTTTAGAAAGCCTAAATTGGGCACAATAAAACATATTAGGATTTTCTCATGAAGGAGGGAAATTATGAAAGACCAAAAAGATACACTACAAAGTCGTTTACTCGATTTTTTCGGTGAAGAAGAATATAAACCATTAACCGTTGGTGAAATCGAAGACTTATTTGGCTTTGAAGATGCTGACGAATTTAAAGAGCTAGTAAAAACGTTAGTGCGTATGGAGGGGCAAGGCTTAGTTGTGCGTTCTCGCTCCAATCGTTATGGCCTACCAGAGCGCATGAATTTACTTCGAGGTAAATTTATCGGACACGCGAAAGGCTTTGGCTTTGTGACACCTGATATTGAGGGGATGGATGATGTCTTCATTCCACCGCATGAAATAAATGGTGCGATTAACGGCGATATCGTTTTGATACGTGTTTTAAAGGAATCATTCGGTGATCGCCGTGAAGGAACAGTGACAAAGGTAGTAGAGCGTGGACAAACGAGCTTTGTTGGGACGTTCCAAGCAAATCGAGGCTTCGGCTTTGTTGTTTTAGATGACAAAAAACTACCGATGGACATTTTCATTGCTAAGGGCGATACGTTAGGAGCTGTCGATGGACACAAGGTTGTCGTTGAAGTAGCAACTTGGCCAGAAGATTTAAAATCAGCAACAGGCTATATCACAAAAATTTTAGGGCACAAAAATGACCCAGGTGTGGACATTCTATCTATTTTATATAAGCATGACATTCCACCTGAATTCCCAGAAGAAGTGGTTGCTGCTGCGCAACGAGTGCCGGATGAAATTACAGAGGCAGATTTAGAAGGTCGCCGTGATTTACGCCACGAAACGATTGTGACAATCGATGGAGCTGACGCGAAGGACTTGGATGATGCTGTAACCGTAACGAAAAATGTAGACGGTACTTTTAAACTTGGCGTACATATTGCAGATGTTAGTTATTATGTAACACAAGGCTCTGTAATAGATATTGAAGCTTATGATCGTGCGACGAGTGTATATTTAACAGACCGCGTTATTCCGATGATTCCTCATCGATTATCGAATGGTATCTGTTCCTTAAATCCACAGGTTGACCGATTAGTACTGTCTTGTGAAATGATTATTGATGCAAATGGTAATGTGATTTCACATGAAATTTTCCAAAGTGTCATTAAAACAACTGAGCGTATGACATATAGAGACGTTTACAAAATTTTAGAGGAACAAGACGCAGAGCTAATTGCCCGCTACGAGCCACTAGTGCCAATGTTTAAACATATGGCTGAGCTTTCTAACATTTTACGTACCAAACGTGAAATGCGTGGTGCAATTGACTTTGACTTTAAAGAATCTAAAGTAATCGTGGACGAAGATGGCTGGCCAGTAGATATTGAATTACGCGAACGTACAGTAGCTGAGAAATTAATTGAAGATTTCATGCTAGCTGCCAATGAAACAGTAGCAGAGCACTTCCACTGGATGAATGTACCGTTCCTTTACCGTATTCACGAAGATCCAAAGCCAGAAAAGCTGCAACGCTTCTTTGAATTTGTCACGAATTTCGGTATTTTAATCAAAGGTACAGGAAACACAGTGCACCCTAAAGCGCTACAGGATGTAATAAAGGCCATTGAAGGCATGCCAGAGGAGCCTGTTATTTCGACGATGCTTCTACGCTCAATGCAGCAGGCAAAATATTACCCTGAAAGCATAGGTCACTTTGGTTTATCAACTGATTTCTATACACACTTTACGTCACCAATTCGACGTTATCCGGACTTAATCGTCCATCGTTTAATTCGTACGTATTTAATTAATAAAGATACATCAAAAGAAACCATTGCACAGTGGAGTATGGCGATGGATGAAATCGCTGACCATACGTCAGAACGTGAACGCCGTGCAGTCGATGCAGAGCGTGACACGGACGCACTGAAAAAAGCACAATATATGTCCGATAAAATTGGCGAAGAGTTTGAAGGTATCGTCTCATCTATTACAAACTTCGGGATTTTCGTGGAGCTACCAAACACGATTGAAGGACTTGTCCATATTAGCAATATGACAGATGACTACTACCGCTTCGATGATCGTCAAATGATCATGATTGGTGAACGTACAAATCGTCAATTCCGTATTGGTGATGAAGTTACAGTTCGTGTAGCAAATGTTATTATTGAGGAGTCATCAATTGACTTTGAAATCGTCGGAATGGTAACGTCTTATGGACGAACTCGAAAAGCAGCACCTACTGTTATTCACGCACGCAAAAACTATAGCGACAACAAAGATGGTCGTAATGGCCGCAAAGGTGGTCGCAACGAGGAAGCGCGAGGCGGACGTGGTAGTCGCGGTGGTCGCAACGAAGAAGAGCGAGGCGGACGTGGCAGTCGCAGTGGTCGCAACGAAGAAGAACGAGGCGGACGTGGCAGTCGTAGAGGTCGCGATGAAGAAGGACGAGGCGGACAAGGAGAGCGACGTGAAAACGACCGTGATCCACGAGGACGCCGCAAAGATGGCTCAAGCCCAGGCCCTAAAAAAGGCGTGAAGCAAAAGCAAAAGTTCTACGAGGGCGTCGCTAAGAAAAACAAAAAGAAAAAATCAAAACGTAAATAAAGTAAAAGTATAGGCGAAGGCACCATTAGCGCTTTAAGCAATTTGAAGCGGGTGCTTTCACTTTATCAATAAAAGCAGGTTGACCCTGCTTATCCTTTAAGTAGAGGGTGAATAATATGGCAAAAGGTACTGGTAAAGTATTAGCACAAAACAAAAAAGCCGGGCACGACTACTTCATCGAAGAAACAATCGAAGCGGGTATGGTGCTAACAGGCACAGAAATTAAATCCATCCGTGCAGGAAGGGTTCAACTAAAAGAATCCTATGTACAAATCCGAAGCGGTGAAGCATGGATCAACAATATGCATGTCAGCTCATTCGAACAAGGCAACCGCTTTAACCATGACCCACTGCGCGCCCGCAAGCTACTGCTTCATAAAAAGCAAATCGGCGAGCTAGTCGGTGCCGTAAAACGTGACGGCTACACAATCGTCCCATTAAAAATGTACATTAAAGACGGCTACGCCAAGCTCCTAATCGGCGTCGGCAAAGGGAAAAAAGATTACGACAAACGTAACGATATGCGTAAAAAAGAAGCAAAACGCGACATGGAACGCGCCTTCAAAGCAAAAAATCAAGATTAATAGATTGTTAGAAAGCTCACTATTTATGGATGGTGAGCTTTTTGTCTTTGAACGGATGGAATTCTCAGGGGAAGTTCTAAAGGACGCTGATTTTAATAAGGAGAAATCAGCATTCCTATAATAGGAAGGAAAGAACATAGAGCATTCGACTTTGACTGGCAATAGGTAGATGTCTATTACGGCTATCTCTCAGATTACAAATTAGGAAAGCTAATTTTGCTACTACGAGAAATGAAATTTAAGATTATGAAATAAGAAAATCATAGTGAGCTAGCCAATTTTTTCTACTATGGCGGGACACTTGAACTATAGCTAGTTTTGTTTTATAATATGTATTACTGAATGCCAGATTACATGGAAGCGTACTTTTAGCTCCCACCGTACTAGAAGAAATTCTAGCTCCTTATACTTGAACGAGGCCAAGTGCTTCGATTCATATTCAAGGGGACGTTACGGATTCGACAGGGATGGTTCAAGCTTTGGTCGCGCGTCGGAGGTCTCGGCTCCGTCATCAACGGAAGTTATATAATAACTGGCAAACAACAAAACTTAGCTTTCGCAGCGTAAGCTCTTAAGCGCTCTGCCTCTCTATCGCCCATGTAGAGAACGTGGGGCCCAACTTTAGTGGGATACGGTCGGTGGTGCCACCTGAGTCACCGGCAAGAGATTTCCAGGTTAGCGTACAGGACGCCTGTTTGTCGGCATAATGTTACGTGAATCGTAAATAGGCAAACTACACGCGTAGAAGCTGAAGTATTGGAGTTTCTGGACGCGGGTTCGACTCCCGCCGTCTCCATTTTATGGAATCAAATGATTTCAATGAGTGTCAAAACCCTTGATATGAAAGGGTTTTGACACTTTTTTTATTTCATATGATTTCATCTGTTTTCATTCAAATCTAGTCAATTTCTAGTCAAGTAACTTTAGCCTTCTAAATAGTTCACAAACTTCTGTATAGCGCCTTCTTTGGCCTTTTTCGTAACGTGCGTATAAATATCTAAAGTAGTTTTTACGTCAGAGTGGCCAAGTCGATCTTGGACTTCTTTAATACTCGCACCAGCTTCGAACAATAGCGAACAGTGAGTATGGCGTAATCCATGTGGCGACACTTTTTTTAAAGTGTATTTATTTTGTACACTATACATCCACTTCTGCACTTGTCCCGGCTGTATATATTCATTTTTTGTATTGCTGAACATTAATTGGTTTTTCTTTAAAGTATTGATGCCTAGCTGAATATACTGCTGCTTTTGAAGTTTATTCCATTCTTTCAAGATTGATAAGGTTGTTTTATCTAATTTGATCGTACGCGACTTACCAGTCTTAGTCGTTTTCAAATAAAGCTGTGTTTGTTTGCCGCGCCCAATCGCTTTATTAACAGTAAGCTCACTCTCTACAAAGCTCACATCATTCCAAGTTAAAGCTAGAGCCTCACTTTTACGCATGCCTGTATATGCGATCAAACGGAATAGGGCATATGCTTTGTAGTTAAGATGTTCTTTTGCTTTATCTAAAAATGAAATTAACTCATCTTTTATATAAAAGTTTTCATTTTCATCTTCTTCACTATCTATAAAAGCTTTTTTTACCTTTGTTTCAACATGAGTGAACGGGTTCGTTTGAATAAAGCTATGCACAATAGCGAAATCTAATACCTTTTTTGCATAAGACTTAATTGTACGAGCTTTTTTTACTTTTGCTGCCCATTCATTGTAGTGTTTTTGGCAAACAGCGATAGTGATTTTCTCGATACGATAATTGCCCA
This sequence comes from Lysinibacillus sp. NPDC094403, assembly GCF_050278745.1. Taxonomy (NCBI): domain Bacteria; kingdom Bacillati; phylum Bacillota; class Bacilli; order Caryophanales; family Bacillaceae; genus Lysinibacillus; species Lysinibacillus sp. NPDC094403. The sequence goes on along the minus strand of NZ_JBNNTL010000003.1, from coordinate 187,193 downwards.
TAGAAGGTAAGATGTGATTTTTAAAGTAGCCAACTGTTTTAACAAACGTACTTTCTTCTACAGTATTTTCATATTGAGCAATCCAAAGGTCGTAAACTTCTTGGTACGTCTCCGCTCTCTTTTGTTTGTAGGTGCCCTCAGAGACTTGAAGTTTGATGCGTGCTAAAGCAAGCTCCGCTTCTTTTTTAGTCTTAAAACCTCTACGAGTAGTACTGCGCGCTTTACCAGTAAGCTCGTCTACACCTAAATAAACTTGAAACTTATATAACGTTTTACCATCTTTGTTGTGATAACTTTTGATGGGTGAAGAATTATTTTTAGTCATAGCGATCCTCCTAATATCGTTGCGGGGGCAAGATAAAGGAGAGGATTAATCCTCACAGTTATAATATATAATTTAACTGTGGAAAAATCCTCTCATAACATTTAAAAAATATATTCTTCTAAAAAACGATCTATTTCTTTTTTTGAAACTCGTTTAATACCTTCAATTTCACAAACTTTTAAGCCTCTGTGACGGAATTTGATGAAGGTGTTATAGGAAACGCCGGCATAATTGGCAGCTTCTTTAAGTGATAACCACATTTTATCTGGATTAATTTGCATTTATAACATCCTTTCTAAGTACGATACCTTTATAACCGTGTCTAGGTGTAGAATCATTATTTAGTCGGAATTTAGAAAATCCTACACCTAATTCTAAAAGGTGAATTTCCCTATCTTTTTTAAGAACAGGCTTAATTTGATTTTGTATACAATATTTTTCGTAATATTTTTCTAAATCCCCTTTGTAAACTTTTTCATCTGGATGTAGAATACAATTTTGCTCAATGAATTTAATAAAACTATTTTTAGATGGATAATATGTTTCTATTATTGTTTCTTCTATATCAATTTTAGTGAAAATGTGATTATTTTTAACCCATCTTTTTAACCCTATAATTGACCATTGGGCAATGTAATCAAGTTCAAGTAATAATTTTTTTATTAACTCTGTATCCTGTTTTTCTTTAGGTATGGGATTTAAAAATGGAATAATTACTAACCTTTCTATGAAAGCTTTTGTTTCATGATATTTTTTTATTGTAGGTAGTTGATTTCCAGCAAATATAATAGCTGCTTCATTAACCATTTCAAACGGTTGTCCATACAGTTGACGTGTAGAAAATCGGTCGTTTCCAGTGAGTTTTTTTAAAGAATCTAATCTAGTAAGTGTAATATCAGAAACTTCACCGCATGTATTCATCCTTTTACCGATTAAATTAGATAAGAAATCATCTTTAGTTAGTTGTTCGAAACTATAGTTAGAAACGTGTTTCTCTCCAATCAACTTTTCCAACAGTTTTAAGATAATTGATTTTCCAGTATCTTTTGGTCCGTATAATATAGGTAAACATTTTATATTTCTAATTTCAGAAATAACGTAACCAAAAAGTTCTTGGATCCGATAATATATTTTCATATCACCTTTGGTAATATCCTCCAAAAATTTTTCGAAAGTATTGCCGTAATTAGGATTCATTTTATGATCAGCATGAATCTTTGAAGTGAAAAATATATTTGGATCGTGTTGAATTCTTATATTGTTCTGAAAATCGAAAATAAAATTATTAAAGCAGACATAGGATAGTTTACGGTGAATATTATCTTCATCAATCTCGATATTTGGAGATGATTTTATCCATTGAATAATTTCAATGATAGAATTTTTTGATATTTTACCCTTGATGCCAGCTGGGACATTTTGACGAATAAATTTATCAGCAATATATTCAAATCTTATATAGTAAGACTTGCTTTGATCCCAAATATAAAGAACATCCTGATATAACTTGAATCGAAAATTCTCTAAAAAGAGGTCAGCTATATCTGAATTTGAAATAGTTCGTGCAGATTTCTTGTTAGTGTCAGGATCCGAAATATTCTTCGGTCTTAACGAATTCGGATTTACATTGAGTTTTTCAGATTTAATTTGATCATTAGAATTCAGTCCGTCCAAATAACAGAGATTCTCATTAAATAAGGGGAGGTCATCTGATATATCTGGGGGTTGCAGAATATCTTGTACGGAAAATAAAGGTAAATCTTTCTGTACCTCAAGATATATAGATACGAATTCCTCAGTAAAATATTTGTTATCAAACTTGATCTTTTTACTCATTTAAAGTCTCCTCAGATATTGAAGTTTTCTTATCAAATAATGATCGTAAATTCCCTGATAACTCGATCGGTAATAAATTCAGTAATAAAGCTCTATTATAATAGAGTTTATTTAAAGTATTCCCGTTGTAAACATGAGAAATTGATTTAATTTCAACTGAAATATTTAAAGTGATAATTAAAAATGAATAATTCTCAATTTCAAAATACAGTAACCCTGATGGCCCGTTTTTCTTTTTAGAAGAAAAAATTTTCTGTTCCAAACTTTCTTTTTTGTGAGAAAAAGTTATAATTTCAATGTTATCTTTTTTCTCTAAATTTATCCCAGCAGATAAAACAATCTTAGATTCTTCATTATTATGGTTCATAATTTCTTTATTAATATTTTGGTTATAGATATGGCCCTGCAAAGTATTTGAGTCTTTTAAATCAGTCATAGAAATACAAGTGGAAAGATTTAAGTTTCTTTTTCCTAAGCCATCGAGAATTGTAAAGGAATTTGACATCGCAATGATGAAATGATCATATCCACCTTTCATAGATAGCTCAGAGATTTTCATCAACTTATTTTGAAGATTGTTTTCTTTTGTTTTTTTTTCTTTAGTCATGTTATGTTCCCCTTTAAAGTTTTATTTTGTTATACAAGGGTATTATGGCGTGTGTCTGATGTTTTGAAAATGGGTACTAAAATGAATTGGGAAAAAGATATTTCGATATAGTTTTATTGACTTTTTAAACTACTGGAATTCTAAAGGGAAAGTTGTTCCATTGTTCCAAATATTTATAGGAATAATAGAAGAAATAACCCTTGGAATTAAATATTTACCTAGTTATTTAAATTAAAATAAAAATAAAATTGGAACTTTGGAACATAGAATTGGAGTGAGAAATAGGATGGTAGTTAATCAAATAAAAAACAACAGGAGGTTTCAGAGAAAAAATAATTATATCAGGAAAGAAAAAATCTTGATAAATAAAATTATTGAAATGATGAGTAGCGGAGATCTTTATGATGATTATTATTTCGATGAACTAGAGTACGATAAATTTCTTAATAAATCGTTGAATATCGATTTTAAAACAGATTTTAAATGGGAAATCGATGGGGGGACGGGAGAAATTAGATTAAATAGCATCAATAATCTTGAAATATTATATTTTTTAGAAGAGTTTCTTGGAAATTCATCTAGTTTAGTATGGATGGTCCACGATGCAAGTTTAGAACTTTTGTTAAGAAAAATAGAAGGTTTGAATGAAAAAGACATTATAGAACCCACTGCATATATAAAAGAAAGTACTTTAGATTATTTGATTAGTTCATTGGAAAATATTGGTGATTGTAGTCATGAAGATATAGAATATCTTCAAAAGAATACAATACATATACAAAAAGAGTTTCCAGAAATTCTTTCTGTTTTTAATTTGTATTTAGTTCATAGGTGCGTAAGAAACAAAAATATAAATGTAAAAAAATTTGATGAGGCTAAAAAAAATTTTATTAAGGTTGTAGAATCTAAATCTTATAAAGAACGTTGTCGAATAGCATTAGATTTCAGGAAAGAGTATACATATTTTTTGAAAATAGCTGATGAAATAAATTTATTAAAGATGAATGAAGGAAATATAAATTTCGAAAAGGATGACCTTTCAACAATGTTAAAATGCTATAATGCATCGTTGAATTTATATGCATTAAATAAGTATTCAAGATTAGTAGATTTTGTTTATTTAGAAAAAAGCCTTTCAAAACTAGCTAAATTATTAAAGAGAAGTAAAAAAAATAGATTATTTAATTTCGATTTTTTACTTTCGTTTCAACTAGGACATCTTATGAAAATTAACGGGTTGGGTATTAAAAGATATTTAATATATGAAGAAAGAAAACTAAATATTTTCAAAAATCCATTAAAGGAAGTTGAAATTTATAATCAAATCTTTGAAGCTATGGTACAGAGTCTAGAGTGTTTTATTATTCAATCTGAGAAATTAGAGTTAGTTAATATTGCTAAGCAAGTAGATGACTTTAAAATTATTAGAAAGCTAAAATTATTTGATCCATACTTTAACATAGTTGATGAAGAGATAAATATGGATTGTAAATATCAAATAAAAATGAAAAAACACTATGATTACATTGAAAAGATTAATAAAGATTCAGATTTTCTAATGTGTAAAGTAGGGAGATATATGAAGATGTATGAGGAGATAGATCTTTAAAATTTATTTTACTAATAAAAAACTATAATTACGGACTTACTAAAGATCTTTAGTAAGTCCGTAATTTATTTTTGCATCATTAAATTTTTTTCAAATGCCTCAATCCGTCGATCCAAAGAGGGAGGAGTAGAGAATAAATAAACTCGATAAACACAAATATAAAGAAGAAGCATATTATTATTGAGTGATACAGATCTATACTCCTTAAATATATCCTTTATCTTTTAATGAAATGAACGAATCTGAGCAAATTATAATATGATCTAATAAGTCGATACCTAATATTTTTCCTGCTTCTTTTAACCGTTCAGTTACCTCGATATCTTCTTGACTTGGAGTTGGAACGTCACTAGGGTGATTATGTCCAACTAAAATTGAAGCAGTATTACTTAATAGTGCAGATTTGAGAACTTCACGTGGGTGAACAATACTAGCATTTAAACTGCCGATATGAACTACTTGAATACATGTCGGTTGATTTTTCGTATCAAGGCATAAAACTACAAAATGTTCACGATCAGCATCTCCAATGAATTCTTTCATAAGAGTATAAGCATCGTGAGGAGATCTAATTTTACGTTCTTTATAAAGTATTGATTTTTCGCGAACTAGTTTGACTTGGACAATTTGGACACGTTTTGCATGTTTAGAAGAATTACTTTTCATACCCGTATACACTCCTTTGTATATATACTGAATAATACTTATTATTCACATTGATAATATAGATTTGAAAATCTATTGAAAACGAATTTAATATCGAATGATATAATAAATGTATAATTTCCCTAAAAGGGGTTAGGTTAGATTTGAAGTATATGAGGCTATATGGATTGCTACAGCAATTATAACCTATGAAGCATTTTGCTATTAAAAGATATTAATATTTATCACCATTCAATGTCCATCTCACAAAGTGCTCACAGTTATTAAAAATTAAATTATATTTTTTTTCACCTAACTTCGAATAAGCACGAGCAATAACCTCATCTTTTTTATAAAGCCTTGGTGTAGCTAAAATATAAATTTCAGCACCTTTAGCAAAGCTTTCAATAGATTCAATCTTTACTTCACCGTCTTGGTAATGGATCACTTCATATTCATCGATAGATAAAGCGTGATGCGAATAACAAAGTCGGTTTACTTTTAAGTGCTGAGCTCGTTGTATTGAATCTTTAACGGCCTTTTTATTAGCTCTTTTTGTTTGTATAATAATTTTTCTAGGTTGTAGATTTGGATTAAACGGCCTTGGAGAGGGATCGGGTATTTGCTCTTTTACATTCTTTAAAGTTGTTATAGCCCTATCCACTTTCTCTACGGTATTACCCACTACGGGAACTTCTCTTTTCCAATCGGAAATGATATCTCGTTTTGTTTCAGTTGTGAGGTCTTTTACGTCGCTAACAAATTCTTTATTGATCGCGGAAATATTTTTTACTAAGTCTTTTAACTCATTGAAAAAATGCATATTATCGCTCCTCTAAATAAATTAATTTTGCTTGTGCAGGTAAATGTAATGCCTGTTCAAAATTTTTAATTATGATTATGATATCACCTTCGATTTCATGGTGGGGGCTATAAAATTCTATTGGTACATCATCCCAGTTTTTTTGTTGATGACGTTCAAACAATCCATAGTGAACCATACTTTCTAAAACAACGGAAATATTTATATCACAATAAAATGGGGTATTTACAAGGTACTGCGCCAATAAAAAACCAAATTCACGTGAAGTAAATAAATCTTTTGGAACTAAATAGGTAAGGTGATGATTATTAGCTAAATCCCCAATTATTGATTCAAACGAATCGAACAAAGTGGTTAAATGATCCAATTGGTTAGAAAATCGATCTGCATCATGCCAATTAATTTGAGTTTCGATGTTTTCAACTACGTATCGAAGGTTTGGATATATCGGGATTTGTAGTTGCTTCAATTGGCCAACTTTTAAAGTTTTTAATGGCTTATTTTCGATAACTTCAAGACACTGCGCTAATTGTTCTTTCCCAACTGATGATACAAAGTAATAGTATAAATATTTAGCAATGATTAAACTATTAAAATCGTTTTTATTTAATCCAATAACTTCAAAAGTTTCTGTGTTTACTTTAAGTTTTAAGAGATTTTGATTTACTTCAATTGATTCTGCATTTTTACAAATGATCCCTATTTTAAAATCAGTAATATCTTTTAACTTGCGGGTCAAAAGTATTGTTGCAAGGTCCTCCCTTATTTCTAAATTTGTAAAAATTACTTCTTCGGCAGGTAAATCCTTCTTTCCCAAATTATTAGCATCTTGAGTTTTATTGATTTCATAAAAATCGACAATATCTTCTAATTCCAACGGTAAAGTGTATTTTAGATCATTAAAAGTCTTATCGATAATATTTTGAAAAGAAGCACGATTTATTAATGCATTTTGAAACTGCTTTGATAGAGAATTTAATACAATATCATGTGCTGGTGAGATTTCAAAAGGTAACATAATTTCTTTCACATCCTTTGTTGTTATTGATTTTCTAGATGAAACGGTTAATGTCTAGTTGATCCTGTAAGAAAGTCGCATTTAGCATGGCTTAAAGTGTTAATTTGTAGGGATAGATATAAGACGCAATACGCAAAATGTGTTTGGAACAACGCAAAAACGACCTACAATTTCAATTTTCCTAATTTAGGCATTCGTAAGACATCCAATAAAATCACCTTGTTCTGCTGCATAAAATATCTCTATTTGTAATCCCACCTTTGTACGCATTAAATATTTAATGGAAGGATCATTAGATTTCAGTTTCATTTATCTCACACCTCCTTTATTGAATCTGAATGCTATCCGCGATTTTTAATAATTTAATCTCGAATAGAAAATGAAATTTTTTACGAAATAGGTTAAGAGATGATTAATCCTCTAATAGCAATTCCTTAAAACAAAATATTTTTCTCGTTTTTTAGGAAGTTATATTTTGATATTTTAAAGAGAAACTTAGATGAAACGAGAAGCCGGCAGAACACAGTGGAAATAAGCTTTGAAGTTTAATCATTATTTCGAAAATATTCATTTTGAATACGAATAGAGCAGCTAATCCATTTAATATAAGGATTAGCTGCTCTTTATAGATAATATATAATTGAAATTAGTATAGTAATGTTATTGATACAATTTAAACTATATTCCTCAACATCCACTGCTTATATTAAATCAAGCATTGGAGACCCTAGGTTTGGATGTTGAGAAAGTACAATATGAAGATGAATAATATTTAAAAAAACTAAGAAGCTCAACATACATGGAGCTTCTTAGTTTTTTTTCCAGTCAACAATTTGCTTTAGTATTTCGTACAACTGTCTTTGCTCACTTATTTCTACATCTTGTAGTAATTTAATAATCAGGCGATATGGTAGATTTTCAGTAGAACCATAGTTGGATTCAATTACAGAAAAGAACTCTGCAAGATTAATTTCTAATGCATTTGTAATTTGATAAAGGCTAGAGATAGTTAAGTTTTTTTCTCCACGTTCAACTTGACCAATATATGTTGGGTGAACATTAGCTTTAAAAGCAAGCTCTTCTTGACTAAGTTTCTTACTTTTCCTTAACATACGGATGTGTATTCCGACTGATTCGACTAAACTATCCATTTAATTCCCTCCTAAGATAACCCTAGTAGGAAGGTTCTGTTTATTCTACATACTATTAATATTTATTGACTTATTATATATACTATTATTATTTTTTGGGTGTATAATCAAACTGTGAATAGGAAAAATTGCAAAAAGTTACCACGATATTAAAGTCACTTAATATTTTTATATTTAATCAATGTCACTCAGAATATAAGAAATTAAATTGTACTGGCGTTACTCAGATCAATCTTTTATGACTAATAATTTTTTGCAGATTAGATGAATGGATAAAATACTGTAATGAGTATGAAAAACATTTGTGAAAATGACTTCAATTATATAGTGAGAGTGACAAGTTAATTTATTAATCTTGATAGATTGTTAGGAGGACAAAATCTAAGACAATTTTTGAATTTAGTAAATGATGGTGTAATAAAATAGAATATCTATTTTATTACTCTGAATCATTTATTGGATTTTAAAGATTGAATTTTTATTTACAAGATGAGAAATACGGTATGTGAGGTGTCAATATGAAAATCTGTAGACTATGTAAACATCCAAGTCCCGACGGAAATAATTATTGTGAAAAGTGTAAGCTAAGTTTCGAAGATGTAGCTGTTAGAAAAAGGTATTATAACGAAAAAGATGACCCATTAACAAATATTAAAAAAAATGAACTGGAACGTCATAAAAAGCCCACTAACGGCTCAAAAATTTTAAGCTTTTTTGTTGGCGTGTTGGGGATATTGATAACATTGGGTATACCAATCGGTAGTTATATTTATTTAAATCAAGATGTTGATACATATAATAAAGCAGTAGATTTGTGGAACGAAGGTGAAATAAACGAAGCGTTTGAAGTTGCAAAAAAAATACCAGAAGATTCAAGACAGTATAAAAAGGCACAAAAATTAATTAAAGATGCAGAAGAATATTTACTTTATAATAAAGCAGTTGCTTTGTGGAATAGTGGTAATTATGAAGAAGCAGTTAAAATATTTGAATCTTTTAGTGAGGAGTCTGAATATTATAAGCAAGCGCGAAGTATTTTGAAAAATAAGTAATTCTAGCCTTTGCAGGAGGCATCTTTTCTTAATTCCGCTGACCCTCGATAATGATTATTATAAATAATATAACTCCTAATTTTCTTCTTTATTGCTTCTAACGTTTTACATTCAGAGATCTTGGTCAATCAAGGTTTAACTTTAGGAGAGTAAGATACGACACAATATATTTAATTATATTATATGAGAATTTCGAGTTGTGGGAATCCAAAAAGCCCGGTATGTTAAGGCTTTTTGGATTCCTTATTTTTTGAGGACAATTTTGAACTGTTGATATTGAGTTAGATTAAATTGATTACCACTATAAGGTTCAATCTTGTTTTCTTCACTGTTTTTTTGATTGATGAAGTCACTTAATTTATTCGCAACTTAAAAGTTACTATTTTGAATATAAATGCCAAGTTTAGTTTGTAAATTCTCATGTCCTATCTAAGCAAATTTAGAGTTCATGAAACCTTCATATAAATTCTTTATATCATCCTATTCAGGAAACACGATTGATTTAATAGAACTCAAGAAAACAAGTTTTTATAAAAAAAATTACGAAAGTTTGTTTACATCAAGATACAAATCTGTTAATTGTGGGTAATGTTTATTAAAATAAGTAATAGTTTGTACATTTAAATGTTTTTTAGTAATATCATACAATTTTTTGGGAGGAGAGTACTGATGAAAGTTTATATTAAGCTACCAGAATTAAATATCGAATACTACAAAAAGAGTAAAAATATTGTTAAACAGATAAATCAGAATGAGAAAATCATTGAGGGAGAAATTAATGAGATTAATGGATATTATTTTTCATTAGTTATTAAAGGTGAGGTTTATTGTCTTACCCGAAATAAAAATAAAAAGATAGAAGAAGCTGCGTACATATTATTAATTGAACCTGAAGATTTAAGAGCAATTAATGAAGGGGTGATAAACTCAGTTAGTGCAAAACGATGGTTGAAACATCCCAATGAAGATATTTATTATTCAGTTGACAATGTTCGTGATAGCTGGAGAAATAACTTTGTCTTTAAAGAAGAATCTATCGAAGGAAATCAAAAAGGGCTAAGAAGACCACAAATTGCAGCTCTGTATGCTATTTTAAGCCACTCAAAAGTATCAAATGATATAGCTACAGTTGTAATGCCAACAGGTACAGGGAAAACTGAAACAATGTTATCTAGCCTGTTAACAATGAAATGTAAGAAGTTATTAATAATTGTACCTAGTGATGCTTTGAGAGATCAAGTTGCCTCAAAGTTTTTAACCTTAGGATTGTTAAAAGAGTTTGAAATAATTGCTGACGAAGTAATAAACCCTAAAGTAGGGATTTTATATAAGGGTATTAAGGAAATAAGTTGCTTACAAGATTTTATTAACGAAAGTAATGTAATTGTAACAACTATGAATTTATTATCTTCAATAAATGAAGAAAGCCAAGAGTTAATAGCCAACAGTTGTTCGAATGTATTTATTGATGAAGCACATCACGTAAAAGCTACTACATGGGAAAAATTTAGAAAGCGATTTAATAAAAATGAAGTAATTCAATTTACAGCTACTCCATTTAGAAATGACGGGAAGAATTTGGATGGGCAAATCATCTTTAATTTTCCACTGAAAGAAGCTCAAAAAGATGGTTACTTTACAGAAATAGAATTCCTACCTGTCAAAGAATATGATAAAACGAAAGAAGATGAAAAAATTGCTAAATTAGCTGTAAAGAGGCTTGAACAGGATTTAGAAAAAGGTTTTCCCCATATATTAATGGCAAGATGTGCAAATAAGAATAGAGCAATTGAAATTTTTAATCTATATAGCAAATATGATCATTTACAACCGGCTTTAATATACTCAGGTATTCAAAATAAAACTGAAATATATAACGCTATTCGTCAAAAGAAACATAAAATCATTGTTTGTGTGGATATGTTAGGTGAAGGTTTTGATTTACCAGAACTAAAGGTAGCAGCGTTACATGATATCAGAAAGAGCTTACCTGTTACACTCCAATTTACTGGAAGATTCACTCGAACAAAACATGATCAAAATTTAGGTAAAGCAGCATTTATAGCAAATATAGCGGACCTAAATGTTTCAGGTGCGTTAGAAGACTTATATAGTAGTGATGCAGATTGGAATGAATTACTATCTAATTTTAGTGGCGCTGCAATAGATGGAGAAATGGAGTACAAAGATTTTTTAGATGGGTTTAAAAATATAAATCAATCGATGTTTTCTTTTCAAAATCTTCGTCCAAAGCTAAGTACTGTAGTATATAAAACAAATGTAATAAATTGGTCACCTAAAATGATGAAATCTATGTACATTAACGAAAGTAAATATGAATATGCCTTTTATGATGACAACTTAAAAGAAAATGTAGCTATAGTAGTATTTGCAAAAAAATCTAAATTAGATTGGCTTACAGATAAAAATAGCTTCGATTTAAAATGGGATATGATTATTTTAATGTGGGATCCAGAAAAGAAGTTGCTGTATATAAATAGTACAGATAACAATAGTCTGTACAAGGAGTTAGCAGAGAAGGTAGTATCTGGTGCGCAACTTATAAATCGAATGAATGTCTTTAAAGCTTTACATAATATTAAACGTTTAAAATTGCAAAATGTTGGGTTAAAGCTAAATTTAGGGAGGGATATTAGATATCGAATGAGTGTAGGTAGTGATCTTTCTTCTGCTATTTCTTTAATGGAAAAGCAACGAAGTCAAAAGGCATATATAGTAGGGGCCGGTTTTGAAAATGGTAATTCTGTAAATATTGGTTGCTCTTATAAAGGGAGAATTTGGACAAAGCTTCAAAATAACATAAAAAACTTAAAGAATTGGTGCTTTAATGTTGGAGCTAAACTTACAGATCCAGAAATTGATCCAAATGAAATTTTGAAAGAATGTCTTGTACCTATGATGGTCCATGAAATACCTAGAATTGTTCCGCTTGCCATAGATTGGGATTATGAAATATTATTTGAGTCAGAAACTATTTGTACATTTTATTATGGAGAAAATATTAGTAAGGATTTATCTGAGGTAGAACTCCAAATCCATGAATTTATCATTTCAGAAACTATAAAGTTTAAATTATTAATTGGGATTTATGAAGTAATAGTGGAATATAGTTTATCTAAAATAGTTGAAGAAGAATTAGATGTTTATGATTATCAATTTAATATAATTTCTGATGAACTGGTTTATGTGAGAAAGGGTTCGAGAAAAATGAGTCTTTTAGAATTTTTAGAGGAATACGTACCAACATTTTGGTTTGCTGATGGCTCTTCGTTAACAGGAAATGAGTATGTAGAGTTAAAACATACAATTAATCAATATCCCTTAGAAAAGCTAATTCCGTATGATTGGAATGGTGTAAATATAGCCAAAGAGTCACAGTATGTAAAACCTAAAAGAGAAGATTCTATTCAATATGCTATGATTCAAAAGTTGAAAGTTGGGGATTATCATATTATTTATGATGATGACGGCTCTGGAGAAATTGCAGATATTATTACAATCAAAGAAGAAAATAAAATTATTAAAATAGAAATGTACCATTTAAAATACGCAAAAGGTGGAAAAACATCTAAAAGTATAGAAAATCTTTACCAAGTTTGTGGACAAGCTCAAAAATCTATCTATTGGAAATCTAAAAAGGGTGATGAGTTTTTCAAACATCTTTTAAGAAGAGAGCAAAAGACATACAATAAACAAACATGTTCAAGACTTGAAAGAGGTTCAAAAGAAGATTTGGAATTACTAAAAGATAAGGCTAAAAGGCGTATTCCGATGCAATTTGAAATTTACATTGTTCAACCAAGTATATCTAAATCAAATATTGGAGAAGATATTTTAACATTACTAGGTGTTACAGAGAGCTTTTTAAAAGAAACAAGCGGAATAAATTTGAAAATTATTTGCAGTAAGTAAATAAGGAAATTTTTTATTTCTAAACATAACATTCTTTTACCAGATGAACATACATTTCTTAGGAAGATATATAAAGATGAATAATTGAAGAACGGTGGCGAATGGTTATTTTGGAGAAATGATTATAGAAAAAGCGATTTAAGATTATAAGAGTTGTAGAATCATACTATTTTTGTCGAAAAGAGCATTAAGTATAATGCTCTTTTCCTATGTCTTATTATTTTGTTAAGATAATAGGTCTTATGGTCCGCAGACATCATAAATAATATCTTTTATAATGAATTTACAATATCTTGAGCCGTTAACTGTTGTCGGTTTTGTAAGCTTCTGAATGTGCCCCAATTCACAGGAGAGTTAGGGTCATAAGTAAACACATTTACCAGTTTATTAGCATCAATAATTTTATTATTTACGTCGTTATGGTGGATGGTGTAGAATGGAATATTTAAAGCATCGGATAGAGCGAACATCATTTCATAATTTGATAAATCATTAGAAAAAGGTTGCCAGCTATTAAAGTTGACTCTATCACTTCTTTTGATTTCTACAAAACTTGAAAGAGTGTTATCAATAATGTCTACCACTACTAGATCTGTATCAATTTTTCTTACGGCTGTTCCACTAAAGAAAGACCTTGACCAAATATGGAACATATCTGTAACAGATTGAGAATTATTAACAGCTTTAGTAGGCGTATTACTAATTGTTAGATTGAAAGTGTTAGCAATTATATTTCCGCCATTTGAAACATTATATCGAGTACCATTAATAATAAGAATATCATTCAAGAAGTCATACTCTATTTCTAAAAAAGGAATAGAAGTATTTGTTTTGATTTCATTAGCTATAGTAGTGATTAAATTATGTGAGATATGTTGATTTTGATTCTGATAATCTAAATTTAATTCTTTTACCACAGATATACCTGTTAGGTTGGGATGTGTTTGGTTGTTTGTCCAAAGTAGAATTGCAGGACCTGGAGGATCACTGATAAACACATTTTTGTTTTTATCTCTTTTAAATGAACTATAAATGTAATTTAGTAATGCAGTCATATTATACCACCTTTCTATATGTGAATTATCCCATATAATTTCAAAAAAATAAATAATAAGGAGTAATAAAATGTTTGACATAAATAAGAGACTTATAAATCTTCTTGAAAAAAATAATGATTATTTAATTGATAATCAAATTAATAAAACAAGAATAATAGAAGATTTAAGAAATTATAATGAAAAATTGATAAAACTTCTTTTAGAAGACAACTTAATTAAAGAGAAATTTGTAAAAAATATACAAGGAATTCAGGTTCTTAAAATTGATGAATTAATAGATGTTTTACAATTGAAAAATTATTGGATGAATAGTTATACAAAATACCAAAATAAAATTGGGCTAAGTAGTGAAGGAAAATACTTGGCTTATAATTCAGATACAGTTTTAAACTATCCTTTTAAAGACTGTTTACTTGAAGGGAGTATGACTAAGGAGTCAGTAAGTAAACAAGAAACATTTTTTAATAAAATTATTGCTAAAGAAGAAATAGATATTTTACTTTCTCCCAAAGTACTGGATAAAACTGTGAAGGTTAATAATAAAGGCATTTCATCAGTTAACAATTACAACGGTGAAAACTTACTTATTAAAGGAAATAATTTAATCGCACTGTATTCATTGAAAGAAAGATTTTATGGTCTAATAAAACAAATAGTAATAGATCCTCCTTATAATACAGGGGGAGATGGCTTTAAATATAATGATAAATTTAATCATTCGGCTTGGTTATCTTTTATGAAAGATCGATTAGAAATTGCTAGAGACTTATTAGCTGAAGATGGGACGATTTGGATTTCTATAGATGATGATGAACAAGCATATTTAAAAGTATTATGTGATGAAATATTTGGTAGAAATAATTTTATTAATAACGTGATTTGGGAAAAGCGTTATTCCCCAACAAATGATTCAAAGTGGTTATCTGATAGTCACGACTTTATTCTTGTTTATGCAAAGAATAAAGAGATATGGCGTCCTAATTTATTACCACGCACAGAAAAACAAAATAAATATTATAAATATGACGATGGAGATGGGAGAGGTAGATGGAGATCGGACAATGTTTTAGTTAAATCATTTTCTCCAAGCGGTGTCTTCCCAATTAAAAATCCGAATACGGGTGAAGAGTTTTATCCACCTAAAGGAAGCTGCTACAGGTTTAGTAAAGAAACTGCTGAACGTTTACTTAAAGAAAACAGATTATATTTTGGTAAAGAAGGCACAGGGGCTCCACAGCTTAAAAGATATCTAACAGAAGTTAAACAAGGTGTGACACCAATGACTATTTGGTTTAGAGATGAAGTAACGGATAATCAAGAAGCAAAAAAGGAAATTAACACTTTTAAATTTGAAGAGAAATTTGACACACCTAAACCAGAAGGATTAATAGAAAGAATTCTTCATATAGGATCTAATGAAGGCGATTTAGTATTGGATTTCTTCGCTGGATCAGGAACAACCTTAGCTACTGCATTAAAAATGAATAGAAAATTCATTGGTGTAGAGCAAATGGAATATATTCAAACAATAACTTTACCAAGATTACAAAGCGTAGTGAACGGTGAAGACGGTGGCATTTCTAAGAAATATGAATGGCAAGGTGGCGGAGAGTTTATATATGCTGAAATAGCAAACTATGAGGGATATATTGAAATGATTAAAAATGCTCCTGATGTAAATCAAATTGAACGTTTCTTCAAAGAACTTGATGAACATTTTCTACTTTCGTATAGATGTGAATCTATATTTAATAAAGAAGAATGGGAATTAATGCCCTTGAGTGAAGTGAAAAACATGCTTCTTAATGAAGTGGATATAAACCAACTCTATATCAGCTATTTTGAGATTGAAGATGCTAGATTTAAATTTGAACCTACAACAATTGATTTTAATAAGAGTTTCTATAATTCATCAAAGGAGTAATATAAATGAATAGTCTATTATATGAAAAAATAGCAAAAGAGGAGTCCCTTTTTCATTCATTTATAGAAATTCCGGATTATATAGATGGAAATTTAAAGCATCCTCTCCGACATTACCAAAAAATGGCGTTGCTATATTTTATACAAACGCAAGAAGGTAAATTAGCTAACATTGACCATAATCACTTATTATTTAAAATGGCGACGGGTGCAGGGAAAACGAATGTAATGGCAGCCACAATGCTGTATTTATATAAAGAAAAGGGCTATAATACATTTCTTTTTTATGTGAATAGTGATGCTATTATCAATAAAACATATGTAAACTTTTTTAATGTAAAGTCGAATAAGTATTTATTTAATAGTAAAGAATTATTTATTGATGGTGAAAGGGTTACGTTAAGCTATGTAAATAGTTTTCCTAGATTTCCCGCTAAAAACACGATTTATTTAAAGTTTACAACAGTTCAAAAATTGCATATGGATTTAAAATACCCAAGTGAAAACAGTCTAACTTATGATGATTTGAAAATGAGTAAACTAATTATGCTTTCAGATGAAGCTCATCATTTAAATGCATCAACTAAAAAAGCTAAAATGGGAAATATTTTTGATGATGGTTGGGAAAATACCGTCTTAAAAATTTTAAATCTAAGTCCAGAAAATCGCTTATTAGAATTTACTGCAACAATAGATTTAACTAATCCAGAGTTGCTAAATAAATATCAGAACAAGATTATCTATAATTATGACTTAAGAAACTTTATGTTAGACAAGTATTCAAAAAATGTAAGTTTATTGAGAAGTAATGATGATGATCATGATAAAATTTTATCTGCAGTCCTATTGAATCAATATAGAAAATATATTGCATTAAAAAATAACATATATATTAAACCTATAATACTTTTTAAATCAAACAGTATTAAAGTATCTCTTGATACGCATAATCAATTTATTGAATTAATACAAAATCTAGACCCTGATAAATTGAAAGATTTTATTGATACAAAATCAATCGTTGCTTCAGAGAATAGTGTTTTTTCACAAATGTATAAATTCTATCAATCTACAGATTTAAAAAAAGTGGTGAAAGATTTAAAATTTGATTTTCGTGAAGAAAACTTAATGAATGCTAACGATAAAGAATTTGTTTCTCCTAAAAACGTTAGAATATTAAACAGTTTAGAATCTATGGAAAATAACGTTAGAGGTATATTCGCTGTAGCTAAATTAAATGAGGGTTGGGATGTACTAAATCTTTTTGACATCGTAAGGATTAGCGAAGGAGCAGGTAAATCTAAAAGTACAACTGATAGCGAAGCACAGTTAATTGGTAGAGGTGCTCGATATTATCCATATATATATCAAGGAGAGAAGAGCTTTAAAAGAAGATTTGATAATACAGATAGTGACCTGAGAATATTAGAGCAATTACATTATCATACAATTAACGATAATAGTTATATAAAACAGCTGAATAAATCACTTGATGAAGCGGACATTGTAGTAATAGATGATTCTAAAGTTACATTTGATGCTAAAGTCAAAGAAAGCTTTAAGAAGAGTTCGGCATACAAAAATGGTTTTTTATATGTTAATAAAACTGAAGTGCCATCAAATGAAAAACATAGAACCTTTAAAGACTTTTCAATACAGACATATTTTGAATTTGAAGCAGTTGAACTTATTGAGCAGCAGGTATATTCAGACATAGAACATCGAGCTATAATAGTATTACAAGAGAAGATAATTGGGATTAATAAAAATCTTTGGAGAAAAGCATTATTAAAAGACAGATTCTTTGATTTTCAAAGCTTGAAAGCAATTTTTTCTAATTTAGAGGGTATTGAAGAATTTATTGTTAGTAAGGATTATTTAGGTAGCGTTAATTTAACTTTAAGATATCCTAAAGACCAAGAACAAAATTACTTATCTCCTAATAGACTTATAAAATATTTAGAAAGAATAATGTCTCAAATAAAGCGCCAAATCACACTAAATTGTAATAAGAATGTTGGTATAAAAGAATTTGAAGCAGTAGCAATTAAAGATATAGTTAAAGATTACTCTATAAGTTTTAATCCTATTATTAACCTACCATTTAGTGAAAAAATTTCTTCATATCCTATGAAGAAAAAGGATTGGTTTGTATATGATAATGCTATTGTAAATGGTCTAGAGTGGGATTTGATTGGGTATATAGAAGGTATATTAGATGAAATCTATTCTAAGTATAGTGAAGTTTATCTAATAAGAAATGAACAGCAATTAAAACTTGTTGAGTTCAATGGTGTAAGAGGTTTTATGCCAGACTTTATTCTTTATTTAAAAGAAATGGATCAAGTATATCAAATTTTAATTGAGCCTAAAGGAGAATTTTTATATTTTAATGATCACTGGAAAGAAGATATGCTAATAGAATTAAATAATATTCCGCCTATTATAAATCTAGCTGAAAATAATAGCATAAAACTATATGGAATAGAATTCTTTTCGAAAGAACCACAACGAAGAGAACGGTTTAAGTCTAAATTTAGAGAGATTATTATAGGAGATTAGAAATATTCTCCATGGTAGTTATAAAACTATTATTTTAGTTTAAGCGTCATTTAATTACTTTTATGAAAAAGGATATTGTCCAAAGATAAAATCTTGGTCAATATCCTTTTTATACAGAACAAAAAAGTTGGAATCGGAATAAAAAAGTTAGAATTGAGCAAATAAAGAGAGAATCTATGGATAAGTCTATTTCAACTAAATGGCCAAGAAAATCGGAAAAATTATGAACTGTTATGAAATATAGTAGTACTACCCTATAATAAAATTCTATTTTAAATAAAAAGTTTACGAGAAAATTAAAAAGCTCTCAAAGTGTGTAACGTATTTTTGCTATGAGAAACAAGTGGATAAAGGAATTTAATAATTAATGAACTTCAAAACGAAAAAATTGTATTATTACGTGAAATCTGAGTCTTAAATAAAATAGAAATAATGAAACTGAAGAAGTATAAGAAAAAATGTTATCATTGTTTTTGTTACAGTGTAGAGGATGTGTATTCAACAATATGAAAAGGTTCGCCTTATTGACTTTCAATAAGGCGAACCTTTTCTATTTTTCGAAAAACCTCTAATAATATAGGGATATTGTAATTTTATGTGGATATTTACGCTAGTGCTTTTTTATGTTCTAATTATAGGATATGATTACTTTGTAGGTAAATTTTGTGTTGTTTTGTAGTGCTTTTTAAATATGAAGATAGGTATCAGTGCCATATTATTCACTAAAGTATACGCTGTTTTATAAGAGAAAACTTATTTTAAAAGGATTTTTGAAAAGTAATATTCAATTTATAACAGACGACATAATTGAAGGCTTTACTTCACGATGTCTTTTTAAGGAGGTCATTGAATGGTATCAGAAATTCCTATTCAAGAAGATTATTTGAAAGAATATCTAGATAAAATGTTAAGAGGTGATGGAACTGAGCTAGATGCATATATAAGTGCAGTGGAAAAAGAAAAGATTGTAGAGGACACTTATGCAACAGCAAGATGCTACATGATAAATTTTAATGGACAGGATTTTCCTAGAAGTGAGGACTTAGGAAAAGTATTGATAGAGTATTTATTGGATTATTCAATACCTAGACAAGAGATTAGAAAAGCCCAATTTAAAGATTTAGAAATGAATACTTCTAAACACATTGCTGCCCTTCATCAAAAAGCTCGTACTTTGTTCACTACTGTAAGCAAAACAGGAGAACCCGGTGAAGTTTTATTGTATCTAATGACACAAAGCATTTTAAAGCTACCTCAAGCAATTGCTAAAATGTCCCTCAAAACTAGTAGTCAACTTCATTACAATGGTGCAGACGGAGTTCACTTAGGATATGATTCTGAAAATCAGAAGTTGAATATTTATTGGGGGGAAGCAAAGTTATATCAAAATCATGGAGAAGCGATTAAAAATTGCTTTGAAAGCTTAGCTCCTTTTTTAGCATCTAATGGATCACATAGAGTTAGAGATCTAGATTTATTAACTTCTAATCTATCTACATTTGAAGAAGCATTTGCTAATGCATTAGTAGATTATCTTGATCCTGATCATACGTCATATAATTCATTAGAATTCAAAGGAGTGTGTTTAATAGGTTTTGATTACATGAAGTACCCTAAAGAGCAGAGATTAAAAAAACAACAAGAAGTTTTATCAGAAATTTTAAAGGATCTTGATGGATGGGTTAGTAAATTAAAAGCAGCAATTGATGGACATCAAGATTTAAACAAAATGGTTATTGAGGTATTCATTTTGCCCTTTCCATCTGTTAGTGAATTTAGATCTGCATTTTTGGAGGTGTTGAATCGTGATTGATATAACACAATTAGCAAGCAGAATCTATAACTTAAATGGATTTCAAAGAATGTTTGAGCCATTATTAAAACTATCCATTCAAACTCAATTTTCTAAGGTTAAAAATCAAAAAGGAGTTATCGATTTACCATATTTATTAAACTGTGCAGGTATTTTAGCAGATTCAAATTTGCCAGAGCATTTAGATGTTGCATATCGTATTGCACAATTTGGGATTCAACAAGAAGATGATGATGAATTACATGTTAAAAGTGCTTTAATTTTAGAGAAAATGACTAATCATCCTAGTATTGAATTAGCAATTAGCAAGGGATATATAGGAGGAAATTACATAGATCAACTTCCTTTATTATCTAAATTAGATATTGTGCGAAGGAATATAAAGTATTCCTTATGGGATGAAACAGAAAATAAAGTTATAAACATTAATAAATTTCAATATGATGTTTTGGAAAAAAACTATAATAGTCAATTACTTTCAATTTCAGCCCCAACTTCTGCTGGAAAATCATATATATTATTAAATATTATTAAAGAAACACTTTTAAATAAAGCTCAAACTACAATTGTATATGTAGTACCTACGAGAGCTCTTATTAGCCAAGTTGAATCAGATATTAGAAAGAAATTAAGAACCACTGAATTTAATGATGTTTTTATTACATCAATGCCAATTATGGATGAACTTTTGGAGGAATATAGTAAAAGAATTTTTATTTTGACACAAGAACGTCTACAATGGCTTATGAATGAAAAAAGAGGTTTCCATATAGATTTCTTAATTGTGGATGAAGCACAAAAAGTAAGTGATGGGTCGCGAGGGGTAATACTTCAAAATGTAGTGGAGGATTTAATTTATGAAAATAAAGATATAAAAGTGATTTTTTCTAGTCCTTTAACTGAGAATCCAGAAGTATTTTTACAACCAAACTTTGAAATTTCATCTATGAGTACAGTTCAAAAAGAATTTGTACCTGTTAACCAAAATTTATTATGGGTTAATGCAATATTCCGAAAACCTAGAGAGTGGGAAATTAAACTTTGTTTTAAAAATGGCATCCATGATATTGGTAAGATTAACCTTGATGTCAAGCCGAATAATACAATTGAAAGATTAATTTATATAGTGAAACATTTAGGAGATCAGTCTGGTGGTAATTTAGTATATACAAAGATACCTTCTGATGCTGAGAAAGCTGCTTATAAATTATATGAAATGTTACCTGAAGAGCAGTCCGTAGATGTAGAAATAATCGAATTAAAAAAATTAATACAAGAGGTGATTTCAGCTCGGTATAGTCTATGTGAATTTATAACTAAAGGTATTGCATATCATTATGGGAATATGCCTTTGATTGTGAAATCTGAAATTGAAAGATTATTTAAAGCTGGGAAAATTAAATATCTTATGTGTACTTCAACTCTTGTAGAAGGTGTGAATTTACCCGCTAAAACTATTTTTGTGAGGACGCCTAAAAAAGGTAATACTACCCCACTATCAGAAGTGGAATTTTGGAACTTAGCAGGACGAGCTGGGAGACAAGGATTAGAATTTCAAGGGAATATAGTGTGTATTGATACTAATGATCCTTCTGTTTGGAATAATCCTCCTGAGGTAAGAAAAAAATATAAAATAGAATTTTACACAAAAAAAATTATTAAAGAAAAATTTGATGAAATAATTGAATATATGTCAATAGATGCTTTCAAAGAAGAAAGGTACAATTTGGATTTTGAACATACTATTTCATATTTATTAAAAATTTATAGCAATAATCAATCATTGGTTACTAAAAGTTTATTAGAATTGATTGATGAGGAACAAATTAAACTCTTAGAGAACTCATTAGATATAATGATGAAAGATATAGATGTTCCAGATGAAATACTTTTTAAGAATAATGGAATTAGTCCATTGGCACAACAAAAATTAAAAATTTTTTTCCAGAGACATCTTGATAAATTGGATATATTGGAACCTATTAACCCTGTACTTCCTAATGCACCTGATAGATATGAACGGATTATTCGTATTATTCAAAAAGTAATTCCTTTTGATCATGAGAATAGAGCTAGGTACTTAGCATTTTTGGTGACAGATTGGATGAAGGGTATGCCATTAAATTATCTAATCTCTAAAAGTCAACAATACTGGGATAAAAATGGTGGTAGAAATCCACAAAGAGTAATTAGGGAGGCTTTTAAGGATATTGAAGAATTTGCTAGGTTTAAATTTATAAAGTATGTTTCATGTTATAAAGATATTTTGAACTTGGTAAGAGAACAAAATAACTCTGACGTTTTAGATGATACAGACTTAAAATTATGGTTAGAGCTAGGTGCTTCTAGCAAGACTGTTATTTCATTAATTGGAATAGGCTTCAATCGTTCAACTGCACTGGAAATCGCCAAACAAATCGATTCTGAACATCTTAATAGAAATGAAGTTTTGGATTTTTTATTAGAAATTGATACCAAAGGATTTAATAAAATTATGGAACGAGAAGTAGCGCAAGTAATTGATTGTTATTTTATTAAAGAAAAAAATGATTAATAACATTAGGGATGAGAGGTTCTATGAAAAAGATAAGGTTATCAGAAAAAAGCAGACGAATATATGAGGAAATGGTTGTATGTTATAGAAATAATCAGTACACTATTAAAATAAATCAAATAGTGGGAAATGAAATTAGAAAAAAAAATAAAACAAAGTTCATAGATGTTTTAAATATAACTAATCAGATAAAGATTAAAAGTAGTTTTTTTAGTGATTCTTATAAAGTTCATAATGTTTATAGATATAGTATTAAAATCAGTGATGGAATAGGAGAACTTTATTGTTTTCAAGAAGGTTATAATCATTATAATAATTCTATCTATAATGATTATGACATATTACATGAATCAGAATTGCCGTCAATTGTAATTTTATTAGAATCACCTCATTCAGAGGAATATTCATTGGAATATACAGTTAAGGGACCAGCACAAGGAAAAACAGGTGAGTATATTGAAAGTGAAATAAAATCAATCATAAATAATATTATCAAGTCAAGGGAAATAAATATAGACGATGGAGAATATCGAATTATTTTGGTAAACCCAATCCCTTTTCAAACGTCACTTCATTATTTACATAATGGATCATTGACTCGTTCATATTATAAAATGCTTAGGGATAGGGTATGGTTAGAACTTTGGGAGAAAGAAGGGGTTTTTCAACTGGAGTTACAAGAGTTATTGAATAAATTAAATCCCATTATTGTTTTAAATTCTTGTACTAGTAACTTAAAGGATCCTATAAACAAATTTTTAATTAAAAATGGAATTAGCTCTAATGTTTATACAACAAGACATCCTTCAGGTTGGTGGGATGAAATTAATTTAGAAAAGTTAAAAGTTGATTAAATGACTTCTAATTATTTATTTAATATAGAGTAAGAGCGAAATGCTATCCCAAAACATACTTTTGTCTAACGTAGACAAGCATTTTTATTAATAGCCATAACTCCTTCGAAACGCAAGTTTAAATGTATTTGTTGAGACGCGGGGTTGACTCCTGCCATCTCCATTTTAAATCATACGATTTCACTGAGTGTCAATGTGACATAAAGCATAAATTTTCCGTTTGAAAAATTTATGCTTTATTTTTTTAGGGAATTTTTGGTTAAATTCACGTATGGCATTAGTTAAACATTCTTGGACAAAATGATTTGTTTGTCGCAGAATGGTGCTAGCTGCTGTAATGTTTGATGGACGAATTTATGCCTTTCTTAAGGACATCCTCTAGGTGGGAGGCATTAGAACTTGGAGCTACACATGTCATTAATTCAATTGATACAGATACAGATGCAGTTGCATTTATCCGCGAAAACAAGTGGTGTGTTAATGGTGCGTATGATGCTGCAGGTGTTCTGGAAACATTTACGGGTGGAGTTAGTACTGTTTGTCCTGGCGGTGAATTTAAGATTGTAAGTGTTTGAAAAAAACAGTGAATTTTGATTCTAATAAGGTAGTTAGAACAGCAGCGAAAATTAGTGGATCTTATGCATAAGTTCGCTTATTCCCTGAAATCATTCGTCTACTTGCAAGTGGTATAATTTGATGGAAACGCAGTCCATTATTTAATACATTAAACCACCTTTAAAATCTAGTTTATAATAACATATAATGGGCTTTGATTTTAAAAGTTAAGGTAGGTGTTTGAATGCTAAAGTTAAATTTCGATATTAAAAAGGCTAATGACTCACAGATAGAGACTTTTCTAGCGGGGTATGATGATCTATGGAGGCTTACAAAGTTAATTTCAATCAAACATTCGCTTGAAGAAAGGGAAGCCTTGAAGAAAAAATTAAAGTCATATTATGGTCCCTCTTTTAGTGTTGATAGTGATGATTATATATATAATCAGGCAACTAACGGCCTATTATTTAGTGCTGTTTCAGAATTAGTGATGTACATGGAGGATTTATTTGTATTAATGAAATATATTCGAGAAGAAGAGGAATTTATCAAAAAAGTGGTAGTTTATTATGCGAATAAAATTGGTAAACTGCCTGAAAAAATATCGAAAATGGATTTAGAAGCTATTTTAAAGGTTTTCTTAATTCCTTCAAAAGACTATATAGATAAACTTGTAGAAGAAACTAATTCGCCTTTAGAACATTTAGATATTTATAGTGAAGGGATAAGTAATGTATATAGATATTTAGATGATATTATAATTTCATTTAAAAAATATAGATTTATTTACAATCAATATAAACATGGTTTAACAGTTGCGTTAAGACCGTATGGTAACAATTTATCAAAAAAAGAGTTAAATAGACGGAAAAACTCATTAGACAGTTCTTTATTCTGTTATGATAATACCGATATTGGAAAAGCTATTGAAAGAAATCCAAATCAGCCTTTTATTATTCCTTCAATTACAGAGAATTTACAACCAGGAATTACAAGCTTAAATAATAATAACAATTTACTTAGATACAGTGGAGTATATGATGTAAGTATTGATGAACTTATTAAGTTAGGAAGTAAGGTTCATTCTTTGATTAGAATATTGAGCAATAATAGATATGATTTTGTTAAACCACATCATTCAGAAGCAAATACATTTTATTTACCTGTTCCAACCAGAAAAGATAAATTGAGATTAGTTCAATTTAGTCTAGTACCTAAGGATTCTTTGCTAAAACTAAATGATTTTAAGGTAGAAATTTGAAAGAAGAGTGTATGTTAAATTTATTTAAGTTAGAAGTACTAATAAAAATGATGACCCTTGGGACAATTTGGGTCATCATTTTTATTATAGGTTATGGGGACAAAAACGTTTGGTTATGTACGTGTTTTGACAACGGATCAAAATATTGAACGGCAGCTAACGAAGATGCAGGAGTATGTGATTGAGGAGAGCAATATTTTTGTGGATCATGCGAGTGGGAAAGATTTTAACGATACAGTATAAGGCAATAAAAAATGTGATTCGTAATGGGGATCTTATTTACATTGATGAGCTGGACCAGCTGGGGCGTAATTATGATGAAATTATTCGTGAGTGGAAGGACATTACACGAGCTGTTGGTGTTGGAGAATGAAACTTTGTTTGATAGTCGCGAGTTTAAGGCGATGAATACGGAGGATAGTAAGTTGGGGTCATTGCTAAAAGACCAATTTCTATCATTGCTTTCGTATGTTGCCGATCAGGAGCATCAAAAGTAGTTGAAATGTCACACTGAAGGAATTGCTGAAGCACGTAAAGCTGGGAAGCATTTGGGGAAACCGAGGTTGGATTTGTCTACGTTGTCGAAAGGGCAACGTGAAGTAGTTGAAAATAATTAAGAGACGTGGAAGCGTAAGGAGCTGATGGGCGTGAAGTTTGCGGAGATATTGGGGTTGAAGAAGAATAGTTTTTATAAGGTTGGGAATTTGAGGAGATGTAATTTTACTAGATTAATTAAAAGTCTGTTTTTTTCAAAAAGCGGTTTTTAATAACTTAATATTAATTAAAAGTAAAAATGTGTATAATGTAGATATAAATTCATGGATGTCTGTACACTAATAATTAAACCATACGTTGAGTTTTAACTAATTTCACAGGGTACCTCACTTACTCTGTGGTAAGGTTCTCAGTATCCAGTAGAAATGAGTTTTTGATTTGGCGAATACATACAACATTGAAAAATTATAATTATAGAATAATATGGAGGTAAAAATACATTATGTCTGAGTATATTTTTAGTGATAAAAAAGATTTTGAAGGGAAAATATTTTCTCTTGTTGAGAAAGTGATAAGTAAAAATGAAAAAAGTTATAATACTTTTATAAAAAAGTTATATATAGCTCTATTTCCTAGTTTTAAGGAAGTATTACATACTGAATTTATAGATCCTATTCTCGAAAAAGCTAAACACTATACTTACAATAAATTTTCTAATGAAATAAATGATATAGTATTTGGAGAGGCTAAAAAAATTGAATTTTGGTTGGAGCAATTATCAGAAGAGCAAAGTGATATGTTCTTTCAAAAAGTATTAAAAATAGTTAATAATTCGGAGGAAATCTGGGATAACTTATATAATTTCATGTTAAATATTGAGAGTGAGTATTCAATGTTTATTGAAGAAGAAGACATAAAAAAATATTTGTCTCACAGTATTTTACGGGATTTGGAACATAATAATTCTAGATTATATTTTGAAATTGATCATGAGTATCCTATTTTAGAGAGACAGTATATTTCTATATTGAAAGCTGAAGTTATTGAAACTGTGCAGTCGAAGTTTAATGAACTGATTAAATCTGAAGCTGAAAGTTATAATAATCTAAAGATTATTTTAGAAAATAATATGGTGAAATATATTAGGCCTCAAGAATATGATGATGTTGAACACGAATTCTATGAAAATATATTTAAGATTTGTGTTGAGGCTGCTTATTTTCAGTATGATAAGCAGATTGAAAGAGATACTCAAATATAATAACTATTTTTTAAAAAAATGGGGAGACACTTTGTTATTCTAATCTAGAAAGAAAAAACCATTCAAAGATGAAGTGACCCCTAAAAGTTAGACATAGTTGTTTTATTATGCAGCGGTTTGGGCATGAGTTCGATATTATATTGGAATCATGCCTTTTAATTTTGCCTAATGTGTAATGTATTGTAATAAGGTATGTATTTTTTAAATTCAATTTTAATATGCCCTACACTTTCAAACTCTTTAATGTATAGAAATTCTGATTTCATAATGCCAAAGAAATTCTCCATAAACGGAATTGTCGTAACAGTTTTAAATTCCGTAATATCCGAAACCCACTTCTCATTTGGTGCGTCAGCCGTAAATTGACGATCAAATGGCACAGATTAGTTAAAAAAGGGGCTGTCCCCAAAGAGCCTTGTTAACCAAAAATGAAAAAAGTGAAAGGTAAAAACACTGATTTAACAACGTTTCTGACTTTTCAACTTCATGTGATTTTACTCTAAAAGGGATATGAGACAACTACTGTTTTCAATGATAATTCATTTACTAATCTTTACCTCGCAATTTTTTATATCTCGTAGTCAAAACCGTAGTCAAATATAATCTATGCCCCCGCAAGCCTTGATATAATAACATTCTGAGTCGGTTGGTTCGACTCCCGCCGTCTCCATATTACGATTTCATTAAGTATCAATTATCGTAAGCCCAATAAAAAAGTGCACCTTTTCGGTACGCACAACGAATAGCCGGATATCTGAAATTTTTTCAGATAACCGGCTATTTTGCACATGTCATTTGGACATTTTTCGACCAAGGCATGTAATCGCTTAAAATCTCTGACTGCTGATGGAGCGGTAAATTCGGCAGCTCTGTCATTAACGTTACTAGGTATTGATAAAAGTCGATACCATTTGCTTTTGCTGTTTCGGCCAAGCTTAAACAGATCGCATTGCTTTAGCACCGGCTTCACTAATAGAAAAAAGCCAGTTCTTGCGACCAAGCACAGTTGGGCGAATCGCATTTTCAGCTGGTTTATTATCAATTTCAATTCGACCATCGAACAGAAAAGCTTTTAATCCATGTACATGATTTATTGTGTATTCGGCAGATTTAGCTAAGGCATTTTTTCCGAACTCCCAATTTAAGAATTTCTCTGCAATCGGCTTTTAATGATTTTGCCGTGATTTTCGGCGTTTACCTGGTGGAAGATGCTTGAATTGACGTTCTAGGTGATACAGTTGATCACAGTAATCCACGCCAATTTGCCCGTTTTCTCTATCGGCTTTCAGCCAAAAACGTCGCACATGCGCCCAACAATTGGCGAACGTGACATTAGGTAGACACCTATTGCGGATTTCGCAATCGCTTTTGGTTGCTGAAGGGATAAACCTTCTAATAACCAGCGAAGTTCCTGTTGTGTTAAATTTCGAACTTCATTTTCATCCTTTGGCCATTGTAGCTTCCCGTTATCTAGTCGTTTATAAAGCATGGCGAAGCCATCTCTATCAAAATACAAACATTCATAACGTTCTTTGCTAAATCCAGAAAATAAGAAAATGGAATCGCTATACGGATCTGATTCAAAAGAATCCTGAATGAGCGTAGCGAGACCATCAATACCTTTACGCATATCGGTCTTGCCACAAATAATGTAGATATTCTGAACGCTTGTAAAATCATGCTTCATAGCTTGTTCAACTCCTTCAGGATCGTTTGTATGATGCGTTCATCTACGCCATTAAAGAAGGAAATTTCAGCACTAATTGTTTTAATGATGCAGCTTGGTTCAGAAGAGTTTTGTGGTGAAGTTGTTGATGTCAGTGATAGGATCTAGTGTCACAGGGACAAATGTTAGTTTGGTAGTTGACATAAAAAGTACCTCCTCTAATTGATACATTTATACAGTACCGGAGGTGCCTGGTTATTTATATGCGTTATTTGATTATCGGCCACTAGCAATGAATGCTGCAAGTCTAGCCAATCGAAATGCAAGTGGATTTTTCGATATATGTGAAATAAGTTAAAAAACTTATGAGATTGTTAAAAGGAATTCAAAGATTAGTAGATAGGAATGTTATTTTGAATTGTTAGAGCTGAAAAGTTGATATGAAATTAGTGGTCTATTTGTTGTTTGATAGAGTTTCATTAAGAGGCTTTATTTGCACATATAGTCAAATTGAGATTTTTGAATTAGTTATCACAGGAGTGAGCGGATAAGATTGTTAGAAGAGAGTTATAAAATAAAAAGAGAACTGGTTATATAAATATGATAGCAGTTGATAAATTAGATTTTAATAATAGGACGATAAAAAAGTTGCTCTATGATAAAATGGGATGGATAAAATTTACACATTATAAGCACTAACTTTTGACTGATATAAAAAATGATTATTTAGTTATTTTAATGTAGTAAATATGGGGGGAAAACATGAGATTTATTAAAAAATCTGATACAAAGAATCTTAAGAATATAACAAGAGATTATAAAGAAATTGAATTATATACTGCTCGTTCTGATTTTGAGGATTTTAAAATTAAGGAAAATATTGACGAGATTAGAAAAGTATTTAATGAAAATAAGGCAATAATAACAGCAATACACTGTCCACCATCTCGCTTTAAAACATCAATAGATAGTTATATTTCAACTAACTACATGTCTTTTTCTGAAGTGATTTTTGATTTAGAAGAACAAGAGATGTTTCGGAAACTGTGTAGTTTTGCTAATGAAATTGCTACTTATTATGGTGAACCTTCAAAGCAAATAGATACTGAAAAGGAATGTGATGAATCCAGTTCCTTAGAGAGAAAAGATACTGATTCATTCAATAAGAAACATGAGAATTACAAAATATTAATTATACTCCATACGGGATGCATTCATGGTTGTACGGGTACAAATTCAATTTATCAGGACTTCAAATGTTCATGCCAATCGCAAATTGGACAAGGTACTTGCAGTGCTATCACTCAAAATGAGAACATTAATAAATTTAGAAATATTGTCGAAAAATTCCGGAATGTACAGATTGTATTTGAAAATATAACGCCATTTTACGATGGTGATAAGATTGGAAAAAATTGTGGTTACAATTTTGAAAACTTTAATATAGCGAAGTTATGTAATGCAGGCGAGCATAAAAAGAGTAAAGAAGAAAGTCAATTTGGCGTAGTTATAGATTTTTGTCATTTAATAGCAACGCATTCCTTACTTAGTTTATCTGGTACTAAGATTGATTATATTAAGAAATACTTTGATCGAATCGAATTAGCTGATAAGAAATTAATCAGGCTTTTTCATCTTTCTAATTATAAGAACGGACTTCATGGAGAGCAATTTGAAGAGCAAGAAGATGTCGATGAAGTTCGCAATATTTGTTTAGAAAATGCACGTTCGGTTCCAATTACATTAGAGGTTAATGGTAGTGAGGATTCTAAAATAGGGGCTGTAAATTTTAATAAAATGATGCTGGATTGGAGCAAATTACATATTTTATTAAAAGATTATTTGGAAAAAGATTTATACAATTTTTTTGAAGATTTATTTTATATTTATGCAAAGGATTATCAAGCAAATAAACAAAAATTTTATAGAATTGCAAATCAATTAAAAAGGTATATTATTGATTCCTCTCAGTTAGAGCAAAAATTATTTGGAATTACTAGAGATAGGCAAGATATTAATATAAATCTATTTCAAGTTCAAGCGTATATTTATTATATGCGTTACTGTAATTTAGCTTTAGATTTAAAAGAGAAGTATAAAGGAGATATTTCCGTCATTTTAAAACACTATATTTTTAATGATAGATACGAGGAAATAAGATTTGATGGTATCGGCTATTATTATAATATTTTTTGGATAAAAAGAGACATTAATCTTTATAGATGTAACGATGAGGTATTGCCGAAAAAAATTTTGAATGGTGGATTTGAAGATATTTTATTGGCCTGTAAAAAACATATTACAGGAGAGAACCTGCAATTTTTATCGTACAGTAAATGTTTTGGTCGAAATATGTTGAAATATTTTAATCCATATTCTAATGAATATAATATTGAAATAGTTGTAAAAACACCTATTAATTTTGTTTCTATTAATCGTAATAATAAAACAACGTTTATTTCACTACAAGAATATATAGATTTTAAGTGTGATTATAATAATTTTTCTATTGATTTCTCAGATTTTTGTGGAGAAAGGGGAGATAGTAATAAAGAAGGGAGTTTATTTGAATTATTAAAAAAAGTTGGTTTAGATATTGAGAAAATAAGGAAAGATAAGATTGGCAGTATATATGATCAGGAGGTCATCTTTTATAATGAGCCTTGTGAATATACAGAAAGAAAGCAATATAAATTAAATAAAACTGAATACGCTCTCTTAATGATAGCATATCAAATTATCTTAAAAGAGTTCGAAAAAGAACCAATCACGATTAGTGATCTAATTGACTACTTAATATTCTTTGAAAATGAATCTATTATAAATTTTATAGGTTCGGAGAGTTTAAGTACTATAAAAAAACGTGATTCTATAATAGAAATTTTAGAGTGTATAGATTTTAGAGATGAGCTTGAGGTTAATTATGATAATGAGGGATACAATAATTTCACAAAATCCTTTATCCCAAAGTATAAAGGATTCATCAATCTCAATTTAAATAAATTAATAACTGATTATAAAATAAGTTCAAAGGAGGCGGTAAAATGAATGTATTAACAGAGAATAATTTGAAGATTCTTAATGGGAAAACTATTACTTTAGGGCAGCTTATAGATGGAATAAAAAATGAATTATCAAAGAATAGTGATTCAAAGGTTTTTATTCCAATGTATCAACGAAACTACAAATGGAATAAAGAAATAGCAGTTAAACTTATTAAAGAGTTAATCGCTTCATTTACTAGTTCAACAACAAAATCAATTGCTCTTTTTACACTGTATATAGATAGAAAAAATAATATTCAAATTGTTGATGGACAACAAAGAATGATTACTTTATTGCTAGTATTTCAAGCTCTTGAAATATCAAGCGAGTTTGTACAATTAGAATTTGAAAGAGATTTTACGTTAAGAATAGGTTCAAAAAGATCTTTCTTTATAAAAAATATAGAGAACAGCAATTTTGTGGAACACTCTCTTACTAAAAAAAGGGCTAAATCAGACAAGAGACGTCTAGTGTATAATTATTCAGGTATAAAGGAAGTAGTAGAAAAATTTAAAAATGAAGGAAATGATATTGAGGGATTTAAAGCTTTTTTACGAGATAATGTTCAATTATTACTCCATGTGACAAGTGATGCACCTGTTTCAGAATTTCTTAATTTGAATTGCAATAAAACAAGGTTTTCTGTTTGTGACAGGGTAAGATCTGAGCTGATGATTTTTTATTCATTAAATTCCAACAAACTATCAAGTGAGGAAATTAATGTATTGGATGAAACTTTGGAACATTCAGATTATAAGTTTGCGATATCAGATTTATTTGAGCAATTGACGGAGTTAGTATATACAGATGGAGTATATAATACGATTCAACTTGGTTATAATGATCCGGATAAAACAAAAGAAAATCGTATAAACACAATGTTTTCTTCGTATTTAATCGACAATAGTAAGGAATACATTCATTTTGAAATTCCTACGAATAAATTTCAAATAGATTTATTGAAGCAAATGATGGTATATAAAAGTGTGCTAAATGAGCTTAATCAAAATTTACAGAATAACTATCAAGCTACTCAAAAAGCTTATCAGACTTTATATATGTACAATCCAAATGTTAGATTTTTTGAATTGATAAATAAACATATTGATAAAATAAATTCAAATAATCTACTTTCAGAAATATTACATTTAGAATGTTCAATTGACAAAATAATATTTGATTATGTAAAAGATAATGTTAATGGCAAAGATGTCTATTTTTTTAATAGTTATTTTGATGCACTTTCTAATAATGATCCCGATATCCAGAATTCTTCGCTTTTAAAGAAACAATTTGAAAATGCGAAGTCTAATCATTACTTTCCTATGGATAAATTTTACTTTGAAGATATAATCCATGGTTCTGGCAAATATATATTAAATCGATACGTTAATGAACATCAAAACGAAACTGATAAATTTTTGATGTTGATGCCGATAAATTATTTAACAGAAGAAACTAAAAAAAAAATCGATGAAAGTATAATATCAATTGGAAAGAGTGTTACCACAAGAGAATTACTTTGTGAAACTAATAGAGAAATCATTATACCTGCAATTCAAAGAGATTATTGTATGGGAAGTCATTTTGGTTTATCAAATGAATCCGATTTGTTAGATTTCATGATTGGTGAATTTAAAAAGACTAGGGAAAAGGATATAACTTTAAGTGCTATAACAATATTTCAGCCGGCAAAAAATAAAATATCTATTTACGATGGTCAGCAGCGGATATTCACTTTAGCTTGTATAATAAGAACATTAGATGTAGATGAAGTTGAAAATAAAATATTATTATGTCATTTTGATTTTGAACACAGGACAAGAATGAATAGTTTTTGTGAAAAATTCTTTAAAGAGAATCCTAGTAATTTAAAGGATAAATCATATGCCGAGAATTCGATTATCAACCTCCAAAAAGAATTGAAAAATAAGTTGAAAGGCACTGAATATAACGAATTCAAAAACTATATTTTAGATAAAGTTAGAGTTGATGTAATAACTGTTGATACATCGCTTTCAGAAGCCGAACAGTTTTTTATTGATATAAATAATGGTGTTCAGTTGGTACCGTATGAAATTTTTAAATGTAAAATTAATGATAGGTTCAGTAAATGTTATCCGGCAGGTTTAGAGCTAAAACCAGAAGATAATTGGATTAGTATGATTGATAATGAATGGTTAGATTTTTTTTATGAATTAAATAGCACCAAGCTTGATAATGAAGATGCTATAGATGAATTAGTAGAAATGCGTTTTATTGAATATTGTTGCAGGATGATATATTGGGAGAAATATATTAAAGATGGAAGCAGAAAAAAACACCCTATAGAATTAAAAGGATTCAATAAGAGTCAAAATGCAAAGGAACTTGGTGATTGTGAAAAATTTATTGATTGTTTAGAATTTGAGGATTTTATAAGAATAAGTAAAATCATGAACTCGTTCCGTTCTAATTACAAGAAAAATAAGCAATTTTCTGAGCAAATAAAATTTGAAGGAGAACTGTATAATGAAGGTACAGTTGTTCATTGTATCCCTTATTTTGGAATTGAAAACTATAACGATAGCTCTAGAAATTATTATTTAACCAAATTTATTGAAGGGTTAGTAGTAAAAGAAAAGAAGTATGAACAGAAGTACCAAGAGGATAGATCAAGAGATATTGTAATATGGGCTATATTAAATGATTTTGTTGGTCAAAATATTACAGGTCGGGATGTAATGAAGAAATGGAATGAGTCTGAAATTAAGTGTACACCGTATGCTTATATCACTTCTACTTTTATTGGAAAATATAAAAAGACCATTTTACCAATACCTGAGTATTATTATAATCATGAAGAGTATGAAAATATATTTGAAAATACGTTGAAAAATGAAGTGAATATAAAAAAACAAATGAGAGATTTGTACGACAATATAATGCGAAATTATTTAGGCTTACCAGAACTTTATATACCATCAATTGATGATAATAATTCTGTATCTAATCAGTTCAATCTGTTTTATAGATATAAAGGGAGTAAGTTTACTAAATATAAGGTCCCTATTTTAAAGCTCGACCATGAGGATTACTACATTGCGTTTGCGAAGGGGTCTAGAAAATTATTCAAGATTTACGTAGAAACAGGTAATACAATTGTAACATTTGAACCGTTAGATACCTTTAATTTTTATAAACAATAATTTTAAAAAGAGTTTTATTTTAATTTGTAAATGATATACAAAGTATTTATTTCAACAGTAACTATAACCAAGCACAATATTCCAGTCCGGGTGTGCAACATTAAATCAGTTTAACCATCAAGCAGTTTGGATTCTTACACTAACTGGATGTAGCTGTAACTTTATAAATTTTATATGTTTTTATGATTTTCAAAATGCATTTTGAACGAAAATATACATATCTAAATGGTTAATATGTATAAAATTATGCGAATATTTGTGTGTTTTTTAGATCATTTTAATGACTCTAGGAAAATATATAATCACGCGGATAAATAAGGTTACTTTACTACATCCACCCATCAGCACTCAATGCATTGTGAAGCAGTGGCGTGGATGGAGTTAGCTTAATAGATACGAAACCGAATCCCTATGAAGGGATTCAGTTTTTTGTGTGGAAAATTAATTAATAAAATAAGGTGGGAATGAAATGCCAAATTATCTAGAGTATCAAAAATCAATTGCTGCTGAATTTAAAGCTTATGAGAAACGTGTTAGAAATTTGATAGATTCTGCCCATTGGGGTGAAGAAGGAAGATATAAAGAGATAATTTTAATGAACTATTTACGACGAGTATTAACGAAAGATTTATCTGTAGGGACCGGGTTTGTTAGAAATGGTGAAAAAATAACACGTCAGATTGATATTATTATTTATGATAATTCATATCCGGTCTTATTTTCGGAAGGAGATTTTGTTGTAACGACTCCAGAAAATGTTGTTGGAATAATTGAAGTAAAATCAAAACTCAATGCAACTAATATATGTAATGTTATTGAAAAAGCTAATAGAAATGGTGAAATTATTGTTGGAGATTCTAATCGGTATATCTTTAACGGAATATTTTCTTATGAATCTATGGGTGATCATAATACTTTGTTAGAAAGAATGAAGCAACATGACTTTTCGTATTTATTAAAAAAACTCCATTTTAATGAAATAATTCCACATCCATTTTCATTTTGTGTAAATCATATTGCTTATGGTAGTGAATACTTTATTAAATTATGGACTGCGAACCCGAATTATGACTATATAACTCCACCTTACTATAGTTTATATAGTTTAAGTGACGGATTAGCATTTTCGTATTTTTTATCGAATTTACAAGAGCTTGTTATTAGGAAAGTTAAGGGTTATACATTACAAGAACCAAATTTAGAACTTCAGTCATTTTATTATCCCTTAAAAGAAGGTAAAGAGGCTCATTTAATCGGTAAATTAGAATTTAATAGTGTGGTTTAACTATAAATGGAAACGAATCTATAAGAGGGATTCGTTTTTTATTGAATTAGTAATTGTGCAATTTAGAAATGAGGAGTACTTTATGTTTGTTATAACTGACATAATAATAACAGACGGAGGAAGAGATGTTCGGTAGCTTTGGCTAAGGCATTTTTTTCGAAGAAAGGTGATTCATCCATCCATTTTAAGAATTTATCTACAATCGGTTTTGAATGTTTTTGCCGTGATTTTCGGCGTTAACCTGGTGAAAGATGCTTGAATTGACGTTCTAGGTGATACAGTTGATCACAGTAATCCACGCCAATTTGCCCGTTTTGCTATCGGCTTTCAGCCAATAACGTCGCACATGCGCCCAACAATTGGCGAACGTGACATCAGGTAGACTACCGTATGCCGAATAACCATCACAAATCACGGTTCCTTTAAAGCCTTCTGTAAATTCTTCTAGTACAGAACGACTTCTCGATAATGCACTTTGAAAAAGAATGATGATCGATCCTTGACTTGGTACGCTTCGGAACACCCAATTATAGGCGTTCGATTGACCAGATTTTCCGTCTAAACGTTTGATTATTTGCGCATAGGGTTCATCCATATGGTTGATTGTTCAACCTGATACACTTTCGCAGCTTGCCAATTTACCAAAAGGCGAGTTGTATTGAATAGTGATCAGAGATACGGAAATATACATATATTCTGAAAATAAAACTGACAATAATAATTGTGCAGAAGGTTCAATTTTTTGATGAATTAAAGTGTTACTAAAAGTAGCGGTAACCTAAAAGATTAAGACTTAACCTTTGCTTCAAAAGTGATATAACAATAATAGGAACAGTTACATTTAGGTAATAGACAGTAGAAGAATTATCGATATATTTTTGAAAAAGAACCTTGATTGCTTTTAGTTTTTTTGAGGTACAATCTACGTATTTCCTTATGAAGTAAGTCCTCTGGGGCAGGTTTACTTTTAATTATCGTTGAAATATCCTGCGGTTCAATACAACGATCATCTGTTTTATAGCCACGACGATTAAGAATTTCAGCAGTACGATTAATGTTTCCCTGATAAGCATATTCTTGTATGACACGTTGAGTAAAATTTTTGGGTTGATAATTTTCAATTAAACTGATGTAGTCTTGAAAAACTTTTAGATCCTTTTTTGCTTGATTATACGTACGGAATTTTTTCATAGCAATTCCCCCTTAGGATTTTAATAGCTTTATAATATATTATGGAAATAAACTGGGTTCAATTATTTTTTTAAAAGCCAGATATAGTTTTTTGTGTTAGAAGTAAGATTAAAAAAATGAGTTATAAAGAAGGTATTATTAGTTAAAAAGGAAGCTTGTGAAAAAAATACACAAGCTTCCTTTTTAATTTTTTTGCAAGCGTGCGAATATTTCAATTGATATATTCAATATCATTCGAATATCGTCTTCATTTTTACCTTCAAGCGTGTTCATTAAGAGTTTTAAAAGCTCATCTTTATTATTTTCTGGGTCTTCATTTCCGCTAATTTCAGGTATAAGTAAGCTACCTGGACCGACCTTTAGGGCATCTAATATTTTAGTTAAAGTTTGTAACGTAATATTTCTCTCTCCACGTTCAACATCTGATAAATACGGGGCTTGAAAATCACACTTCTCTGCTAGTTCGTCGATTGTTAATTTTTGTGCCTTCCTAATTGATCTGATGTTCATTCCTACGCGTTTTGTTAAATCCATTTATATCACCCCACTTTAAGCCTATGTGAGGTAAAACAAACATTAAATACTATTAAAATATAATAAAAATAACTTATAAGTTTATTTTAATTGATTTATATTATCTTTTGGTATTAAAATGATATTAATTAATTTAAAAGGAGTGTGTTGAAATGGATTTAAATTATAGTTTAATGATGGGTTTAGATTATAGTTTAATGACGGATTTAACAGATATAGAGTTGAAGCTAGAAGAGTTGGAAGCTGGATATGAGAAAAAGTATTTCCGTAAAGATACGAAAAGGGCATGGAGCTTTAATTGTCATTGCGGCGAAAAAGTAGAAAGTAATGTAGCAGATGAATACTTTATTGCATCAATTACACGGAAAGATCCAAACGCTATTGGTCGTCGCTTTTGTTCAAAAGAATGTGCAGATATTTATTTCAATGAGCAACGTAATGAATTGTTAGTTGAACGTGAACGGATTATTGAGGAAAGAAGAAAGATAAGGGAGGTTTATGAAGAAGCGGAGCGAAAGTTTATAGCTATAAAGGAGAAAAACTAAATAAGATTAGATTTATAAATAAGTAAAAATATTTTTGACGAAAAAAACTTTTCAAACGAGTGATTATGCTTTATGTTGTGATGCGTATTTTTATCGGAAAATTCAGAAATGTATGTTTGGTGGTTTGAATATATTTTTGTGTAAAATTACTATTTTTAGATTTTTGGGAGAGGGAACTATATGAGTAGTTAAAAATTGACCGCTCTCCTTGAATGAAGGAGATGTAATTATTCAAGAAAGTATTATTGGTTGACAGTTTACAGGCAGAATTTTAGGGAAAACGAATGTGGGAGGTTATGAGGCATATCCCGAAGTTAAATAATATAACAGGAAAAGGGGCGGTTATATGAATAATAAGATATCCTTAGTTCAAATTCTAGTCATTGGATTCATGTTGTTTGCCATGTTTTTAGGTGCAGGAAATGTTATCTTTGCACCGATTGTAGGACAGCAGGCAGGAAACCATACACCAATTGCAATGGCGGGCTTTTTAATTACAGGGGTAGGCTTAGCTCTTTTCCAATCGTTGTATTAAATAAAGGTGGCGGGACAGTAGAAAGTTTAACGAATCGTGTTTCGCCAAAGTTTGCAGTTGTTTTTTCCATTATACTATTCCTTGCATTAGGACCGTTCTATGTGATTCCACGTACAACATCGGTTGTATATGAAATTGCATTAAAACAATTGTTCCCAAGTGATGCGAACCATACATTATTTTTACTCCTTTTTTCAGTTGCCTTTATCGCGATGACAATCTATTTATCTTGGGAAACATCTAAGCTAGTTGAACCGTTTAGGGAAAATTGCTACACCTATCTTTACAGTGCTTATAATTATTATTGTTACAAAATCAATTATTACACCAATGGGTTCTGTACAAGCACCTGTAGAGTCGGCTGGCTATGAAACAACGATGGCTGCTTTTTTAAAGGGCTTTACACAGGGCTATTACACAATGGATGTACTTGCAGCTTTCGTGTTTGGTGGAATTTTTATTAAATCAATTGAATCGTTGAATTTGAAGACACAAAAAGACGTTTCCAGCGTATTTTTTCAAGCAGGGATTATTACGGTTGTTGGTTTAGTTGCTTTGCAGGTATCTATGGCTTGGATGGGTGTATCGAGTGTGGATTCGGTTGGTTATGTATCAAATGGCGGAGAGCTCATTGCTTTATCAGCGAAAACTTTATTTGGTCAAATCGGAATTTATTTAATTGGAATCGTGATTTTTTTAACAGGAATTACAACAAACGTCGCTTGTTTAGCTGCAACTGCTGAATATTTTGGCCGCATTATGCCAAGTATTTCATATAAAAAGTGGTTAATAGTTTTTTCATTACTAGGTGTTGTATTTACAAACTTTGGTTTAAAAAAAATCTTATCGATGCCTTCACCAGTATTAATGCTTTTATATCCAATTGCTATTACTTTAATCATCCTTATTTTTACAGAAAAATGGTTTGGAGGTGCACAAAGTGTATATGTAGGTACAATGATTGGTACTGTACTTATAGCAATATTAGATGCAGTAAAGGATGCTAATATTATGGTAGAGCAAATTAACTCTACATTTGCCTTTATTCCATTATTCACATCAGATGCAGGTTGGCTAATTACAGGTCTGTTAGGCGCGATTATTGGCTATCTTTTTAGCAATAAAAATGTTGTACAGAGTAGTAATAGTACTCGCACTTGAAATGTTGTTGAATGTGCCTTTTTACTTAAAAAGGCACATTTTTTATCGTGACTTTTAAACAATTGGAGGGTGGATTTTTGAACTTTTCCTAAGCCCTCTAATAAATTAATCTCATCCTTTTACCAGATTTCTTTAATAGATTATAAATTTTTCCTGATTTGACAATTCCCCTTTGGCCATTGTAGCTTCCCGTTAATCGAAGCAGCTCATTCCGTACTAGGGGGATAGATAAACGATGAAAGTACTATTTAAAGGTCAACACACGATGGATGTATACAAAATTGTAGAGAGTTTAGAGGATGAAGTAGCAACACGGAATTTAGCACATGAAGATATTACATCTGAATTATTTAAAGAACTAAGGATATTAGTTAAGACAAAAGGCAATCGTGTTCTTCACGAGGGGATAAATTTAGAATATGAAGGTGTACCTACTTAACAATAATAGTAAACAAAGCTATTAATGAAGCTGATAATCATTTTATTTTAATCGAAAGACATGATTGGGATTTTATCAAATTAGCAATAGGAATTAGGTCATGAAAAAGGAATATTTTAAGTGTTATTTTGAAAATAAGTATACGAAAAATATTAATTTTTAAATTTTTTTTTTTGTATTTATAATGATATAATGAAAGAAACATTTGTTCGTTTTTTGCGTTGTATAGAATTTTTTGGAACTGGATATAATTAGATTAAATATATTGAAATGAAAAGGGGGGATAGCAATGGCTATTAGACCTGTCTATCAGATTTGTTTAGAAGGAGATATTTATTATAAGGAAATATTAGTGGATTTTGATTGGCATGGTCGGGATAACATTGATCAAATACATGATTCAATTAGGTCTTTACATGAAAATTATAAACCATTAGAAAATAATGCGAATATATTAGAGGTTTCGACTAAATCACCTATTCCTTTGGGGAGTAAGTTAAGCGCATTTAACTTAACAATACTTTTAAAAAATAATCTAGGTATTACTGTGGAGTCAGCTTTTCAGGGGAGTAAAGTTTTTCAGCTTGGAGGCCCTTATCAAGATATATATTTTAAATCCTCAAAAGAAGCTAAGCAAGATCAAAGGATACGAAATAGTGGAGAAATTCTAGGGTTTAAATATTTTAAGAGAGAATTTGAGAAATATCCCAAAACCTTTTTTTATGACTGGTTATATATAAATACTTTATATTTATATAAGGAAGTTCACAAAAGTATAGAAAACTATACTGCGTTTACTGATATAGAATTTAATCATAAAAAGTCCATTAATTGCCAAGCGAAATCTCTAGCTTTATTTGTCAGTTTACTAAAGAGAAATGAATTGAGAGATGTAATTAAAGATGAGAATTTATTAAAACAAATATTACTTAAAAACTCTACAAATATAGAACAAATATCCTTTTTTAAAGGATATTAATTACTTTTGTGCATTACTTTCTTTGCTATTTATTGGTATATTAATAGTAAAGGAGATGTTATATATATGGTTATGCCTAATCCTATTGGATTACAAAAAGAAGTTTTAGCTTTACCAGATCAAGGACACTTCATTATTTTAGGTACAGCAGGAAGTGGAAAAACAACAATGGCTATATACAGAGCGAGATTTCTAGCGGGTTTAAAAAATGGGAGAGTTTTATTTGTTACTTTTAACAAAGCATTAGTTACTTATCTTCAAACTATTGGAAAAGGTTACTTTGATAATATTGATGTAGTAAACTATCATAAATTTGCAAGGGGTTACTTAAATTCTAAAGGGAAAATGGGTAGAAATTGTATTGTCCCAGCATATTCTCCTCGCAACTGGACTAAAGAAGAAATAGTTTTTAAAGCTATCGAGGCCGTTAAGGCCAGCTCAGGTTATCATGGTAATCTCTTTAGGGAAGAGGAAAGTTTTTATTTAGAAGAAATAAACTCAATACAAAAATTAGGTCTTTATAATTTACAAGAATATTTGGAAAGTTATAGTAAAAATGTTACTGAAAATGTTGAGAAACAATTAATTTTTGATATTTTTCAACAGTATTTGTGGTTTCGTCAATCAATAGGGTATAAATACGATTTTGAAGATATTGCACAATTTGTTTTAGAAGAATTAATAGTAGATTCAACACCAAGAAGATATACACATGTAATTATTGATGAAGGACAAGATTTATCACCAATTATGATAAAATCTTTAATTAATGCAGTACCTAACTATGGAAGTGTTTCTTATTTTGGGGATGTAGCGCAGCAGATATATAGCGGAAGCTTCTCATGGAGGGATGCTGGTTTTCGTAATTACAGAAAATGGATGTTTGAGCAAAATTATAGAAATACTAAGGAAATAGCTGAATTGGCTCTTAAAATTTCTGAATCAACTTATTACTCAGATATCCCTGATATGGTCACGCCAAAGTTTCCTAAAGCAGAAGGACCTAAGCCTGTTTTAATTAAATGTTTAAATACTGATGAATTGGACTTTATTTCTAATTCTGTAAATAATTTCAGTAAAAATGAAACTGTAGGTATTTTAGTAAGAAACAGAGAGCAAGTTCAGTTAGTAATTACGGAATTGAGAAACAAGGGGTTATTCTGTATTGAATTAAGTGGAGAAATGAACCACTGGGTTGAAGATCCATGTATTTATGTTGGTACAATTCATTCAGCTAAAGGTTTAGAATTTGATTTAGTGTATTTAGCTTTTTGTGAATCGTATAATTATCCTCATGAAGAAAAATTAAAGCTGACAAATAGTTATGAAATAGCATGTAGAGATGAAGTGAAACTATTATATGTAGGTGTAACTAGGGCTAAACGTGGTCTATTTATTACTTATACTCATGAACTAACTGAATTGTTACCACCAAATATTGATAATGTTTATCAGGAGGAACAAATATAGTGAGTGAATTAATATTAAAAGAAATTCAAGAAAGAAATATTGAAAGATTGTGCCATTTTACGAAATCTAGTAAATTGATGCATATTTTGAGTTCAGAAGATGGGATCTTATCTAATGAATTTTTTAAAGATTTAGATGAAGTTTTGAATAAAAATGACAAAATGCGTTATGATGGGAAAGAAGACTATGTTTGTTGTTCAGTTCAATATACCAATTCTTGGTATTTGGATAAAATAAAAGATAAGGATTCCTTATTTAAAGAATGGGTAGTTCTTTTTATTAATCCTGAATTAATGTTGAATAGCTCTACATTTTTTTGTCATAGAAACGCAGCTTCCAACTATGGACGTAATTTAAGAAATGGCTATGAGGGATTTAGTGCAATGTTCAAAGATACAGTTCAAGGGCAATATCCAATAAGAAGAACTAATTCAATGCTTTCCAATTGTACTACAGATGGTCAAGCTGAAGTTCTCATCTATAAGAATATTCCTAGAAGTTATATTACTGGAATTGCTGTACCTAATCAGGAACAAGCTAACAGAGAATTGATTAGATTTGGACTATTAGATGTCCCTCAGATTCCCATATATATAGCACCCGATTTATTCTCGAATAGTTGGAGTAGTATGGTAAAAAATGGACGGAGGCCCGTAGAGAATTTATTTGAGGGGGAACTAATTTGACTATAAAAGAGAAGAAGATATTAAATGATAAATATTTAGGTGGCTTTTTGACTGCTACTATAGGAGATGTTCTTGGATGGCCACAAGAACAGAACTCGAAAAATATATCTACTAATTCGAAACGTCAAATTGAATTTCAAACTTGGAAAAAGATTACTGGAACTAGATTTCATTTACATGAAGAA
Organism: Lysinibacillus sp. NPDC094403; assembly: GCF_050278745.1. Classification (NCBI taxonomy): domain Bacteria; kingdom Bacillati; phylum Bacillota; class Bacilli; order Caryophanales; family Bacillaceae; genus Lysinibacillus; species Lysinibacillus sp. NPDC094403. The sequence continues at coordinate 142,949 of NZ_JBNNTL010000003.1, read as the reverse complement.
GTAATTCATGCGGGAGAGTATAGTGACGATACCCAATTGATGTTAGCGACGGCACGTAGCTTGTTAAAAAAAGAAAAGTGGTATGTAAATTTTGCAAAAGTAGAATTACCTTTTTGGTTGTTATATGAAAGAGGGGGCGGAGGCGCAACTAAGCGGGCTTGTAAAAGCTGGGCAAATGGTGTCCCCCCTTGGAAAAGTTCAAAGGAAAAAGAATTGATTTCTTACTTTAACGCAGGAGGTAATGGTGTAGTTATGAGGATTTTACCTCATATCTTCAATTCCTATAAAGATAAGAAGAAGCTTATGCATGATATCTTTAGAAATGGTATAGCTACACATGGACATCCAAGAGCTTTGGTTAGCTCTTTAGCCTATGCTCAAGCACTATTATATTTAATAGAAAAAGAAGAGACATTAAGATATGCGGAATTAATTGATTATTTATTAGAATCACATTTTGAATGGTCTATTATTCCCGAATTAGAAAAAATGGAAGACTGGTATCGAAATGCTGAATTAGTTCTTGGATTGCCATACCAAAAAATATGGGACTCTACTGTGGAAGAATTTAAAGAAGGGTTAGTCACTTTAAGAAATAATTTGAAGTCTGGATTATTAGATGATACTGAAAAGACTTTAACAAATTTAGGATGCTTTGATAAAAAAATTAACGGTTCAGGAAATGTAACGGTCCTAATTGCATTGTATATTTTCTCAAAATATGCAACTAATCCTAAAACAGGATTATTGGAATTAGCCTACTTAAAAAATGCTGATACTGATACACTGGCCTCAGTGGCAGGAGGATTATTTGGCACATTACATGGAACAGAATGGATTCCAGATGAATGGTTACGTGTACAAGATTATGATTATATAAAACATCTGGTAAATATTTCATTGATGGATCTTGAAATTGATATCAGAGTTACAGATTCTTGGAAAGAAGCTAAAAGAAAAAAATTGCTAGAAAATTTAAGTAATAGAGAAATCGGTTCGAAATTCTCGTTTCATGTTTTTCAAAGTCTAGAGTTAGTAGATAAATACCAAAATAGAATGAGAGTTAACAAATTCCAGGTCGAAACATATAAACTTAAAACAGGTGTGGGGCAAACAATATATGTTAAGTCTACTAAACAGAAATCCTTAGAAAATAATATTGAAAAAATAAATGTTAGGATTGATAAAGAGAATATTAAATTTGATACTTTGGTATCATTATCTAAAATTATTCCTAATGTGGAATTAGCAAAAAGTATTCAATTATTAAGAATTATTTATGAGGATAAGAATTCTAATATATATGATTTTAAGAAAAAATTATCCATATATGAATTGAGTAAAATTCAATTAGAGGAGATATATAATTTATTTAATATTAAATCAGAAGAAAAAGCCGATATTTTTAAATTAGATAAACTCTAAAAATAGTGAAATACAGGTAGTGGTTTTAAAAAGCTGGGAAACCAATCCTCAGCTTTTTTGATATGTATCAAAGATATCAGTAGAAAATGAGGCTAGTTATGTCCCAGCCTCTTTTCATTTTCTATAGTGGCATCGAAATCTGCGCTATATCATGCCGCGATTCCTCTTTTAAAGAAAGTAGAAAACCAATTTCCTGAACATTTCACGACCGCTATATTCGATGCAGGGTATGATTATGAACCAATTTACCGTCAACTACATAAGTATCAAATGCGTGCAGTCATTCCCTATAATGTCCGCAATGAAGGCGAATATCTTGGATTTGATGAGAATTTCAGACCGACATGTGTACGTGAACATAGCTACCGTTACGACAGCTTCGATGAAAAGAACCGTACACTAAAATTCACAAGACCAAAGGAATGTGCAACCTGTCCGTTACGTGATGATTCCCTCTGTCAGAAGGGTTTCAAAATCAAATGTGACACGGATTTACGAAAATTCACTTATCCAGCACGTGGCTCTGAACTTTGGAAACAACTTTATAAGGAACGTACCGCTGTAGAACGTGTGAATGCTTATTTAAAACAATATTTTCAGTTAAACAACATTCGTCATAGAACAGGAAGAAAAGCCAAACTTCATTTCAACCTGGTGACGTTTATTTATAATGCCTGCAAGTTGGCAGTGTATCGTCTAAATGCTTTATTACAAGTACAAACTCAAGCAGCATAATTTTTAAAAACGTAAGTTTTCTTCAAAGGAGCAGTCTAAGCTCTTAGAACATATGATTTATGAAATTGATTCAATTAGAAAAATTATATTTATTTGGAATTTAATTTTTTATGAGGGGGATTTAGGGGCGTTAATCCATGTGTATTTTCTGCTTTTTTATTTTTACTCGGTTTGATTTATATGCAAGTAACTTTTTATAAAATTAGGTTTGTAAAATATAAAAATATAAAAAACAGAGTTAATCTACAACTCTGTTTTTAGATGTCGTATTACCGCTTCGATTGTCTATATCCTGCCGCCCGTGCCTCGGCTTCTGTACAGAATGTTTCTTCTGCATCAGTCACATCATAGAAATCCCCAGTAGGTACATGGTAAATCTTCTCACCCGAACTAGAAATATTGCCTTTAATATTACTACACGCTTGTTGTGCTTTTCTAGTTTCTTCTGCTTTTCTAGTTTCTTCTGCTTTTCTAGCTTCTTCTGCTTTTCTAGCTTCTTCTGCTTTTCTAGCTTCTTCTGCTTTTCTAGCTTCTTCTGCTTTTCTAGTTTCTTCTTCGTTTTCTTTTTCAACTAATTCTGTTTTCGTTTCAGTTATATTTTTCTCACCAGAATCCGTAAATTTCCCAACTATACAAGGGATTAAAGACCAACATAGTAAAAGTACAGCAAGGATAAGAATTAAAATACCTCTCCAAACTGACTGCTGATTTTCTTTTCTCTTTTTTAACCACCATAGGGTTATTAGGATAATAACAATTAGAATAATGTTCCAGAAAGAAGAAAATATACACTGAATCGTGTAAAGAAGTAATGCTATAAGAAATATTATCAGACACAACGCTAATAGTATCTTTATAGTACCTCGATTCTTCGTATTTGGAGTTTTTGTACCCTGCTTCATTTTAATCACCATGTCTTATCATGTTGTATGTAATTGCTATAAGATAGTTACACCGAAAATCATTATATAGTATATTCTGTAATTTGGGTAATTTCGATGTCGGTGTACAGAAATAATAAAATTGTTTAAACTACGAGTCATAAAGTTGTTAAAAAGTCTTTGTTCCACTAACAGTGCAAGATTTTACTTAAAGGCTGTTTCTCAAAGATTGTGTTCTTCAATATGCCATAAAAAAAATTACGTAATATTGCAAATTTATTGTTTAATAGCATTTGGTGGTATTTTTATTTTTGAAATTCAACAATGAATGGTTTTTGGATTGTGGGTTTGATTGTTTTACGCCCGCTTTTAAATGGTTATGCCTAGAATAATGAAAATCAACAAAAGAAAACAGTATAATCAATAGACAGCGAATATACTTTTGGGGTGTATTAGAAGTGGTCCTTATTTTTTTATAAAAAAAATTTCACCGGCTTTTTAGTTTAGAGATGGGTTTTGTCCCAGCCCTTTTTGTAGTAATTTGTATTTATTTCGTCCTACTCGTTTAATGTAGCCATTTAAGTATAAGCTAGATAACTGGCCATCGACACAAGCTAATTTGTTTTTAGCAATTTTATTACCTATTTTTTCCCATAGGTTTAAATTTTCAGCGATTTTATCAATGATGTGATGATTTGAACAATACGACGCTCATTATAAGCGTTTTCAATAATTACCTTTAAAATAAGAAATTCTTTCTGTTGGGTTAATGATAGTTTGTTCATTATACTTTCCTCCTGTCATTTATTTATAGTAGGCGAATAATTTTAGAACAATAGAAGGTGCCTGTAATATCTTTTCTCTACAATATTTGTCTCCTCTTTGAAATCTAAATATTTATTGCTGTCTATATAAGTTAGAGAATACAGTAGAAAAATAGAAAAACTTCCATGTTTCCATCACTTTCCGAAACCTTCCTGGGCCTGAACAGGATGATGGCAAGTGTGTATGGGATCAAAAGCATTTTTTGTTACGTGTGCGTTTCGGAGATGGACTAAAATATTGAACGGCAACTGACGAAGGTGCAGGATCTGGGGATTGATGAGTGAGATATTTTTGTGGACCATGCGAGTGGGAAGGATTTTAATTGTCCGCAATATCAGGCAATGAGAAAGTGTGATTCGTAATGGGGATTTTATTTATATTGATGCGTTGGATCAGTTAGGGCGTAATTATGATGAAATTATTCGTGAGTGGAAGGATATTACGCGTGCTGTTGGTGCAGACATTGTGGTGCTGGAGAATGAAACTCTGTTTGATAGTCGCAAGTTTAAGGACATGAATACGGAGGATGGCAAGCTGGGGTCGTTAATGGAGGAATGTATCTTTCAAGTATTCTAGATGTCTATATCGGAGAAATTGTAGCGCAAACAATTGATTCTACACAAGATACGTCATTCGTTTTGGATACTTTATATCAATTACCTGATTTACCGAAAGGCTGTATCTTGCATAGCGATCAAGGTTCTGTGTACACATCATATGCGTATCAAAAATCAGTCAAAGAAAAAGGAATTACCATAAGCATGTCCCGCAAAGGCATGCCCACTGATAATTCCCCAATTGAAACGTTCTATCTCGACGGAATCTACCGCACAACAAATGCGCATATGATTCAAATCGTCGAAGACTACATTACCTATAATAACAATATCCGTATTCAAACAAAATTAAACAGCCAGTCCCCCATACCTGAATGAAAACACTGCTATCATTCAAAAAATAACGTTACATCCGCCAGTTTACTTGAGCTAAAATGCTCTCTGACTGTATAATAGTTGGTTTATAGGAATTTCGCAACTTCATGTACCTACAATAATTTAGATTACAATTATGTTTATATAGTAACTAATTCAGCTTTCTTTTGCTTAAGTGATGCAAGCTCTGGTAGACGTACCCAACTTAAACCAAGCGTTCCTTCACCTGCATGAACCGCTACACAAGCACTTAGTGGTAATACGGAGAAGTTTATGAGCGGATATTCGTTCTCTAAAGCTTTTTTCCAAGCGGTTGCACCTTCTTCATCATTACAGTGAATAATTGCAACTTCAGGGATAATACTTTTTTCTAGATCTGTATTTAAAACATTTTGTACATATGTTTTAGCTCTAGTCGTAGCGCGTACTTTTTCTTTCATAACGGGCTTCCCATCTTCAAATGATATGACAACTTTAATATTCAACAAGTTACTTAAAAATGCTTGAGTCCCTGAAACTCGACCACTTTTATGTAATTGTGATAAGTTAGCCGGAATAAATGAAAGCTCACTGTTATCTGCCATCTCATTGATTCTTTCAACAATATAGCCAGGTTCAAAACCTTCACGCTCTAACTGCTGACCGAGTTCAATCATTTTCATCATCGGAAATGATCCGATTTTTGAATCCACTGGATATACTTCAAATTCAGCTTGATCAGCTGCTGTGAAAGCGCTTTGATAAGTGCCCGAAAGATGTTGAGAGGTATGAATTGCAATTGCAGATGTATACCCTTGTTCTTTTAATGATTTATATAAGTCTACAACTTCACCAATAGCAGGTTGTGATGTCTTTGGATTTTTTTTAGCATTTCGTAGCTTTTCGTAAAACTGATCATGTGTCATATCAACAGTTTCGCGTAAAGCCCCTTCTGCGAACACTATATTAAGTGGTAATACGTGAATTTGATTGTCCTGTATGAACTTTTCATCTAACAATGCTGCTGTATCTGTAACCCATGCAATTTTCTTTCCCATTTAAAAGTAATCCCCTTCATCTATCGTAGAATATTATTCATTTTATCTTATGCAACTATACACAGATAAGATCATCATGAGTAGTGATATTTATAATACTGTATTTATTTTTTTACAATCTTCGACATTATTTCGACAAAAATTGCGATAAAAATAGCATTTTATAAGCATACGGTAAGCTATCCAATATTTCATTCGCTAATTGTTGGGCGCATATACGACGTTATTGGCTGAAAGCCGATAGCAAAAAATGGGAAAAATGGCGTGGATTACTGTGATCAACTGTATCGCCTAGAACGGCAATATAAGCATCTCTCACCAGGAAAGCGAGGTGCCAGAGTACATTGAGTCGGTTCCTGAGAAAAGCGCGGCTGAAAGTGAATATTTAATCGAATATATTGAAGCATTAATGCAGACGTTTGTGCAAAAACAGCCAATGCCACAAAATGTTGTAACCGAGCAAAAGGTTAGTAGCAGAATTTACTATAAAGATCAATTTGTTGAGATACCGGATTTTATACGTGATGCATTTTTATTGCCACAGCGTTTCCCAAAATCGACAACGTTTTTAATCCGTTTGAATGGCGAACAGCAAGCACGTATTATGAGTGAACTGCCATATCAATTAGACGGTATGTACCAGTATGTGAAGCGCTTTAAAGAAGCTAAAAATGAATGCTTCTTTGAAGAATTACGATTATTCATTGAAGAAGAACAAAAACGCAAAATATTAATGGAGCAATATCGCGGGGAAGTCTTGTTATTTTACAAAACAGAATTTGTTATTTTAACAGAAGCATTAGGAAATGTTGCGTTAACGAAGGACAACTTTCGTGGCCAAACAATCTTGCTTAACTCGTTACAAGAGCAAGGTTTCTTACATGTTAAGGATTTCCCGAAAGAGTTAGTGCTATTAGGCAAGTACCACAATGTCGGCGAGACTGCATTAGCGAATTTATTTAATCAGTTGAAGGTGAAGGGAATGGAGTTTACAAAGGTTGAACTTTAACGTTAGTGACAATAGTGAATAAGCTTTTTACAAATACTGTTTACAAACCTTCTAATTCAAATAATAGGAGGTTTTTTGTTTGGATAAAAGTAGAAAGAATGGTGTGTTCTCTATGAGAAATGCATTTTTTTATTAGAAGAAAAAGGGGATGAGCTCCTCATTTTTTAGGATGTTTTTTTCTGTGATTGGTCACTTCAATCATAAACCAATCTAATGCATTTTAAAAAAAGGCAGTGCATATCTGCATCTGCCAATTATGCTTCAGATTCTTGCTGTGCTCTTTCCTGTAAAGTTCATGACTTTTGCTTGGCAAGCTCGTCACCGGCAAAAATAAAATTCAAAATAAAATCACCACTACATCTCATTTGTTTTTTTACCTATCTTCAACACTCGTCACATGTTGAGTGTGTCTCGCACAGACTGTCTTTTTAATTGATTACTTTATATATTATTGGAATATTTGAATATCCCTGAGCTTGTATAATTCTTGGAATCCCTATTAGCATTCCTTCCAGTTCCTTGCTGAGTAACATCATAACGAAGTTCAGGATGGTTCATCTGTCTGTATGTATCATCACTTTCAGAATACATTTTTCTTTTTGCTTGGTTAATCTCATTTAAACGTGCTAATTCTAAATCAACTGCAGTTCTTGAAATATTTTTTAATTGTCCAGTTATCCCACTAACCTTGTTTTGAAGTTTTTCACTTTTTATTTTCTTAGAATTTACTGATAAAAACATCTCAGATAATTCAACTGCAATAAGTAATGATTCTGCAACGGTTTCTTCATTGGTATTTTTGTTTTTCTCCCACCCTTCAGAGTTTTGGGATAATTCATCAAGTAGAAAAAGTATTAAACCTATTCTTTCTCGATTTTGAACACTACTAATTCTTTTCCCTTCTATAGAATTCAAGAAGGAACGAAACTGATAAGCAAAGATATCATTTAGATTATTTGATTTTTGATTCATGTTGTTATCACCTTTAACCAAATTTGTATAAATTATATCATAAAGTAATTTTCCTTATGGTAAAATTACGGATAAAAAAGCATGATAAATAATATTTTCTTGGCTTAATATGAATATCTATATGACTTATTAAATAGGGGTGCCTTAGATGTTTGTTATTCTTAAGGATTAGTAACTTTATTTGTTTACTTAGATGGTGTAGAAATGTGTAGACCCATTATATTAACAAATTACTATAGTAAATTTCTATAATATAGCACATTAATAATTAGCTTGTTTTGCCTGTGCAATAAGAATTAAAAATTTTTATACTAAGGGGGAGAGTAGAAGAAAGTTATCCATCTATAGCCAGTTATGGTACATTTACTGTTGTATACCGCCAACCATCCTTATAATGCGGGTACAATCTTAATCTCAAGAAAGTTATTCTTAAAGTACTAAAATAAATATATAAAATAGGAGAAATATAATGGCATACTCTAAAGAACAAATTGAAGATCGAATTAATAAAATCAAAAAAAGATATAAAAACTTTGATCAGATAATGGTAACGAAGGAAACGAAAAGTGATTTATATTTATTAGCGCTAGACTATGATAATGAAGATCATTACTTGAAAATGGATTCTAACGGTCAACTCTTCGTTCAATTCAATGCTCAATGGAAAGCTGTAAAGAATTTTTTGTATCGTGAATCTAATCAATAATTATCATGAATACATAGATATTTGAGAAGTATTTAAACCCATCAAGATATCATGTTTTGAGAAAAAAGAAGGTTAAACATTTGCCTACTGTTGATATGATAATTTATATATACACTATTGATTAATAACTGTGTACAGAATTGATGTTAAAACTCATGATTTCTTACATTTAATTTATCGTCTCCGTAGGAAAATTTAGTAAACCTTATTAAAACCTTTGTGAGAGCTATTTTTAGTGGTCAAAAAGGCCCTTCAAACGTTGATATAATAAGGTTTGTTATTTTTATATACTGAACACCCGCCGCTCCATAATACGATTTCATTGGATTTCAATGAACGTCAAAACCCTTGTATTGAAGTGACCCCTAAAAGTTAGACACGGTTATTTCATTAAGCAGCTTGGGTAAAACGAGTTCGGTATTGCACCAGTGTCACGTAGTAAAAGGGCGTTTAACTGGCCACCGAACACGCAGCCACCATCGATTGCAATGTATTTTTCATCGGCACTTAGCCAAATATCATCACTTTGATGAATTAGCTTTGTAGGTGTATGACGGAATACGTTAACGAAGGGTGTTTTATTTGGGTGTAAATAGTGGTCTCGTATCCATAAAAAATCGTAGTCCGTCGTTTCGGATAGATCTACGAAACTTGATTCGAAACCAGCATGTGTGAATAGTACATCACCAATATATAATGATGTATAAACAATGTTCATAAGAAAAGCCACGAAACGTTTTTTCTTTTTCCAACTCATTCGATGTATCTCTATAAATTGTAATATATTGTCATAATCGTTTGCGTGTCTAACACTGAATGCCCAATCTCAATCTAGAATTTTGTACTGTAAGGTTTGTGTGTAACTTTTGATAAAAATAATTAATATTTGGGTCTTTCTCAAATATTACAAGCAAAATAAACTCTAACGCCATTGACACTGCTACATGACGTCTATAACTTGAATAGAAGCCACTTCTCCCAGCATTTTTGACAAATAATTATTATTGGCACAGCATTCTTTTCGATAAATTCTGCTATTAAAGGGATTGACAGTCTATAATCTTCAGGAATATTATGTAACATTATCGTATAATCATTTTCTGTTTCGAATAAATAGCGTAAAGCAATCTTATCTTCATAACTCAAAAAAAATTCAAAATCATGATTTTTCACTTCATGGAAATATAAAAAAGCAAGTACATAGCCTCTCTTTAAAACTTGCTGGCGTTCTATAGTAAGTGGTTCCGATAGAGTATATTGTGAGCTACTTAAATTCGTCACACAATTAGTAAAGAGTCTATTTAAAGAGTCATTCAAGATTTTACATTGCTGCACATCACCAGCAAGCGCCCCTATATTATAAAGTGTGTTTAAAATCCTGTTTTTTTCTACTTGCGTAATATTTTCTTTCTTTAACTCAATTGGTAAATCTGTGCCACCCCCACCTAGTTGGATAATTGCTTTCATACCGTTAAGGAGTTTTTTATTATCTATTTCTACTTTGCCATTTTGTTGAAGAACATAATATATATCAGCAAAAATGGTATTTATACTTTTTGAACTTATAGCTCTTTCAAATTTTATATATTGTTGTTCATCAGACTCTACTTCTTCGAATAGCTTTAAAAATGCTTCTGCTAAGTTTATTGTAATTGGCTCAAGTTTTGATATTAACAGTTCTCCATTTGTAGTCTTTGTTTCTTTTCTTAAATATACTCCTTTTAACAAATCATTAGTTACATGCGGAAATTGTTGAATAATCGCTTTTGAAGCGAACCAATCTTCTATTGTATATGTACTTTGCAATTTCTTTTCAAACCACTTCTCCATTTATACACCTCTTCAATAATTATTTTCCATCACTTTCTTTAAATCTTGTGTTAAGAAAGGCTAATCGACTGGATTGCTTGCGGTAGTTTTTGATCTGGATAGCCTAATGCATTTGCACAGTAAGTGGTATCTCCTGTTTCAATAACTCTTGCGTATGACAATGACCAAAAATGCAAATTTGTGCGGAGATATTGGGCAATTCATTTAAATAGCACGACGTAGAGCCATGTAGGAAATGATAATCTATTATAATAGGTGGCACATGTGTAATCAGTACATCCGCCTGTTGTAACTGCTGGTAGGCTTCCATTTCTTTTTTAAGAGTTAAGGAAATATCGATGCCTTTTATAGGCACGGAACCATTGGACCTTTCTTGAAAAACACGTTGTTCCTTTGTAGTTTCAAGTCCATACCAGCTTGTTGACCCTGCAAAGGTAACCTCTTCATATACAAACGCTTCAAAAAGCGAAAGCAGCTTTACATTTGGGAGAACTGAAATCATTTGTGTCAATTCGATTTCTCGCTCAATGCTTTTGCTGCTGCCTACCCGAAACCAAGTAGTAATCGTGATTGCCTAGCGCAAAAAACACTTGCTTGTAAATATCGCTGAAAAACTCTAGTAATAAAAAGGACTGTACGTTATAGTGCGACAAATCGCCGGCAATGATTAGTACATCACCTTTTTCTTTAGGTAATAGGGACGTTAAAAAGGCATACATTTTAGGTTGCCATGTGCCCTTTAATCGAATGTGAAAATCTAAATAAAGAAGAATTAACATAAAAAGTCGAAGTTAATCGAATAGTTAAAATGCACAAATGTCGGCTAAAAGACACTTGTGCATTTGATTTATGTAGTAGCTTATTCGGTTTTTGCCTATTCTTCAAATAAAAATACTGATGGCATTAGACTGTATTTCATAGTGGTATTAGCTAAATACTTTTGTTTTGCGGTCGTAATGCGTGCGACCCCATACATCTTTACGTAGTGTTTCTACACGTTTCAGATAGTCTTTAATCGCAGGACGATATTCTGATATAATTTCGCGATGAATTTGTTTTACATAGTCCTCTAATTCAAATAAATTGAGTGCGCCAAAATCCACCTTCGAATCCCAATCTAAAATCAGAACTGGGACATCGACATATACTTCCTCCCGACGATCATAATCTACTTGTTTTAATTGTTCAATTTCTTGTAGTCGGGCTTGCTTTGCTACTAGTCGTTGTTCTTCTTTTTCAATATTATCATATAAACGTTCTAAACGAATTTTATCAAAAATATCAAGATCATCTAATAGTGCAGGTACTTGGCGATGCGTTTCAACAAATGCATTATCGACCATTCGTTCGTCCCAATCATATAGATACAGACCGCGATTAATTGCTTTCACGATTGCTGCAAACTTTTCTTGTACTGTTAATAGTGTCGTCACATCATATTCACCTGGAAAATGGTGCATCATCATTTCATCGATTTCCGCCTTTGCACGGTCATCTGCATTTTCAATCGTATTTGGGAAAATTTTGTATAAGTCTAATGTCATGTCATAATCCATCGGTAAATTTGATGTATTTGGTACATGAGTTACCGGTATACCATTGTCACGAGCCTCTAGTAATTTCATTAACTTTTCATAGTAGTTCATCCTAAACACATCCTAAAAATTAGATTAATTTTAAGTCTTTTGTATTATATCATATTAATTAATAGTACTTCGCTAATTTTCGCTATTAATATTTTAAATTCTGGATCTACGTCAAGATTTTTCAGACCAACATTTTCCATGGCTTTAGCACAGTTAAATGTGTGATTTTAAGAATGAACGTTTTTCTTTGCATTTATCAACAAGAGAACGTCCTTACTTTCTCCATATTCTATTTATAACATTAAAATATATTGTTTTTATTATTGGGTGTATGAAAAAGGAGTTAAAATAAAACCACTTATCACGTTACATGCTATTTTTATATATAAAATCAACGTGTGTATCATTTATTAAAATCAAACTTAACACCAAAACAACAAAAGTTTTGAGAATCCATCTAAATTTAAATGACCTCAGACAATAGCTGAGGTCATCTCCATTAGATAATTTTAAATTGTTTCACTCTGTTATTTAAGTCATCTGAGAGCTGACGTAATGCGGTAATTTTCTCGACAACTATTTGAATAGCATGCGTTTGTTCATTTGTTGAAGCGGTTATTTCCTCTGTACCTGCCACATTGTCTTCTAGCATGTGATTTACAGTTTCTACATGTTCAAGGACTTGTTCACCTAATCCTTTCGAATGCTTCATACCTTGGGCTACTTCTTGAAGCTCACTCATGATGCTTCGAACTTCTGTTTCAATGCTTTCGAATGCTGACGTTGTTTCATACATTGAGGATTTTTGTTTTTCTGCTATTTCAACACCTTGGCGTACTGAAGCAGACATATTTTGCACGCCTGTTTGGATGGCACCAACAATTCCGAAAATTTTCTCTGTTGATTTGCTTGTAGCTTCGGATAAATTACGTACTTCTTCAGCTACTACTGCAAAGCCTTTGCCATGATCACCAGCGCGAGCTGCTTCAATAGAGGCATTGAGCGCCAGTAAATTCGTCTGCGCTGAAATATCAGCAACAACCCCAGCCATTTCTTCGATTCGTGCCGTATGTTCCATAAAGGTATTTGCCACATCGTGAATGACATTTACCGTTTTAATATTTTCTTCGATCATTTCTTGTTGAGCGGAAATGACTTCTTTTCCTTTATCAATCGCACCGACAGCCAGCTTACCATGATCAACAGAAACCGTTGAGCGCTGTACGTTTTGATTGAAATCGGTATCCATTGTCTCGACAAGCTGCACAGTATGATGGAGTGAATTTGAAACGGATAGGGAATCACTTGAAATTTTTTCTGTGGCACCTGCGACGTGTTCACTGATTTCAGCGAATAGTTTATTTTCACGATCTAAATCATTTGTAAATGTATCTATGTGTCCACTCACGTCACGAATGGCATCTAGCAACTGTTTTAATTGGTTCGTCATCGTATCAAATGAACGATTTAACACGCCAATTTCATCATTTGTTTTATATTGAATAGGCTCCACCATAAGATTTCCAGACGCAATTTCATTGGCATTATGGGCCAGATTACGAAGTGGTTTCGTAATATTTCTAATAATTAACACTGTAAAGACACTTCCAAATAAAATGAGCAGAATAATGCCAACTAATGAAGTTGTAATAACAAATTTAATTTGTTGTGCTACATCTTTTTGTATATCTTGGTAATGTTCATTGGCATACAAACCTAGTAAATGCACATCATTTAAAATGCCTACAATACGTAATCCTTGTGTACGAACAGCTGTTACGTTTTTATTGGTTACTGCTTGATTGGCTGCAGTAAAAAAGTCTGTAAATTTTCCTTGCATTTTAGTGAAGATGTCTACACTTTCTTTATTATGTAGCAAAGGTTCGATAATTGCTAATTTATCGTTAACCGTACTTTCTAATTTTTTCAATGATTCTAGTTGTTTATCTGTCACACTCTGTGGTTGTGCGACACCAATGGCTGTTGCATAGTTACTTAGCTCATTTTGCGTATTTTTCAACTCGGATTCAATCACTTGGATATTGATAATTTTTGGTAAAATATCTTGGTTCGATGATTGGATGTGTATCATCGCCATTATGACAATGGCTATAAGAGCAATCGAAACTGCAATGAGCGTAAACGAGTTGAATAATATTTTTTTAGTTAATGACATTTTCTTAACTCCTCTTATTGGCCAAATTGTTTCTGCGATAGTTTGTTTAGTTCATCTTCAATTTTGGTTGCATGATCAATCACGCGCACAGGTGCAAGTTTCATCGCTTTTTCTTTCATACCTAAAGCGATATGCTGCTGCCCGGTTGGTTTCTCTTTCGTATAATTTTCTATAAATTCATAAACGGCTACATCAATATTTTTTAACATAGAAGATACGACTGCTTTTTCTGCATATGTATATTGATCTGTATCAACCCCGATTGCTAAAACGCCACTTTCTTGCGCTTGTCGCAATAAGCCAACGCCTGTATATCCCGCAGCTGCGTAAAGGACATCTGCTCCTTGAGTAATCATGTCAGCAGCAATGGCCTTTCCAACCTTATCATCTGAAAATGTATCTGCATAGGTCACAATCACTTCAATTTTGGGATTGATTGCCTTTGCTCCTTCAGCAAAACCTTTCTCAAACTTTTGGATTACTGGGTCCACCATTCCGCCTAGAAAAGCTACTTTTCCTGTTTTTGACGTCATTGCTGCTAATGCACCTGCCAAATAGCTTCCTTCATTTTCTTTAAACGTAATAGAGTGAATATTTTCAACGTCTGATTCTGAATCAACTAGAACGAATTGTTGTTCTGGATTGGCCTTTGCAACCTTTTCCAGATCCTCTTGTAGTGAGTAACCTACTGCAATTACTAAATCATTACCCTCTTCCACTAACTCCTTAATTCCTTTTTCATAGTTCGGCTCACTGCCAAGCTCACGGTAATCAAACACAATCCCAAGCTCATCGCGTGCCTTGACTAGACCTGCAACTGCTAAATCTCCAAATGACTGATCGCCGAGTCCAACGTCTGGCAACATAATCCCAACTTTAAATCTATCTTCCACACGTAATTCAGTTGAATCTTCATTTTGCGCCGTGTTGTTCCCACAAGATGCTAATATTAGTCCTGCTGCCATAATTAAGGCAAATAAACTCTTTTTCATAAAATGTAACCTCATTCACACTTATTTTTTCCTATACAATCGCACTGAAAATCACATAAATACCTAATTAAGTATATATTAATTTAGTGTAAAGTGCTTAATAACTATTTTTGATTTGTAATAGTATTAAACTATTTTCACACTGAAAACCTTTGTTTCACGCAAATCTGCCCATATTCAGCAGCAATCGCTATTGGTTTTTAACGCTTTTTTACCTTTTAAACAAGTGGCAGCAATACATGGCTATCGTACACATTTCCTGAAATCACCATGGAACCTATTACAAACCCTTTTCATCTATCGCTGCACAAAACTTATAAGCAAACTGCTTTGTCTGTTATTGAGTTATCTGTGATCATATGATTTCCTTATATTTAGTATTGAAAACCTATCTCTTGTGAAAGAACACAATCTTATCTGTAACATAAAGCATAAACTTTCTTTAAGCATTTGCTTATTTTTAGCAAATGTTTTTTTGATGGACAAATGGCGTCCAATATAGTTGCTACAATATAAAATGTATAATACATAGTTCAAAAAGTATAAAAGAAGGTTTACAATGGGAAAAGATTCTAATTTAATGGGTGATTATTATGAGGGAAGAAAGTATCGGTTTTAAGGAAAATTGGTTATCTATTTTGCATTATTTTTCTAAAAAATATTCAACAGATTTTAATCGATCTAGAGTGTTAATCCAAGAATATGCAGGTAGTATTTTTATTGAACCAATCGATGAATTGAAGTTTATTAATCAAAAATATACGGGATTGAAAAAGAATAAATTTTATATCCATCAATATAAAGAATATGAGAATGAACTGCCAAGATTGGTTGAAAAATTTGTCATTAATCCTAAACAACCTGAAAAATTAATAAATGAAATAAATCAACTGTTGGGTGTTATGGGTTTTACTGTAACATCAACAGAGGGGAAAATTAATAAGAAAAAGAGAATCCTTGTTACAGCTACCATGAGTGCGGGGAAATCGACATTAATCAATGCACTTATTGGAAAGAAAATAATGGCGACAAAAAATGATTCTTGTACTGCTAGAACATATGAAATTATTGAGGGTCCAAAAGCAGAGGATGTCATCTGCGATTTTCAAAACAACCGATTTAAAGTGAAAAAGGATATTCCTGATGTTCTACATACTGTAACTGATCCAAATCTCAGAATTTATAGTAGGATGTATCATTTACGAGACAAATATCTTTGGGAATTAAATGATACACCGGGAATCAATTCTTCTACAGATCCTGAACATAAATACATTACGCATGAAATGATTAAAATAAATGATTTTGATGTTCTAATTTATGTTATGAATGGAAATCATTTAGGAAGTCATGATGACTTAGAACACTTAGAATTCATAAGAAATCATGTAGATCATTCAAAAATTATTTTTGTTATTAATAAAGTAGACCAATTTAGAAAAGAGCAAGATTCCATTGAAACAAGTTGTCAGAAAGCGATTGAACAATTAAAAGATTTGAAGTTTAGAAATCCTAAAGTTTATCCTCTTTCAGCTTATGCAGCTTATTTATTTAAGTTGGAATTATTAGGACAAGTTTTAGATGAGGATGAGGAAGATGAATTAATCATGTTTAAACGAAAGTTTAATCGTAAGGAATTTGATTTATCTACTTTTGGTTATAATTCGCAACTTCGATTAACTGAAAAAGAAGAACTGTTAAGAAAATGTGGCATTGCAAATTTAGAAGCAGAACTTGTAGGAAAGGAAGTTTAATATGGCTGAGATTTTTATTAAATATAATCCGTATAAACTAGAAACGATAATTTGTATTGATGGAGAACACGTAGCAAATAATAGTGAATTAAATGTCGGCGAAAAACGTTTGCAAGAATGGGTAGAAGAGCTACCAATCTTGTTACAAGAAGAGTGTAACGAAGACTACTTTGATTTAACATTCCAAGGAACTTCAATGGATTTTGAAGATTTACAAGAGTCTGCTGAACAAGCAAAAGAAAAAGGAATGACTATAAATCTAACACATATTCCGGTAAAAGAAGTTGCGCATATGGAATTAGCGATTGAAGAAGTATTTGATGAAATTATCCATGGGCCGATTGAAGAATTAAAAACAAAAGATTTACAAGATGCTTTTAAAAAAGCTTTAAATAGTGAGTTTGAAATTACAGTTGTTGCGACAATGAGTGCTGGAAAATCAACTTTAATTAACGCATTATTACAACGTAAAATTATGCCGTCGAGTCAAGAAGCATGTACAGCAACTATTGCGCGAATAAAAGATACTGATGATCCAGAATTCTTTGCGGTTGCTTATGATGAAGATGGTAATAAGATTACAAGCGTAAGTGATGTACAGCTTGAAGATATGGCAAAATTAAATGCAAATGAAATGGTATCTACAATCGTGATAGAAGGTGATATACCATTTACATCTACTGAAGAAATGTCATTAGTATTGATTGATACACCGGGACCTAACAATTCACGAGACGAAAATCACTTAAAAACGACATATAAGAATTTAAATGACTCTTCTAAAGCCTTAGTTTTATATATTTTAAACGCTACACAATTAGGTGTTAACGATGATTCCACACTGCTCGATGCTGTAGCAAATAGCATGAAAGTAGGAGGGAAACAATCAAAAGATCGTTATTTATTCGTCGTCAATAAAATTGATAATTTCCGTAAAGGAGACGATGATGTAGAACAGTCTTTAGAGAAAGTTCGTAAATATCTAGCAGACCGTGATATTCATAATCCAAATTTATTCCCAGCCGCTGCACTTCCTGCATTGGATATACGAGAATTGATGGGAAATTCAGATACAATTGATGAAGATTTAGAAGATGAAATATTAATGACTGCTCGTAAACTAAATCGTAATCATGAATTGCATTTAGAAAACTACGCAACTTTAACATCTAGTACTAAAAAGAAAATTGTTGATCGTTTAAAACAAGTTAGCGATGGAGATAAAGAAAATTTAGAAACAGCACTGATTCATACAGGTATCCCTGCTATCGAAGAAACAATTAAATTATATGTAGAAAAGTATGCTCGTACAGCAAAAATCAAAAATGTAGTGGATACGTTCCAAAAGAAATTGGAAAGTTCAAGAGCATTCGAAGAAACAAAAAATGTTATTGCTGAAAATACGGAAAAACATGAGCAAATTCGTCAACAAATCGTCCAAGTTGAAGAAAAGCTAAATTCAGGCGATGAGGCGAAGAAGTTTAAAGGAAAAATCTTATGCTGCAGATATAGCTGCTGCTACATATAAATCTCTAATGCAGGGAGAAAATACAGGAGTAGAAATATCTCATATTTCTAGCTGGTCAGGAAATAAATATGAAACTCAGGAAATTCAAAACTATGTAAGAAACTTCATGCACCCAATGTTTACATATAACAATAAGGGAGTGCAATGGCCAATTACGCCAACTTCTTTAGTAAGTGGGAAAGAATTAGCAATTCATATGAGTTTACCTCGTAAATCAATAAATGGATTCCCAGTTATTGAACATGTAGAATTTGCACCAGAAGTGGTCACTTATCGTGAAACAGAGGGGCGTAATATTAACTTAGGTGCCATTTATAATATGGGGCAAGCTTCGGAATCACGTGTCAAAATCGATTTACAAAGCCTTACAATGCATACGCTTGTAACTGGTTCTACAGGCTCAGGTAAGTCAAATACGGTATATGAGATTCTGTCTCAATTAAAGAATCATGGTGTGAAATTTATGGTCATTGAACCTGCAAAAGGTGAATATAAGCATGTTTTTGGTCATGATTCAGATGTGACAGTTTTGGGGACAAATCCTAAAAAATCAAAAATATTAAAAATCAATCCATTTATATTTCCTGAAGATATTCACGTTTTAGAACATATTGATCGTCTTGTTGAAATTTTTAATGTGTGTTGGCCAATGTATGCGGCAATGCCAGCTATTTTAAAGGAAGCCATTATTCATGCATATGAACAATGTGGATGGGATTTGGAATACTCAGCAAATGAAAGTGGAAAGGGTTATCCTACCTTCAAAGACCTTTTAAATAGCCTAGAAGAAGTGATACAACTATCTGCTTATGACGCTGAAACTAAAGGGAATTATACAGGTTCGTTAGTAACTCGTGTAAAATCATTGACAAACGGTATCAACGGTCAGATTTTCTGTTCGCAAGAATTGGATAATCAAGTTTTATTCAATCAAAATGTTATTGTAGATTTGAGTCGTGTTGGCTCATCAGAAACAAAAGCATTAATTATGGGTATTCTAGTGATGCGTTTAAGCGAACACCGAATGGCAAATGCAATAGGGATGAATGAAACATTACAGCATGTTACAGTCTTAGAAGAAGCACATAATATTTTGAAACGTACAAGCACAGAACAACAAAGTGAAAGTTCAAATGTATTAGGTAAATCTGTTGAGATGCTTTCAAATGCGATTGCTGAAATGCGAACATTTGGGGAAGGATTTATCATCGCAGATCAGTCACCAAATATGTTAGATATGTCGGCAGTTCGAAATACAAATACAAAAATTATTATGCGCTTACCTGATGAAATGGATCGTCGTTTAATTGGAAAATCTGCAGGTATGAAGGATGAACAAGTTGATGAAATTATTAAATTACCACAAGGGGTAGCTGTAGTGTTCCAAAATGATTGGGTTGAACCTGTGCTATGTAAAATCAATCATTTTAAACGAGATCCAAAATTATATGAAGAAGTAGGTCTTGAATATATTGTAAGTACTACTGAGAAGAAAAAGAAAATAATTAATTTCTTATTGCAACAACGTGTACGTGAAGCGGTAATTGATGAGGAAGAACATCTTCTTCAAATTGTTGAACAAATCACGCTATCGACGAAGGTAAAGCATACGATTCAAACAGCAATAAAAAAAGAAAGTTACCGAAAAGAATTATTTGCAAAAGATATGTTTGATGAACTATCTAAAGTGGTGTATGAACTATTAGATGGAAAAACAAATTTACGAAAATTCACAAACGAGAGTAGTTGTATTAAAGAGCTAAACCGTTATTTATATGAATTTATCGAAAAACAGGCACCCGGATTATCTCATGAATATAAAATGGCGACAATTCAATGTTTACTACATACTGAATGTGTAATAGCACATAAACGGGAACTTTATGATACTTGGATTGAGGCCGTTCGAGGAGGAAAAATTAAATGATAGAAATTGTTAAAACTCCCGAAAAACTATCGTTCGAATCGATAGATAAGGATCAATGGGTACTAGATGTAGAAAAAGTACCGATGGAAAACTCCTCTTTTAATGAATTACAAGAAGGTCAAGTTAGAGAAGTACCAGAAGAAGTGAAAGCATATGAAACTTTAGAAGATGCATTGAAAGAAGTATCGGAAGAAGAAAGAGCTATATATGAGGGTGCTCATTTAGAAAAAGGTGAAGTAAACGGTCGTGAAGTGCTTCAACGTACAGATGTTGATTATGATGCAGTAGATAGTCTAGGAAGAACAAATTTAGAAAGAATGCAAAAAGGTATGCCGCCATTAGTTGATGGTAAACCGATAGAATTACATCATATTGGTCAAAAATCAGATTCTCCTTTAGCGGAATTAACTGTACAAGAGCATAGAGGTCCAGGAAATGATGGTATACTACATGATAAAACAGTTGAATCCGAAATAGATCGTCAAGAATTCAAAAAAGAACGTGAAGCACATTGGAAAGAGCGAGCAAAACAAGTTTTAGAAGAAAGAGGTAATGGATAATGGATGTATTAAATATCTTAAAGAATGAAGACATTACAACTGTAGGTGCAATAGATGATGATATCATTGTACAAGCTGAAAAAGAATTAGATATGGTTTTTCCTAACTCTTATAGGAAGATTGTTAAACAATATGGTGTCATTTCAGCAGGCACAGATGAAATCTTTGGTTTAGGTGTTAGTGGTTATTTAAATGTCATCGAAACTACAAAAGAAGAACGTATTTTAGCTAATGGAGATTTAGATAAGTATGTTGTTATTCAAAATTTAGGTGTTGAAGGCATATTAATTGTAGTGGATGAAAATGATAATGTTTTTGAATTTGTAAATGGAGAGTTTACGAATTTATTCAGTACTACAGAAGAATATATTAAGAGTCAAATTTTAAATAATTAAAAGTTTCATCCGGATCTTAATATCTTGATTTTAAAGAAAAGAGATTTTTGCTTTGTTATTTTTGATTATCTTTAAGAATATGGCTGGGACATAACTAAATGGTTCCTTTATAAAGCGAATAATCTCTAAATTAACAAAACACGATAAATAGAAAAACCGAACTATTCCGAAACACTTCATAAGCGTTTTATTGGGATAGTTCGGTATTTTTGTTGGCTGAAACACTTTTGTCCCAGCCTCATATAGTTACATTAAATATCAAACTTCTTCTTTCAATTCCATACTCCTTGCAAACTTTCATCATTTCTAAATAACTTTATGACGAGGCGGTTTATATCTGAATGGAATGCTGAATTACACCTAGATGACTTCGTTTTCGTGTAGCTTCAAGACTGCTTTTGTTCGTTTGAAAACAAATAGTGATACTTTAAATAACGGATTCATGTTGCAGTATCTTCTTATATTAGTTGTTAATGATTTTTGTTTCTGAAATTTAGGCAGTCATTGGTATAATCCCAGGACCATATAAACAGCTTCGAAAGGAAATTGATATCATACGGTTTTAATATTAAATCAATAAATGTAATAAATATTACTGTTGCAAAGTCTAATCAAAATAACATTATTTCGATTTCCCCTAATAAATTTTTATAATGAATATAGAAAGTACTAATTGAAGCAACTATAAAATATGGAGTAGCTGGTCCGGTTTCGAATACGTAATCGTCATAAATTACATAAACTGATATAAGTTGTTTTGGTGAGAAGTTATATTTATCAAATAAAATTTTCAAATCTCGATAAAGCAAATCTCTTGGTTCGTCAATCGAGCTCTCAATTGAAAATTGACCTGCTAAACTACCCCACCATATTTGAAATGATTGTCGTATTTCGTTAAATTTTTGTAAGTTTTCTTCATTAGCGTTAAAGAGTTCATGATAATAAAAATCCCCTAGTAAAAAGTCGTTTGAAACATCTTTGTCAATAGCTTGGCAGACATCATTCCATAATGTTCTAAAGCAATTTTCAAAATTAGGTTTAAATAAAAAAGGCGGCACCGTGAAATTTGGATATTTAAATTTATTAGTTTTTCTATTTTGATTAAGGAATATATTTTGAATATAAATTAAAAAATTCAAACTTGTAGATGCATCGGTTCTCATCACAAAAGAATTCATTTAGCTTCACGTCCAATTTAGTATTGAAATAACTATTTATAGGGAGGGTTATGCAGCAAAAAAGTTGTACAAAATATTTTTTTGATTTATTCAAATCTTAGCTGGCTAATTTAAATTATCCAGTCATTTATCTTTTAAAGAATCAAAAAGAGGCTTATATTGGGGGACCATATATTATTGAGCTTTTTGTAATCAATTACTCTTTTCTAAGAATGTATCTTATTTTCTTTTTAAGTAGAAAGATTGGTTCTTTATTAAACAGTTATAATCCAAAAAATACTAACAGTAAAGGCTATTACCACGCCAGCATAAATCGAACCTAAAGCATATTTTTTAAAAATAAAATTATGAATACTTATCATCAAAAAACAAAAAGCGAGTATTACTTGTTTCCAAATAGGTTTATCGAAACTTTCTTTATGCCAAATAAAATCATAAAGAAGACTGATTACCATAATAGTAAGTATTACTACAACTATTTTCTTAAGAAAATTAGATTTCTCCAAAACCTATAGATACCCCCTTAATATGGATATTAACTTTTTTTAGCTAATATAAAAAGTTTTTATTGAGGCAATTAAAAAATTGCCCCCATAGATTCGGCAAGGTTATATAAATACATACAATAATCAGCGCTGAAATTAACCGAAGATTCGAAAATCAATCCTCTTAGTAGTACAATAACATTAGCTATAAAAGATTCAAAATCAACTTTTGTAAATAATTGAACAAAAATTGATAAAAGTGAATCATTTACGTTTCGATTAGAGGTTTTGAGGAACTACCGATGAACTCTGAAACTCCTTTATGTATTGCTGGAGCAGGCTATATTAATACAAGAATGCTACTCCTTTAGCTACATAACAAAAGGACTTCCTTTTTTCAAGGGAAGCCCCTTAATACAATACTACTTTACTTAATTAGTAAATTAACAAATGATTTAATTATTTATTAGAGATCTCATAATACGTATCATAAAGGTTTTTATAGTTATCTTTTAGCTTATTAATATTAGTGGAATCATTTGAAATAATATCAATAACATCACTACTTATATATAATAAATATTCATTGGAATAGAATGAAATATATGCTCCAGTTAATCCTTTTTTAACACTAAAACAGTAATTATATACATCTAAAGGATCTAAGTTTTTTATAGAAGCATAAATTACTCCATCATTTGTATCGCCTTCTAGTAATACATCCTCTTTCCAATTTTTCAAGTGAATAATTTGGCCAATCTTTGTTTTAGCTGACTTACGTTTTTTATTGAAAATATATTCAGAAACAAAGATAGCATTAATATCTTTTTTTCTATTAAATAATTGATTAATAATTAATTGTAGGTTAACTCTACTTAGCTTCTCAATATCAAATCGTATCCGATTGTCTTCATGGACTTGGAAAAAAGGTGTCACTTGAGTACAGTCAAATTCAATTTTAAAGTCTTTTAACTTTACCAAAATGTATCAATCTCCTATTCTATTTAATTCGGCATCATAGGTTCCTGAACGTGTTTTCTTTGAACCTAAATTTTTTATAGAGCTGGCGCCTTTCCATACTCCTCCATTATGACCATCTTGATCTATTAGAATATATTCAGGTTGTCCTTTTTAAATATTTTAGCTCCATGTGACTTGGTTATTGATACCAATAGGGGATTTTTCAGAAGATGTACTTGCTAAACCTCCTTTAAATATGAGTGTTGGTTTTGTACCACATGTAGAACCTAAAATCAGGATTTGAATAGGTTATTAATAGCCTACAATTTTTTTATTAATAGAAGTAATTCAAATACAAATATATTAAAAAGGACAATTACTCCTAAAATGATAAATACGCTCTGTGTAGCAATATCTAGAATGAAGATTACTGTTAATTAAATTATTATTCCAATAAGCATTTCTAAGTAACCTTTTTTTCTTTCACTCATAAATTCAGCTCCTAAACTAACTAAATTGGTATATAATTGGGCTATCAGTTTCCTTGAATTCTTTTCATTTAAAAGCCTTTAAGATGCTATTAAATATGACAAACTCCACTTTTATTAAAGTGGAGTTTGATCGGACTGAGGCAACCATTTATTTAGAGCGTGTTTCCTCGTTCGCACGTTTTCTATCACCGAAAACGTGCTGCAACTTAATGATTAGTAAGCTTAGACTTCTTATTTTTAAAGAATTTCACAATCAAAACGATGATAATTGTCCAAAAAGCAAAAAAACCTATTGTAAAAAAAATATCAAAGTAATTCACGCTCATCGCTAATACCTCCTTTAAATATAATCGTTATCTAAAATGGTACTGTATAAGTAACCTTTCTTTTATATGCAAATCCTTGACCACCCTATGGGGGCACCATAAAACTGTAAATTAATCTTCATTGGAAAAAACTTTATTAGCATGGCGAATAGTAATAATATTATCATTTGGATTAATTAAAACAACAGTATCCCATGTAGGTTTAATTTGAAGTTCACCTTGTTCATCGACACGAATTATTGCATTTAGTTCTAGAATACCTTCAATAATAATGATCTCTTTTGCATCGTTATCTTTTATAGCTCTTAACCCGTCTTTGAAACGAATTTTCCAACCGAAAAAATCTACTTCATTCATTTTAACAACATCACCTATATGCATATTTAATATCTCCACTCTAAATAAAAACTAAAAAACTTAAATATATTTAATTTAAACTAGTTTAAATTGTTTAATCAATATCGGTATTTTTTTTAAATAAAGATACGAATGCTAAAATTAAATATGCTGCAGCTAGTATTTTTGTCCAGTCCTTATAATCATTAGGTATAAATTTACTGGTGATAAACGCTAATAGTGCCGCTATTATATGAGTTGAAATGCTTTTTAATTTTGTATTTTTTATCTTAAATAAATATATTAATGATTCAGCAAATAAAATAGAAAGTAACAAAATAAGAAAAAGAATAAGTAAATTAATAAATATGTGTATTAATGCATAACCCAAAGTTTTCACCTTCTTTTAAAAGATTAAAAAAGGATATCAAACAACTATTTTAAATTGACTTTTACCAGTAAGAAAATAAGTCGTGTATAAATCAGAACTTGTAGCGCTTCCTTTTAAACTAGTTTAAATTGTTTAATCAATATCGGTATTTTTTTTAAATAAAGATACGAATGCTAAAATTAAATATGCTGCAGCTATTGTTTTTATCAAATCCTTATAATCACTAGGTATATATTGACTGGTGATAAACGCTATTACTGACATTAATATGTAAGATAAAATGCTTTTTAATTTTGTGTTTTTTATTTTAAATAAATACATTAGTGATTCAGCAGATGAAACGATAAGTAATAAAATACATATACTTATTAATATATAACCCAGAGTTTTCACCTTCTTTTAAACGTTTAAAAAGGGTAACAAATAATCGATACCCTTTTTAAAATTAAATTTTTCTATAATAGTCTCGTGCTCCTAACCATTCCTGTCCATATCGAGGGTATGTTACTAACATACCACTAGCAATAAAATTTTTAAAATCAACTTTTGTTATAAACTGAACAAAAATTGATAAAAGTCGGAAAACTATCTTTTGCTTTCTAACACGGCAAGTATTGAGGTGTGTGACAATCGCTGAGGAATAGATCTTGAAGTATTGCAGAACGGACAGGTTGTTAGTAGAGTTAATAGAGAGTAGTTCATTTTGAGAATAGCTATAAAGTAGAAATGATTAATGAAGAGATAGAGCAAGTGATTATTGCTCTTGTATGTGAAAGCAGATTAGCAATAGCTTTTTCAGCATCGCTATAAAAAAATAGAAGAAGGAGGGTAAACAATGATACAGTTGCATATTGAAAGTAAGAAAAAACCGGCAATTTATCGAAAGTTATTGTTACCGAAGAACAGTAGTTTTTCCGTGCTAGATGAAATGATATTACTTAGTTTTGATTTGGATGGGGCAGACTATTTTGATTTTGAAGTTGTTAAAAAAGATGGACGAGTTTCTAAAGAGAAGATTTGTTTTTTACCTAAAAATGATACGGAGTTAGATACAGATGAAGAGTTGGTGGATGAATGGCTTCGAAAATCTGGTGATGAAGCCATTGCACAAGTTATTGATGCTAGTGAATCATTTACTATTCGATTAGAGAACAATGAGAATTTATCGATGAACTCTGAAACTCCTTTATGTATTGCTGGAGTAGGCAATATACATACAGGTAAAATGGACAAGATTAATTTGAAGGAAATTAATGAACTGATGCGGGAGAACGAAGAGGCAAATAGTTTACTCGAAGACCTAGAGCCAGATTATCTTACTTTATTGGAGCTTTCTAATGACTTAAAAAAATTAAAGCCATGGCAATATTTTAGGGATGATGAAGTCGTTGCCATTCACTTTGAAGATGTAGATTACAAAGTACTTGTTTCTGTTATGGGAGCTGGTGGTGAAGAATTTGGGTTAATGATTTTTGACATGGAACTTGGCTATGATAGCTTAGCGAAGATACTTTATGAGAAAAATATACCGAGTGATTTCTCCTATGATTTAAATGCTTTAACTGTAAATTTTGTTGATAGAGAAGAGTTAGATACAGCAGATTATCTGCTCATTAAAGATTGTGGGCTGTCGTATAGAGGGAAGAAGAACTGGATTCAATTCCGTAGCTATTTGGAGGGAACGCATCCTGAAAGACCAAATTGTCTAGAGGTAGAGCTATTAATTGATGTCGTAAGTAGGATGATTAATATTACAGAAGCTCGGAAGGATGGCTGGGAATATCCACAGCTAGCTGCACATCAATATCCAACGTTTAAAGTGCAAATGGATGGTGAGTTACAAGAAATCTATATTTTGCAAATAAATATACCAAAGCCAACGTATGAGTGCTACACGGAAATTTCGATGTTTGAAAAAGCAAAATATAAGAAAAAGCCTAAAAGCGCATTACAATTAGAATATGATTTATTTTACATGCCTTTTGGCGTAGAAATGGAAGAGACGAACCGCACTGTTTATCCTATTGCTGGCATGCTTGTTGAACGAGCAAGCAATTTGGTTATTGAACACGAATTGTTCTCTCTTCCTAAAACGCCACCAATTGCACAAGGCGTTTTATGGTCATTTTTACAAAGCTTAGAGGTAAGACCAAGTAAAATATTTGTCTCTAAAGAGTTAAGACCAATGCTTCAACCACTAGCTAAAATTGTAGGGATTGAACTTGTAGAAAGTGAACTCCCTGGTATTCGAGAAGTGAAAGATTTTATGGAAACCGTTCCAATGGATTTATTTGAAGAATAGTGTATAACCAGACCACACATTTCTGTAACTTTAGCACAGCTAAATGTGTGGTTTTTATAGTTGTCGTCTTCGCTCAGCAGTCGATTCATCTAAATTAATTTTTAGATTCACACTTATTCCTAGGTCATGATGAGCAATCAGGTGAAAAAAGAAAATGAAAAAGATACAGATATTTAATGTTGAGGCTGGGACATAACTGGTCAAAACTTTAATAAGCGCGAGAAATCAAGTTTATAAATGTTGATTTCTCGCGCTTTTCTGATGTGAAATTTTTTTTTGCTTTGAAAATATACTTATGTCCCAGCCTCATTGAATACTGATTCACTTGTGGAATATATGTTTTCTATTTAGTGATTTAGTCATAGGATAATTTTATCAATAGTATTGATTAGAATTGTTTAAAAATATAAAATAAATATTAATTTGAGTTTTTTTGTTATTGATTTACATTTTCGGGATTTATCATGACAATTTGGATTTTTCCAATGGATTCGTACAGAAGAGGAGCAAAAAAGAAATTTTAATGCAGTACAAATAAAGGGGTAGTTGATGATGATTAAGGTTAAGCATTTAGTAATAGGTTTAGGATTGAGTTTACTGCTATCAGGTTGTAATAGTAAAGAAGATGTTAAAGAAAATACTGAAATCAGTGCTGAATCAGAAATTCAAGCATTAGAAACACTTTTGAAAGAAAAGAAATATGAAGACCTTTTAGTTAAAATGGAAACTTTACATTTACCAGAATCAGAAACTGATAAAATGAAAGCGACGGTCGGTACAAAATTTGTAGACCAATTAATAAAAGAAAAAAATACTGAATTTTTAGGCTCAAGATATAACAGAATGAGATTAATTGTCAGTCGTGATAATTGGAGTAAGATGGAAAAATTTGTGGGGCAAGGTGAAAAAATAAAATTGGATGAAATGGAACAAGCGGTTAGAAGTAATGATTTTCAAAAGATTAAGGAAATGTATGAGAATGAAAAATTACTAAAAGAAGATGATGAATTTTCTGCCATGTATAATTATGCTCTATATTTACAAACAGACCAGAATTCTTACAAAGCGTCAGGAGCTTTAGCGCTTGCTGTTGATCCTAACTACGAAGGAAGAATGAGAGATGAAATTGTAGCAGGTGTAACGAATACCTCATATAAGAATCCATTAACGTTCGGACCTATAACTATGGATGATTGGAAATATATAGAAAGTGAGTATCGAGAAAATTTAGCCAATATGGAAAGAATAGCTATTGGAGAAAAAGAAAGAAAAGAGAGAATTGAAAGTGCTAGAGGTAAGAATCCTACACTTGGAATGACATACGATGAAGTAAAAGCATCACTATGGGGTGAACCTGTTGATGTTAATAGAACAGTAACACAATACGGGACTCATGAACAATGGGTTTATGGAAATGGTCAATATCTTTATTTTGATGATGGCGTTTTAACAAGTTTTCAAGATTAACTATCTTTTAACTTTTGTATACGGCAAATTTCCTGTCAACTCTAATCTTTATAAAAACGCATGAGTTAAGTAATTATATAAATATGCGAAGCAGTTTGGTCTAGCATCTGCTTTTAAGGGAACACCTGTTATACAGGAAGTTCCCTCTTTGTTTTATAGGGTAGCAGAATATCAAAATAACATTTGAAAAAAGGTGTTTTAGGGTTTTGAGATTTTCCCAACCGATAACTGTTATCTACGGAGAATGAATATTTTTGCTATAGGTACCTGCGAATAAAATATTGTATTCGCAACATCAAAAAGCAAAGTGGCTGCCTATCATGAATAAACACTATCACATGTATCAGGTGCTGGTTCATAGAAGCAATGATTTTTAAATTGACCAGTAAAAGGTTGACCGTACCATGTTGGAGGACATGGTGCGTATGGATTGAAATACCAAAGCGCGTATTTCGCTGGATGATCTCTCCAATAATCCAGCGTCATTTTTGCTAATCTTAATTCATTAGCTCGCGCTCTTTGGTAAAACATATTCCCTTTTTGAACAGCTTCAAAAGAATAATTTCCTCCCTGTACTTGATAAATAACATCATTAATTGTTCGTAAATCTTTAAAATCTAAACAGTCTGCTACAAGACGATTCACAATGACATTGCCAACATATAGCATTCCTTGGTTTCCTTCACCTTCCGCTTCCGCTCTCATCATCCTTGCCACCAAGCCAACGTCAGCATCTATATATTTTACTCTTGGCATTTTTTCACCTCCAACATATAGTATGAAAAAAAGCCTTCATTCTTGAAAACTAAAATTATTCATTCGGAAAAAGTGATGATCTATAAGAAAAGGTTGAAAAGTCATTTCAAATTCTTTCGTGGAAGTAGGGCAGGTTTATTAGTCGTTTTCTATATCGAAAATGCCACAAGTAGTAATGTGTAATAAAAAAATCATGTGCTTTATAACACATGATTTTTTATATTCTTTGTTTATTTTTAAAAAAGGTACAAATATTTAAAATAACTCCTATAACGAACATAATGATTGTATTTAATGCAAGGATCACCACCATAAATCCTCCTGCAAAAGCAATTCCTTCTCTTGTGTTATCTGGTTCAAAGGCTTTAGCATAACTGACCCCTAAATATACAAAGCTACCGACTATTATCGGAATTAAAAGTGCCATCCCGATTGCAGAAACCCATAAAGGGATCTTCTTAGTTTTGTATAAATATGTTGCTAAATAATCACAAATTACAATAGATAGTAATAAAACGATCCAAACGATAGCATCTCCGTTCATACTATACCGCCCCTTTGATTATAGGGTATATAAATTTGTAAATTTTATCAATTAAAAATTTTTAACCTTTGCATTGTTCTTCCTAAGATATGGTATGGAAAAAATCCTACATTCTTGCCACTAAAAATTTTTTATGTAACACAATCAAAAAACACGCTATCTATGCTGTTAGCGAAACAGTAAGATGGCGTGTTTGTTTTGTAGTAATCAATTATACCTCGACATAATTGCGTCCGAAGGCTTTAACTTGTTTCAGCGGATGTTTGGACACCCAAGTTAAAAATTCTTTTTGAAGTACGGTGTTTTTTTCATTACGATACATACTGGAATCGCGATAATTAAACCGACAACGTTTTGGATTACGTCTCCAGGAATTGATGCCATAGGGGCAACCCAGCTTTTGAACATAATCGCTTGCCCGATATAGTAGACCCCAATCATCACGGGCATTGAAACAACTGCCGCTAATATGTTTAATCTAACGTCGTCGCCTTTATGTCCTTTAGACCAAGCGATTTTACCAACGATGGCACCTTGTAATGCGCGGGAGATTATTGTGGTTGGCGCCCAAATTAACCAGCCACCTACGATATCGAATAAGCCCATTCCGATTGCTCCTGCAAGTGCCCCTTTTTTAGGACCAAATAAAATTGACGTGATCAAAAGCATGGCTGTCCCTAAGTGAATAAGTCCACCTTGCCCGAATGGTAGCCTAATATTGATGAACATTGTCGCGACGAAAACAAGCGCTGCAAGAATTGATGTAATGACTAAATCAAATGTTTTCGTGCGTGGTTTTGTATAGGATTGACCTTGTATATTTTGCATCTGCATATCCTCACTATGATGAATTTTTCGATAATTTTAACTTTAGCAAAGGACTGACTATCGTAAAAGTGCCAATTTGATAAAAATATTAAAGGTCAGTTTGTTTTTTATAAGTGTGCACATTTTCGCATCTTTGTAATTATGATACGATGAAGAGAATATATGCAGGATTAGTTAGGTGGAGAGTATGATGAAAAAAGTTGCTGTGATTCAGGATATGTCATCCTTTGGCAAGTGTTCGTTAACGGCTGCGATGCCTGTGCTGTCAGTGATGGGTGTTCAGGCGGTGCCATTACCAACTGCAATTTTAACGGCGCAAACAGGGTATTCGAGTTTTTATTGTGAGGATTTAACATCAAAGATGGATCATTTTGTGGATGAGTGGAGCAAACTTGGTGCGACCTTTGATGGCATACATACAGGTTTTGTGACAGGAAAGGAGCAAATCGATAACATCTTTCGATTTTTAAATGTGTTTCACTCGAGTAAAACGACGCTACTCGTCGATCCGGTCATGGGTGATTTGGGCGAGGTTTATAAAATGTATACAGGCGAGTTGCTTGATCGTATGAAAGAGCTAGTGAAGAGTGCGGACATTATTACACCAAATATTACAGAATGCTGCTTGCTTACAGGTTTGTCATACGAGAAGTTACAGAGCTACCAAGACGATTCAGATTATATAAAGGCGTTAGAGGAAGCGGGTCATCAACTGCAGCAGGAGACAGGTGCGAACGTCATTATTACCGGATTAAATCCGCCGCCAGCAGACGAGAACAAGCGCTATGTAGGCAATATGTATGTCGATGCACATCGTTCATTTTCTAGCATTCGAGAATACAACGGCGAGAGCTATTCAGGCACAGGAGATTTGTTTGCATCAGTCATTATGGGTGGCATGATGCGCGGTCAGGATTTAGTTGAATCGATGAAGCTTGCAGAGGCGTTTTTAGCCGCATCAATTGAAGCTACGTCAAAGGAGCAAATTCCGCGCGAAGCAGGCGTGAACTTTGAAAAGTTTTTACGAATGCTACTTTAGAAATCTTAGACGTTTTATAATATTTTTAGGGTATTCATCCCTTTATTGAAGGGCACCGGCTGTACAGCACGCCTTCTACACAACTAGGGATGGATTTTTTGTGAACAGGAAATAATGAAAATCATGACTTGGGGAGGTGTATAATGGATTCAATTAGATATTACGTAGTGCAAGTAGATGAGCGCTATTACCAGGGGGAAATTGACCTTCTAACATTTACAGATGACGAAGAACAGGCCTTTGCGTTTACGGATATTGTAGCTGCAAACCAGTTGGCTAATGAGGTCAAAGGAATCGTCCTGACAAGAGAAGTCAGTTATATGGAGCTAGAAGACTTTTCAGCACAATATCTGGTTGAGTACGAAGGATTGCCAAAAGAAGAGCGTGACGCTATAGAATCATTTTGTAGGGATCTTAGTATAGGAATGTTTGAATAAATGAAGAATCGAATCTTTTCGGCTCTTTTTTATGCAGTTTGCGGCTGAACTTAAGCATTCTATACCTCTAAATCATGTACTTTAATAATTTGTTTAATGAAATAGTGAACAGCCCTTAGCCACGAATGATGTTGCGGGCATTTTTTGTAATATTAAGTGTGAATTGTGCGTGTAGCACTTATATGAGGTGAGGAAATTGAAACTACTAGATGAACTTGTGGATGCATTTTTATATGGAAATGATAATGAAATGTCGTATGTGTTAAACCGTCGAACGGGTGAAGTTCTTTTGGATGCGCCCGAGGCTTTAACTGGCGAGCCTGAGATTGATTGGGATGATGAAGAGGTGGCTGCGGATTTAGCGATGATTCCAAGCGTTTCATCGTCTGAAATGTATGATGTCATGGTCAGCTTTTCTAAAAAGCAACCAGATTCGATTTCGATTCATTTAATCAATGTACTTAACGGAAACAAGCCTTTTCGATTTTTTAAGGAAAAAATTAATGAACTAGACATTGAAAATCATTGGTACGAATTTGAACAGAATTATGCTAAGAGAAAAATGACAGAGTGGCTAGAAGAGTTTTGCAAAATTGAAGTTAGCTAATTAATAAAGTAACTTAAAAATTTTAAACTGCATAAAACGTTAGAGAAAAATCTATTGCCGCTTCATACAAGGCTAAAGTGTACCCTATAAGATAGACACTTTGAAAGAAGTCTATCCTATAGGGTACTTTTGTTTATAATGAGAAAAAAGAGAAATCATTTTAAAAGCGTATCAACTTGTGAAGGAAATAGGACTAGGGCAATCTATGTCACGTCGAGGAAACTGTTGGGATAACGCCCCTCAAGAATCCTTCTTTGGTCATTTTAAAGATGAAACCAATCTGAAAGCATGCGATTCATTAGAAGAAGTAAAACGAGAAGTGAAAAGTTATATGATGTATTACAACCATTATCGAGGGCAATGGAACTTGAAAAAGCTGCCGCCTGCAAAATACAGACAGCAGCTTCAAAAGGTTGCCTAGCTTTTTTTCAAAATGTCCTTTACAAAGGGTACACTTTAGGCTATGAAGGATTTTTTATTAATTTTGTTTTTATGAGAGAAAAAATGCATTATTTTATTAGTAATCCAAAGCGCTATTAGCACAATAATCGCCGCAATACCATGGCGTACAAATGGTAACACTTCAGATAACGGATATGGATTTATCGGTCCAGGTTTTGGAGTTGACATCAAATAATATATGATTCCACGTTCTGAAATCACAAGAGATATTACAATTATGATAAAAAAGATTATTACTTTTAATATCTTCATTTTCTAACTCCTTTAGATTTATAATCAATGATTATTTAGACGAATTTAAACATTAATAAACGCAAAACATAATTATTCGATTAATTACTCTCTTTGTAAAATTCTATAACTGCTTGAAATGAGGTTGGGAAAGGTTTTAATCCTAGATCAACAGCTTTCGCATCTGAAAGTAATTCTTTTTCCCTATTATTCAAGATAAGTAAATAATTTTTGACTTTTGATGTACGTAGTTCTTTCAATTGTTGGGCATCAAAATAAATATATGTTGGTTTGTTTTTTTTCACATTTACTTGCTCTATTAATATAGAAGATTTTCCTTTTTCATCTATTTTGACTATATCTACATAAGTATTATAGGGAATTGGTTCTAATTTCATTCCTTCAATAGGAGCTTTAGTAACTAACGTACCATCATCTATTAAATATTTAAGTTCTTGTTTGTTTTTTCCTATCCATTTAGGAATAGGAGAAACATTTATATTTTCTGTGTTTTTCAAATCTAAGTCAAAAGCTTGATTATAAGTATCATTATTTACTATAGTATCATTTTCCGTAACGAAATAACGTTGAATAGATGATGCTTGACCGCTATATAAACCCTCTATTCCTGAATGTTCGAGTGGGAAAAATATTAACTCATTCATCCCATCTTTATCCCATTCAATGTTAATATTAATTTCTACTGAGGACTCTGGTTGTACATCATATAAAATAGAATAAGCCCATTCATTAGAGTTATTCATTTTAACTTTCGCTACTTTATTACCTTGCATAAAAAAACTCTGAACATTCATATTTTCTTTTGTTTTATTTTCGAACACAATTGTACCCAAAATATGACGTTGATTCTTATTTAACTTTATATAAGGATAGGAGACATCCTTCACCTTTATAGATTCTAAATTATCTTCATTAGGAAGGAATCCTAAAACTTGAGTATAATATGAATCTATATCTGGAGCAGAGTTAAAAAAAGGATAATCATTATTAATTTTCACATCGGGAGAATCATTAGACACTTCTTCAAATACTTTTACTTTTGTCTCTGTTTGTTGTATATTTTCTGTCTTTAAGTAAACCAGTATTCCTATTAAAAGAGTTAACGTTGGTATAAAAACAAATAAATATTTATTTTTCATCTATTCGCTCCTTTATTAAGAAAAAAGATTTAATCCAAATAGCGATTAAATCTCTTTTATAGTAGAAAATAATTAATATTAAGTTTTTTAGTATTTCGCAGAATCAGAAGTATATCCTGTAAAAGTTATATTTGATGAATATCTATTAACTGTATGGCGTGTTAGGGCTTCCCATACATTAGTACCTGATAAATCAGTAGTCTCAATTGTAGAAGTAGCTTTAGAAGGGAATACTTTCCATACCGTAGTTGAAGCATAGTTCCCTTGAATATAACTTAAACCCGCAGTTCTTATAGATGTTTGTGCAGATATTACATCGAAAATACCACCGTCTTGAGATATCCCAGTGCTCTTAACTTTTCCTTTCGCATATGAAATTTTAGTACTTCCATTTGTATATCTTAAAGCTTCGTTAGCTCTAGTTAAAGACTCACCACCGGGGAAAGTTATTTCACTAGGATAGTTTTCAGTTTCGAAAGATTCCCAAGCCTTATCCCAATCTACTTCATCATTCGATTCATTTGCTTCAGCAAAAGAGTTACTTCCAGCTGATAAAACAAAACCTGCAATTAAGAATGGTGTTAACAATTTTTTGATTGTCATATAAATTCGCCTCTTTTCTTTTTTGTGATGTGAATACCATACCACTTGCTATAAAAGTTTTAAAATCAACTTTTGCTATTTTATTAACGAAAATTGATAATTCAGATAACTTGACTTAATTCATTCCTTAATGTTTTAAAGTGATGTTCAAATTAGATTAAAAAGGGGATGATGCTTTACTGCCAATTTAACAGAGGGCTTTTCTTAGATTTTTTTTGTTTTCATCACTACTTTCTTGCTTTTCTTTTTTTGCTTATGTTAGTACAAAACCATCAGCTATAAAGTTTCAAAATCATTTTTTGTAGGTTTTTCTACAAATTCTGAAGATTGAAGAGCAATCAGCTACAACTCTGACATTCACACATGTTACATACAGAATAAGGTGCTTTAAACCTGCAGATTGTAGGTGACCACAACGGAGTCTTTGAACAAGGGAGATTGTTATTCCTAAAGTTTTTATTAGCAATGTGGCATATCATTTAGATTAAAGTATGGATTTAAAAATTCTTACTAGAAATCTTAGTATGTAAAGCATTATGAAAATATGGTCTAGTAGGGGGATTTTTAAAGATGAATCAGACAAAAGCAAATTTAAATTGGCGACCTAAAGGTTTTCTTCAGTGGCTACTCACAATCCTCTCTTTGGTTGTATGTTTTATTATCATTATAGTGGCATACTATATTTTTAATCCAAGTAATATGGATAAAATAATGAGTTTGCTTGCATGGGGGGCTTCTATATTTCCGATTCTTCTAGTAGTTACAACATTAATAATAATAGTTTTATTAGCTCTTTCTTTTTGGAAGAAAACCTTCATTGCTCTTACAGTTCTAATTCCTACTTTATTGTTATTAATCTTTTTAATTGTGCAGCCAATTAGTAATATGAAAAGCTATGCTAAAAGCGAGAATGTATCGGTTTCTCTTAGCCCACATTTTTTCTATAAACAAGATATCTCAACAAAGACTAGTGTAGATGTGGTGTATGGGAAAACTACGGACAGCATTGAATTAAAACTCGATGTGTGGCCAGCAAAGAAAAAATCAGAAGATGTTTTAACACCTGTCATTGTTCAAGTGCATGGGGGTGGTTGGGTAAGTGGAGATAAAGGCCAAGTTCAAGACTGGAATCAGTGGATGAATGATCAAGGGTATACTGTTTTTGATGTCCAATACCGTATGCCTCCTGAAGCAAGTTGGAAAGATGAAGTAGGGGATGTTAAATCGGCGTTAGGTTGGATTTTGCAAAATGCAGATACGTATAAGATTGATCCGAACAGAATCATTTTAATGGGAGAGTCTGCTGGGGGAAATCTAGCTATGCTGGCTGCATATAGTATGGGAGATAAGCTATTACCACCATCAACGGATGTTCCGGATGTGCCGATCAAGGCGGTGATTAACATGTATGGACCGTCAGAAATGACTGACTTTTACAAGAATAATCCAAGTAAGAATTATGTCCAAGATGTTATGAATAACTACATTGGAGGTTCACCATCTGAATACCATGAGCGTTATAAAATGCTTTCCCCATCAAGCTATATCCAGAAAAATACGCCACCAACAATTACGTTTTTAGGAACGAGTGACCGTATTGTTCCTGTAGAGCAGGCGACCGTATTGGATGAGAAACTAACTAAGAATGGTGTAGCACATGAACTTTATCTTCTTCCAAAGGTCGATCATGGCTTTGATGCAAATCCAGGTAGTTTGAGCACACAATTTGCCAAGGAGAAAGTAAAAGCATTTCTTCAAAAATATAATTAATAATCATTACGTAATAGGAGAACCTTTGAAGGCATTATCCCTTCAAAGGCTTTTCTATTTAGAAAGTACATGTATGATTATTATCCGTCTCAAAGTAAATATGAAAATGCTTACTGCAATTTGGATTGAAAAGAGTATTACAATGCTTACAGTTTGTGCTATTCATATATTCATGAATAGTTAATTCCTTTTTACATACGCCACAAAATATTGCTTTTTCATCAAAGTCTTCTTTCTTCCATGACTGAATTTGATGATTTGAATTTTCCTCATGACATTTATAGCAAGGATAATACTCTCCACAACATTTAAATTTAATTGAAATAGTATCTTGCTTATTAGAATAGTGTTTACATCTTCCTTGATCATCAATAACATTTCCTAGAATGTTCATATTTTAAACCTCTTTTCATACATGAAATCTACTTAAATATTTATTGAACTATGAAGTGTAAGTTCTTAAGAAACGTTCAATGTAAATATATAAATGCAAGCATATAGACATTAATAACATTCCGAAGCTTATTACGAATAAACCCATTCCACCCCAACCACCTATAATAAACGACATGAGAACACTGATCCCCAAAAAAATAAGTGTTATTTTGGCAGCTTTTCTTTTATTTTTAACGATTAACATACTTATCAAGAACACAATTACATTAGCAAAAAAACCTATTGCAATTGGAATTAGAATATCTTTATCCATTTTTCTCCCAGCCCTTTCTTTTCTTAGTTTAGTAAGTTATAACCTAATTCATCTACACAAATATAAATCAATCACTCACAGGTCCACTAAAGATTAGCGTTAGGGGGGACAGCATTTAGCTTTTCTTTACCGTCATCACCTTTGAAAAAAAGAGTACATTTTTATCATTAAAGTTTATGTATAGCTAATAATCGAGAATGCATTTTTAATTTCATCGAAAGCTACAACGTCTAAGCTTGGCGGTATGTTCTAAATTAACTTTTGCATTGTTTTTTCTTTATTTGAACAAGCGACAAAAAGAAAACCTCCAATTTTCAATAACGCTTATATTAAAACGTCGCTAGATGCAATTAATCTATTATATTGCTCTGCCATTATTCTAAAATGATGCTTTTCGTGGATGGCAAGTAGCTGGATAGATTGAATAAGGTTAGGATAGTGAGCAAGAGGATCTGGAAAGACAATATGACCGGCAATCCCCTCCTCAATATTTTTCACTAATTCTTGAATAGCGCTCGTTTCATTCACTAGTAATTGTTCTATTTCGTCGCTACTCAGCGTAAAACGTATTTTGGAAGGGGGCACTAATATTCCTGGAGCTCTCATGCCTCTTCCTTTTTTGTTTTTATATTCCTCGTAAACATCATGTATTTCAGTAGCGAATGGTTTGTTTCTTCGCATTTTCGCGTAAGGGGTCAGTAGTAAGGAAAACTTTGTTGCTGTTTTAAGCATTTTTAGGATTAGATAAAGGTGATAGAAATGTTCACCGATCGACCATTTTCCTTCTTTCTCACGATGCCATAGTTGTTCCTGCGAGAGTGAAT
The DNA here is from genome assembly GCF_050278745.1 of Lysinibacillus sp. NPDC094403. Classification (NCBI taxonomy): domain Bacteria; kingdom Bacillati; phylum Bacillota; class Bacilli; order Caryophanales; family Bacillaceae; genus Lysinibacillus; species Lysinibacillus sp. NPDC094403. The sequence continues at coordinate 103,773 of NZ_JBNNTL010000003.1, read as the reverse complement.
GAATGTGAGGTATGTAGTGAGTTCGCTGCTCCTGTAATGTATGAAAATGATGTGCCATACTGTTAGATTTCATATTTTTCATCCTCCTTTATGCTGTTATTTCCATTTTAGGGAACTATCTTGTGAAAGTACATAAAACACTATTGGTAATTGTCGATAAAAATGAAAAGTATCGTAGGAGGGGTAAGAATGAATAGTAGACTTTTAACAACTGAAGATGCTGAAGCCTATCGGAATTTAAGATTAGAAGGGCTACAAAATAATCCGGAGGCATTTGGTTCTAGCTTTGAGGAGGAGAAGGATTATCCGATTAAGCAGTTTGCCGACAGATTTGAATTCCAGGGTTCTTATACGTTAGGGGTATTTGATCATGAAGAATTAGTGGGCGTTGCGACGTTAGTGCAGGAAAGTAAGGTTAAGTTAAAGCATAAAGCAAATATTTTTGCTGTTTATGTTTCTACGAAAAAGCGAGGGCTGGGCATTGGTAAGCATTTAATGATTGAAACAATTAACAAAGCGAGGGAGTTAAAGGGAGTTGAACAGCTTACTTTAACGGTTGTGTCAACGAATGCTTCAGCAAAAGGACTGTATTCTTCTTTAGGGTTTGAGGTTTTTGGAACGGAGAAGAGAGCATTAAAAATAGGTCAGCAATATTTTGATGAGGATTATATGGTTTTATTTCTTTAACCTATTTCAGTGGATGTCACGGAATTATCCCGAGTCATAATTGATTAATAAAACTCCAAATAGCTTTTTAGCCTTTGGAGTTTTGTATTTTTATGACGAGCCCCAATGGAATAGTGAAAATAAGGCAATGATTAAAATAATTACAGCAATCATAAAAGTGACGTAGCTACTAGCGTTACCCGTTTTATTTTTAAGTAGCTTCAAACTTAGTACTATATTGATTATCGATAATGGGAATGCTAGCCATAACCCTAAATTACCTAAGCGTTCAATTTGAATGGGTGTTTGATTGTAAAAATAATTATAGGTGATACCAAGAACAAGTAAAATTGCCAGCACAGTATTAGTCGTTGCAATTTTATTGTTGCTAATCATAATTGCCTCCAATCGCTCCTTTTATTGTTGTATAGTATGCTTGGAAAAAATAATGTGATAAAGAATTTCTAACTCATGGTTTTGATTATTTTAGTAAATGTGGGAGGGACCTAACGCTGTTTATTTCAATCGAATAAAATCATTTCCAACCTTGGTGGGCTTACATGTAATTAAATCAAATTCCGTTAGCTTTAATCTGACAATATTCCTTCAATAAATTAGAAGAAAGATTGTCATTAGTTAAACATTTGTATAGAATGATTGAATTTCTTTCGCTTTACCGTAACAAGCCATTAGCTTTTCAATTTCCATATGGATCATCCTCCTTTTTTGTAATTAAGAGATTTTATAATTTCAGATAACTCCATGATGACAGCTTCTAATTTATCTATTTTCCTCTCAAATCGAATGAACAGATAGACTGTTATGGCAATTGGGAACCCAAAATTTCCTATTAAGCTAATCCACATTGGAACATTTTCCGATATCATAATGTAAATCACTCTCCTTCGGTGATACTCGGATTCGAGCCGAGGATCCAGGTGTTGCAGCCCCTTGCCTTACCGCTTGGTTATATCACTAAAATTTAAACTGTAATATGTAAAGAGAGTTCTGAATTAATAAAAACAACCTTCCTGTAAAAAAACGTTATTTTTTGATGACTTTTTTATTCTTGATAAGAACATTTGTTCTGTTTTTGGTTTATAATATAGAGACTACATTCACTTTATATAGAAAGAAGGCGGATATGTAGGAGGGATTATTAAATGGAGAAAGATAATCAGAAGATAGAGGAATTCTTCTATAGAAATAATGAGCAAGTTAGCAATCCAATTATAAAAAGCTTTTTGTCGGATTCAGAAAATCTTCATTTGGTGCAAAAAGCTATCTTATATCCAACTGATATTAATAAGAAACTCGTGGATGAGTCTTTTCAATCTCACTATATAAATGTTAGGAAGACCAAATACGTCAGTAATTTAATTTATTTCTTCAGCTTAGATTTTGATAAAAAAAGAAGAAGGCAGCAAAATCGCACATTATTAATATTAGATAATGGCTTATCAAAATATGGTGGCACGACTGCAATAGAGCAAATAGAAGATGTAAGCAAAGAAAAGGAACTTGATAATATAGTTGGGGAAGGTCTATTAGACAATATAGAGAATGAACAGCTTTTAAAGGCCTTACAAAAACTAACGGTTAGACAGCTCCAAATTTTAGAAATGATCTATGTAAAAGAGCTTTCTATAAAAGAAATAGGTCAAACATTACAAACAAGCCCACAGAATATATCAAACCTTCACAGGAATGCTTTAAATAAACTCAATTATACACTCAGAAAAAAGGGGGAATAACCTATGGAGCATTTAGAAAACCAACATAACGAAGAGATCCTAACAATTATAGAGAATTTCATACCTAAAATTAAACATTGTTTACACAATACAGAATATCAAGAAAGGGAAGACTTGGAACAAGAAATTAAATTGAAAATTATAGAAAAGCTTGCAACAGTAAAGTTTCAGGACGCACCTAGTTTTTGGGATTTTTTCTCGTGAACTGTATGCCTAAATGACTCGAGCTGGAAACCTAATAAAGTTCTTGGCAAACCTGATCAGTCGAGTTAATAGCTGATCATATTCTTAGTAAACCCGAGCGTATCGAGTAGCCACCGGATCACTTTCGCAGTATACCCAGAGCAGGTTGAGGCACTACCAGATCACTTTTGCGGCCAACCTGATTAGATTGAGTAACCACCCGATCACTTCAAATTGCTACCCGATGTCGACACCTCAAAAAAAAACGATGCACATAGCAACGATACTATGTATATCGTATTGTTGATTGATCAGCCTTTTAAGAAATCAGGTTTTGCGAAGCTTGGGTTTGGATTTTTGATTGAAATTTCGACCAGTGATTCCTATTTGGTGTCCGCTACTATCTACTTTATACCTACTAAAAGAAAGAACAGATATACTATTTTTTCTGAATTTACATGGAAATTTAGTAATTTTTTCATATGATAGAAAATAGGACTTTCTTATAATTTTGAATAATTCCCATATTTTTATAGATTTACTAACGATTATTTTAGTACACTAAATCTATGAATTGAAAGGGGCAAGAAGAATGAAAAAGACATTTTTAGCTGGCGCACTTAGTATTGCATGTTTTACAGGAGGTTTTGGGTTACAAGCAAATGCTCAAGAAAATGTAGATGTTGCTAGCTTTATCCATCCAAAACAGGCAGTTGCAGCGACTAAACAAGCGCAATCAATGACTTACCAGGATCTTTATAAAACACTAGTAATCTCTAAATTAGACTATGAAGATAAAGATATGACATTAGTAACGACAAAAAATAATATTACATTAAAGATATCGTTACAAGCACTATTGAAAGTTAATAAAATGAGTGCACAGGAACAAAAAGAATTTAAAGAGCTTTTCGGTGACTCTATTCAAATGAAATTTACTCCATCTGGAAATGCATTTAAGGCAGAAGTTTATGCTCAAGGGAAATGGCAAGCTTTAGATAATGCAAATTTAAATGCTTTTGTAGGAGCAATTCAGGAAGGCAATATTGACTTAAAATCAGGCGGTTACTTCACGGATACTATTGGACATTGGGCTGAGGGCTATATCCAATTATTGTTCCAATTAGACATTATAAATGGAACATCTGCAACAACATTTAATCCAAATGGACAAGTAACACGTGGACAATTAGTTTCTATGATTTTCCGTGCTACTGGATTAGATGTGAATAAAGATTATGAAGGTCCTGCTACATATAAAGATTTAGCTAATTTCCCAGGTGCAAAGGAAGTAGCGATTTTAGAAGAGTATGGCTTAATCGATATTTTTGATGGTGATAATTTTGAGCCGTATAAACCTGCTACACGTGAGGAAATGGCATTTGTAACAGCAAGATACTTAGAATCAATGGATTTTGATGTAAGTAAAGTTAGCAAAAATAACCCATTTACAGACAAAAACCAAATGCGTCAGGAAACTGTTGAATCTATCGGATTATTAAAGCAATTAGGTGTTATTGATGGAGCAAACGGTCAATTTAATCCAAAAGGTAATCTTACACGTGCACAGTTCTCTAAAATCCTAACACTAACATTAATGTTAGTTGGTGCCGATGAGTAATTAAAAAGAAGCAATCCACAATATCTGGTGGATTGCTTTTTTACTCGATAAGGATATGAAATATGTGACTTAATAAATAACCTAATAAAATATATATTAATAAGGTTTTTCGTGATACGGAACGAATATGATGCAAAATAAATTCTGAAATACTGGCGGTTGCGATTAAGCCAATCGATATGCCCATTAGTACTCCTTGTGCTTTATTAGATAACGCCCAATATTGACCGATCTGTATAAAAATACTAAAAAAAATCGAAAATGCTATAAAATAAATAAAGAGTCTCCATAACCTTTCTCCTTGTGATAATAATGCTGTTGAAAGTGCAAAGCCTTCTGGTAGATGATGTAGAATAATGGAAGCTGTTATTGCAATACTTAATGCGGAGCTTCCTAGTAACTGTCCGACAGTAAGGCTCATTGGAATAGTGTGGATAATTATAGCGATAGCGAGTAGTGATACAGAAGGATTTTGTGTATGGGAAGTGTGAAATAAACTATTAAGTATTTCAAACATTAAATAGCCCATCAAAATTCCAAGTAAAAGGCCAAATGATTTGTACATTTGAAAAGAAGAAGGAATGACGTCTACTACAAGTAAGCCAACTAAAAATCCACCGCATAGTAATGATAATCCATGAGTTGTATGCTGGAATAGCTTAGAGAATACCCAAGCTAGGGCTCCTCCGATGCTAGCACTTAAAAAAAGAAATCCACCAAGTATCATCGCACTCAACTGCAAAATTCCTCCACCCTATATATACTTAAAGCCGTTTTAAAAAATATATGCTAAATAGAAACGAATATGATAATCGTAAGTTTTAGAAAAAGATCCATTGTATGCAATCCTAAAGAGTAAAAGGTTATTTTATCGATAAATCTATTTTTAGGGGGGATTATTGAAATCTGTGTGAATGCTTTAGTGCACATGTGAAAGAGGAGACGCTCCCTAGAAAGCATCAATCACAAATTATGGTAGGATTAAATTGACTGAATATTGTTTCGATTCTATACTTTTTAGTAGTAATACGAGATTCATTGATTTAGTGACTACTAATGAAAGTGAGGATGTAAGTATGAAATGGGATGCGAGTTATGATGTGGTAGTAGTAGGTTCTGGGGCAGCGGGGTTAACGGCAGGTCTGACAGCAAAGCTACAGGGTATGAAATCATTAGTCATTGAAAAGACAGAGCATTATGGTGGGGCATCTGCCTTGTCTGGTGGAGCACTATGGATTCCAAATAATCATGTGATTAAGGGTGAGGGTGTTCCTGATACACATAATCTAGCGCGTTTATACTTAGATTCAACCATTGGTGATCGTGTACCAGAGGCCTTGAAGGAAGCTTATATTAAACGGGGGCCCGAAATGTTAAGGTTTTTAAATAATCATACTAGGCATATGCGTTTCCAATATGCTAAAGGTTATTCAGATTATTATCCTGAAAAACCAGGTGGCTTACCTCAAGGGCGATCGATTGAGCCAGTTATTTTTGATATTAAGAAAATGGGGTCATTAGCAGATACGATGCGTCGTTCTACATTGTCTTCTAAAGGCTTTACGATGAATAGCTATGAATTTCATAAGGTAAATATGGTTAGGCGTACGACAAAGGGAAAAACAACTGCCTTAAAATTAGGCATGCGTTTGGTGAAGTCGAAAATTACAGGAAGTCAGCCTGTTGCATTAGGGGAAGCGCTAATTGCTCGATTACGCTTGTCACTTGCAGAAGCGAATGGAGAGCTGTGGATCTCCACTGCATTTAAAGATTTTATCGTTGAAAATAATCGGGTGACTGGTATTATGGTTGAACGAGATGGGCAGGAGATGCGGATCGAGGCGAAGCGAGGGGTAGTCCTTTCTTCAGGTGGTTTTTCTCATAATCAAGCATATCGAGAAAACTATTTACCGGCACCAACAAACGCAAAATGGACTTCTACACCTAAAGGACAAACAGGAGATGTTATCGAGCCTAGTGTGAAAATAGGGGCGACATTAGATTTAATGGATAAAGTATGGGGAGCACCTTCCGTTATTGATCCACAAGGGCATCCTTTCTTCCTAGTTGCAGACCGTGGAGTTCCAAATATGATGGTTGTGGATGGTGCTGGGAAACGTTATTTAAATGAAGCGGCACCTTATCATGAATTTGTAGACAAAATGTATATTCACCACCAAAAAACTAATAATGCTATACCTTCTTGGATATTGATCGATGCAAAGGCAAAAAGTCGCTATATTTTCACAGGGTTGTTCCCAGGACAAGTGTTCCCAAAAAGTTGGTTTGATAAAGGTATAGTGAAAAGTGCACAAACAATTGAGGAGCTTGCAGGGCATATGAATGTTCCCCCAGAAAATTTAGTGGAAACTGTAGAGCGCTTTAATGCCTTTGCTCATAATGGACATGATGAAGATTTCCTTCGAGGAGATAGTGCCTATGATAATTATTATGGAGATCCTACCTTGAAAAATCCGAACCTAGCAGAGTTTAATAATGCTCCATTTTATGCACTTCGTTTATATCCAGGAGATATCGGGACTAAGGGTGGCTTAGTGGTGGATGAGCATGCCCGCGTTGTAAAGGCAGATGGTTCGGCAATTGAAGGGTTGTATGCATCGGGGAATTGCTCAGCTTCTATAATGGGCGAAACATATCCAGGACCAGGTGCAACATTAGGGCCTGGTATGACATTAAGCTATATTGCAACAACGCATATGGCAAATGCAGTTAATAAGGAAAAATCGAACTTGCTAAAGGTATAGAGAGTATTTTCAAATGGTTTTGCGAGATAGGGTTGAAGGTCAACGAAATAATAATGACAAGCTCGTAACATTGATATCTTCAATCACAAGTGAAAAATTTATTAAAAAAATCCCCAGCGTCAATGCAACGACGCTGAGGATTCTTTATGATTAAAAGTGTATACCTGGTTTATCACTTAGCTTGCAGCCTGTTCCATATTTCGCTTTTAAGGCACCTTTAAAATTAGTTTGTTCAAGCTCAGGGTATGCCTGTTTCCAAATTTCAAACACATTGTGACTTGAAGCAGTACCTTCTTTTGTTAATCGAACAATATGGAAACCATATTCATCGTTGCATCGTGCTAATGGGCGATTTTCACGAACTGTAATGATTCGACCGCTCGATGTAACATCATATATGCCTTCATAACCCGAAATGGCACGTCTTTCTTCATCGAAGTCAACTGCTTTTTCTTTCTTAGATTCTTTGACCTCATTTTTTTCTACAGGCTTAACAGCTTCTTTAATTTCTTCTTTCTCTACAGGCTTAGTTACTTCTTTAACTTCATCTTTTTCTACAGATGTAGCCTCTTCTTTATTTTGAGTTGGAAGCTGCTCCACAATAACAAAATCCTTATTTGAAGCTTTGTCGCTCATTGTAGCCATCACGTTCATAATAGAACCTACATAACGCACTGGTTTATCTTTGCCTTCTTCAAATACAAAAATATTATAATCGGTTTTATTCATCTTTTTCATAATGATATTTCCTGTTTTAATAGTAAAACCGATAAATTTGTTCTTTTTAAGTGCTTGTACTGCTTGTTGCTTTGTTAAAATCATTTTTAAAATCTCCTAAAGAATTGTTTTTTCTATTTTACCATAAAATCAGTTTTCCTGTTTTTCTTAAATATTGGATGTTACATTATTACGATGATAATACTTTATGCCATGGGAAGAAAGGTGTTGTATAACTGATAAACAATCAATCTCTTAAATTTCAAAATGGTAAGATTAAAGTATTATTTAATTTTGTAAGTACTAATTGTTTTTCATGGTAAATACTTCATCGTCATAACGTGGGTTGATTTTCGTTCCGACTGAGGAGTAATCGGGTAGAGTGTACAGTTGCTCGGGTCCCCCCGAAAACTGCTCGGGTAGGGTGAAGGACTGCTCGGGTACCCCTGAAAACTAATCGGGTAGAGAGTAGAACTGCACCGGTAACCGGGCAACCGTTCTAACTCATAACTACAAAATAAAAAGGAGGATTTAATTATGGTTCAACATTTATTTAGGATGAATTTAAATTGGTCGGAGGGAAGAAATGGGACGGGGAATATTGTAGCGGACAATCTAAATACGAAAATTTCAATTCCTCGAGAAATGAATGGACCAGGGATTGGGACAAATCCTGATGAAATGCTGCTTGGAGCGGCAGCAACCTGCTATTTAATTACACTGGCTACGCTACTTGAAAATTCGAAGATTGCTTTGTTGGATTTGTCCATGCAAGCTGAAGGTTTTGTTGATGTTACGAATGGTGTTTTTACATATGAGAAAATCGTACATAAGCCAAGGATTGTTGTACAAAATTTATCTGAGCGAGAACAAAAGAGAATTCATCGATTAGCTGAGAAGGCGGAACAAACATGTATGATTAGTAAGGCTTTAAAAGGAAATGTTCAAATTGTATGCGACGTGCAAATTATACAAGGGTAAAAAGGAACATCTCAATTAATGACTGAATATATTAATGTTAGGAGTTATTCAAAAATGATTTTGAAATAACTCTTTTTTCATTTTGTTAGAAAATTGCTTTTTCAAAAGTAGTTCTATAAATGTACCAAATGAATATATAAAGTTAAGTGCTAAAAAAATGCAAAGGATGATGTATTGCACGAGCAGACAGCTCAGACTATTACATTTTATAGTCAGTACGGAAAGAGAATTTTGGATATTGCGGGGGCATTCCTATTACTTTTCATAACCATTCCTTTTATGCTGGTAGTATTCCTCATTTTACTTATTAGCACAGGCCGCCCTGTTTTCTTTAAACAAATCCGTACTGGTCAGGAACATCAGCGCTTTGTTATTTGGAAGCTACGGACAATGACCATACAGGCAGTTCCAGTGAATATGCCTACTATGTGTGCAGACGGAATTCCTGATGATTATTATTTTAAAACTGAACAGGATGCACGAATCACGAAGGTTGGGGCCGTTCTTCGGAAGTTAAGTATTGATGAAATTCCACAGCTCATTAATGTCTTAAAGGGAGATATGAGTATTGTTGGACCACGACCAGAAGTTCCAACCATCACAAATGCTTATAACAATTTACAGGCACGACGTTTAGAAGTAAAGCCGGGATTAACAGGACTTGCTCAAATTAACGGTCGCTCTAATATTTCTCACGGGCAAAAAATTTCATATGACCTAGAATACGTCGATAATTATTCCTTTTGGATAGATCTTAAAATTATCATCAAAACACTTTACGTAGTGTTAGTGAGAACAGGTGCTTATTAAAAATTAAAGAGTGTTAGGTCTGAAAATCGTTCAGCTTATTACACGTTTGGATAAGATTGGAGGAGCGCAAAAACATGTGAAGGCACTCGCCGTAAAATTAAAGCAAGATGCTCATGAGTTAACCATTGTAACAGGCCGTGTTTTCAAGAAAAAAATTGATGTTATCAGTATCTCGGCCTTGCAGCGAGCAACCTAAAAGGGATTTACAAACCTTTTGACAATTAAGAGCCGTTTTTAACTTCTTTCAGCAAATGTCTTTTGTAGCGAAAGTGCAACGGTAGTTACAGAAGTCTCTCACCTCTATAGGTGGTGAGATGAATGCGGTTTTAAGTTGCTTTTCAGAGGGTGTCCAAACACCCGCTGAAATAGAGGAGCTCAGTCTAAGAGCGGCAACGACTGAGTGACCAACATCTGCTGCTGACGCTTCGTTAGCACTGCGCTTTCGCGCAAAAAACATCTGCTGCTGTCGCTGCGCTTTCGCACAAAAAACATCTTGCTGCTGCCGCTTCGCTTTCGCGCAAAAAACATCTGCTGCTGTCGCTGCGCTTTCGCACAAAAAACATCTGCTGCTGTCGCTGCGCTTTCGCACAAAAAACATCTTGCTGCTGCCGCTTCGCTTTCGCGCAAAAAACATCTGCTGCTGAAGCTAGTAGCACATATCAAAGAGAATGAAGAGCATCCATTAATTATGATGGTTGCTCGTTTTGAAGTGTCAAAAAGACAGGATTTATTGCTAGAGGCTTTAGCGGAGCTTTCTGATACACCTTGGCGCCTTCAATTGATAGGTGATGGTTCACTTCGTCCTAGTTTAGAAAAACTCATTACCGATAAAGGCTTAACGGATCGTGTCTCATTTTTGGGCAATCAATTAGATGTCACATCTTCACTTGAGGAAAGTCAATTACTTGTTTTGCTATTAGATTGGGAAGGCTTACCGATCCCAATTATTGAAGCAATGCGAGCAGGGCTTCCGATTATCGCCACGAATGTAAGTGACATCAATGAGTTAGTTTCTGATTTTTTAATTAACCGAAATGATAAAGACGAACTAATGAAAAAGCTTAAATAATTGTTAATGGAACGTCGCTTTTTAAGGAACATTTCGTTTCTACCAATGTATCAGAAAACTCTATTTGTCTACGAACAGGCTGTATCAAAGTCGGCAAAGAAAGGTGATTAATTTGCAATTAATTCGCATTCGAACAGATGATGAGCTTATGTGGTACAAGGATATTTGGGATGGAATTTTAGCAGCAGAGGTCAATGATAATCCTTTTATAGAATTTGCTTGGTTTTATAACTGGTGGCAAGTTGTTGGGCGAAGAGAGAGTGTGGAGCTCTATGCTGTTGAAGAAAATGGTATTATCATCGCCTTTTTCCCTTTCTTAGTCCGACTTCGATGGGGAGTACGAATTTATGCCTTTACGGGAGAAAATATTGCGAATTATTCAGGTGTTGTAGCAAAAAAAGAAAGGTTGCTGCCCGCTACAACCTTTGTTTTTGATCAGCTCATCGAAAAGCATAAACATCTACTATTTTCGTTTCATGGATTATTGGAAAGCAAAGACTCTACAAAGGTCATTGAGCAATATTTTGTTGAAAGGCAGTTACGCCCGAGTATTTTTCGTGTAGTGACACCGTATCTTGCCTTTCACGATATAGATTACTATAGCTATTTCAATCAGCGAAGAAAAATGCATGATGTGGATAGAAGAGAACGAAAGCTACGAAAATTAGGCTCATTAACGAGGAAAACCCCTTCGCAGGACGAGCTTTGGCAAATGTTTAGATTATTTGATCGACGATGGGCTAAAAAAATAGATACAAGTGATTTTACGAAAGGTAAGAAAAAGGATTTTTTCGAACGGTTAACGCTTCTTAAAGAGGAGGCATTGCAAGTTGAGATAGACGCACTTGTTTTTGAAGACCAATGGATTGCCTTCACCTACGGAATTTGCTGCCGTGGACGTTATGTAACTTATGCACTTGCACATGAGCCGACATTTAATATATTTGGGCCTGGCAGATTAGTGAATCAGGAAACTATTAAGCGAACCCATTCTGAAAACTATCGCTTGTTCGATATGAGTATTGGCTACGAGCCAGATAAGTTCGATTGGCGCTCTAATATTGATTTTACAAGACGTATGCTCGTAAGCAGTGGCACAAAACGAGCAAAGCTATTGGCGAGTTGTTATACGTTGAAAGAACGACTCAAGGAATTATTAAAAGGCAATCATCGTGTCGTGGAATGGAAACGCAATACTCTAGGTCAATTACGTTACTTAGTAAAGTATGGAAAAGTAAAAGATTGGCTAGAATATGGACAACTATTCGTAGAAAAATTTATTCGTTTTAAGCAAGTGGATTTGTATGAATTATCCCCATCAGATAATGTTACACCGCAACGACCTGTAGGAGATTTGTTTGAAGAGTTGTCGATACAGGAAGCGATGCAACTCGATGAGGAAGATATTATTTCTCTACTTTATAAGGGATACACCATTTATAAAGATTCCTTTGCTGAAACGAATAAGGTTGCGTTTGCATTACATGCTGTGAATTGGCGTGTAGATGAATTGCAAATTGTTGAAGTATTGCCAAAGCAGACATATTTTTTAACCTATGATGTTTATAAAAATATCGATATTATTACAGCCTTTTTCCAAAAAATGAAACCTGCACAAACACTTTGGGTTACTGCAAGCTTTTGGCAATGGCGAAAGCGTAAACGATTATTGCAGCTAGGCTATAAACGTATTTCTCGAATGAAACATTTTAAATGTGCTCGTTATGAGCGAAATCATGTAGAAAAATACACAGAGAGTGGGGGCGATGTTCATTCTGTCCATTAAAAGTAAGCGATGGAATATCGCAATGCAGCATTTTTATTTTGTAGAAAAACCAGCCAATGTTAGAAAATCAATGAAGGTTGTTGGATATACACATTCACTTGTACCGAGCCGTAAGCTTATGAAAAGTGAAACGGTTCATATTCACCTTACAGATAGTGAGTTATCATTGTATCTTGCTCTTTCAGAAAGTAATAGAAAAATACTTCGTCGTGCGCAAAAAGAGTCCTATCAAGTTTTTATTTATAAAGAACCATCAGATGAAAATTTACGAGCCTTCCAACAGTTTTATAATAATTTTGCAAAAAGGAAAAAACTCGAGCAAATTAGTAAGTCTCAAATGGAAGCTATTACGCTCTTAAAAAATAAAGGAGCGCTATGGTTGTCTGAGATTCGAAGTATTTGTGGACAAACACTATGCTATAGACTCGATATTGTATACGCAAAAAAAGCGATGTCCTATTATGTAGCGACTTGTCATTCACAATTGATGCCAGATCATTTAAGAAGACCAGTTCGTTATGCAAATCGTTTCTTACTATGGCACAATTTATTGCATTTAAAGGAGCAAGGCTTTGTTTTATATGATATGGGGAAGCTGACAAATGACCAAAATGTTCGGTCGTTTAAGTTAGGTTTCGGTGGACAAGTCGTCGATGTATATTCCGGCTACATTACCCAATCAAAAATACGTGCACTGTTACTGGGCGTGCAAAAATGGAGGAAGTAGTAATTGAAGTAAATCGTGGAGGTCTGGTCATATCATTAGATTTTGAGCTAAATTGGGGTGTCCACGATGTATTTAAGTACGGACAATACAATAAAAATTTATATGGCGTACGCGAGGCATTGCCTAAAATACTAGCGTTGTTTGAACAGTATGGCATTCATGCGACTTGGGCAACAGTTGGTTTATTGTTTGCAGAAACAAAAGAAGAGATGTCTCATTACTTACGAGGTATCCCAGTAAAATATAAAAACATGCGCTATGCTGCACATACACAACTTGCAAAAGTAGGAGGAAATGAGCAGGAGGACCTCTTACATTTCGGCAAATCCTTAATTGAAAAGATTAAACGTACGCCACATCAAGAAATAGGAAGTCATACATTTTCACATTATTACTGTTTAGAAAATGGACAAACTGAAGCAAATTTTCGTGCAGATCTACACGCTAATGCAATGATTTGTGAAGAAAATATCGCACCGATGAAATCGATTGTATTTCCACTTAATCAAGTGAATGAAGCATATTTCCCAGCATGTCAGGAAGTGGGATATGTATGCTATCGAGGTAATGAAAAACATCCGTTGTACGATCCTCAAAAATTTACGGAAAAAGGTCGACTATTAGGTGCAAAAAAATGGCTGGATAGCTATGTGAATATAACAGGAAATCATCTAGTAACGCTAGAAGAGATGCAAAAGGATTCCTTTATTAACATTCGTTCAAGTGCATTTTTAAGGCCCTATTGTAGCCCATTACGATTTTTTGAAGGCTTAAAGATCAAACGTATTAAAGAGGGAATGCATGCAGCTGCAATGTCTAAAGCTTTTTATCATTTATGGTGGCACCCTCATAATTTTGGTAAGAACAATGAAAAAAATTTAGCTATGCTTGAGGAACTTTTACAATATTATCAGGAATTGCGTGATCAGTATAACTTTCAAAGCTATACGATGCATGAGGTCGCAGAGCTTTGCCAGAGTTTATCCCGCAAAAGCCCGATTGGTGAAGATTAATAATCAGTGGGGTGAAGAAGCCCCAAAAAGTAGCAAACTAGAAAATTACCTAGTTCGCTACTTTTTTATTGGGGTAAATGGAGAATGGTTTTGCTTGTAATAAAGTTTAATCAAAATAGATTCTTCTTTTACATATTGAGGTTTCGAGTTCGGATACAATTAAGCTGAGGCATAAGATCTCAAGGCAGATAAAAGAGTCGTTATTTCGCTCGTTATTTTCCGCTCCGTTTAGAACGCATACCTTTTAATAAAGTGATATTTTCCGAATTGAGAAATTGCTCATACACTTCACTATTAACATCATATATTGCAAGTTTTCCTTCATCATCGTAGTGTATTCCCCACCCATATTTCTTTACCAATGGAGAAGCTCTAAAACACGCTTTAGGTTTTTGGAGAAAATGTTTTCTTACTTCATCTAATGGATCTAATTTAATTTGGTTTTTAATCAAATAAGTTTGAAATTGTACTTCTTCCTGAGTATATTTGTAAGGGTTATTACTGATTAAGTCATATTCGATCGAAGCTATAGTAGGTTTGTTATTTCTTGGGAGAGGTGTAATAGCGGAATTAACTTCCGAATCCTCTGAAATTATAATAAAAGTATTTTTATAACTCATTAAATTAATCCTTCCTGTAACCATTTACTTTCGTTAGCTTAATAAAAATTCGATGAAATGTACTTATCACCCATTGTTTTTAGGGTGTTGATTCACTCCATGCCACGTTTGCCCTCTTATATCGTAAAATTCCCAAACAAACTGAATTTGTTCATTTTGAACCTCCATAATTTTTGTGACATGTTAATTATTTCTACAATCGACATCTTTTATCCTGTTATTTCCATAAAAACTAATATAGCCGAGGTAAAACGGTGCAATTTTGTTATGAACGTATAACTTTCCGGTACATCTTTCTCTCAAATCCACATATGGAGAATTTTTCAGAAATTTAGAGGGGAAATACCAAACTTTGACGAAATTGTATGTACTAATGGTACTATTAATGTTGAAGATATTTCTCTAGGTATTTTTGAGGGGACGATAAATTAACACAAGGCAATTGACTTCAATTTGGCTCATCGGACGCCCCCAGGAAAACGTCCAGTCAGAATAGGAATCAATACTATGGTAGGGTAGTTGTAGAAAAAATAACATGAAGGTGGTAGGTTAACATGTTTATTCAACCAGAATGGCAGTATAAGCAAGAAAATGGTTCGGCTATGCATCAATGGATTAAGCAAAAAGAAAATCCCGTTCCGAGTGATGTAGATATTATTTTGTACGGTGCTTTATTATCGTATGCTAGTAAACCCTCCCAAAAAGCATTGTATCCAACGGCATTTCGAAAGGCTTGGCCAGGCTTTCAATCCTATAATTTAGATGAGCAAGTAGATTTACGCACGTTGGCAGTCGTTGATGTAGGCGATGTGGCCATCCACGAAACCGATAGAATGCTTTCAGAGTCAGCTATAGAAGCTGCGGCAGAAAACTTAAGCACTGCATATTCTAAAAGTTTCACGTGTCTAATAGGTGGAGATCATGCGATTACAGCTTGCTCTCTAAGAGGGATAAAGAATGCTTTTCCAAAGGATCGAATAGGGATTATTCAAATTGATACGCATTTGGATGCCCGCAATCAGGAGGAAATTGGTTTAGCCATGGATTCTCCAATACAGAAGCTCATTGCAGCAGGCGTTGTAGAGGGGAAACATGTTTATAATGTCGGGTTACACGGCTTTTTTAATTCACCAGAAATGATTCACTACGCGAAAGAACAAGGAATACATATGATTACGTTAAAACAAATGCGTCGTGATGGCATACAATTAACAATTCGCGAAATGCTTCGTCAGCTGATGTATGAGGTGGATCGTATTTATGTATCTGTAGATTTGGATGCACTTGATATCACATTCGCCCCAGATGTACCTGCTGCAACGCCAGGTGGATTAACGGCCTTTGAATTATTTGATATCCTAAAGCTCATTGGAGAAAATGAAGGGGTCCGTCATATTGACTTTGTCTACGCTGATCCAAAGGAGGCTGACCTACGCCCGGAAACAGTAAAGATGGGTGTAACAGCATTTTTGCAATGGTTAACAGGTATTCGACTGGATGCCCGCAATCGTATTTCAAAGAAAGGTAACACCATGATTAGATAGTTATTAAATGAGACGGAATAATGGCTTGTAGATATTTACAATGAAGTTTGATGATAGTTTGCTATAATAGAACAATGCTTAATATATTATAAATGAATACATCATTGTATTGTTATAGAGAGGATTATTTATCATGACAACAAAACCAAAATTATTAATTATTGATGGCATGGCGCTATTATTCCGTTCATTTTTTGCTTCGGCTGCGATGGGGCATTATATTCGCCTTGCGGATGGTACACCTTCTAATGGTGCCCAAGGATTTGTGCGTCATGTATTAACGGCACAATCTATTATGAAGCCGACCCATCTTGCTGTTTGTTGGGATATGGGTGCACATACATTCCGCAACGAATTATTTGATGGCTATAAAGCTAATCGTCCATCACCACCTGAGGAAATGCTACCACAATTTGATATGGCGAAAAATTTATCTCAACAAATCGGCTGGCAAAATTTCGGTGTTAAAGGGATGGAGGCAGATGATTTAATTGGCTCAATGATTACAAAATTTCAGGATGAGGCTGACATTACGGTAATTAGTGGAGACAAGGATTTACTGCAGCTTTTAAGACCATCAGCGGAAATTGCTTTTACGAAAAAAGGCTACACAGAGTATGACGTTTATACGCATACACGCTTCCAAGAGGAATACGGCATCGAACCTATGCAATTTGCACAGGTTAAGGCTTTTATGGGGGATACGAGTGACGGTTATCCAGGCGTAAAGGGGATTGGACCAAAGCAGGCACTTACGTTAATTCAAACATATGGTTCTATCGAAAATGTTCTTACATCAATAGATGAATTAAAGCCAGGTCAACGTACGAAAATTAAAGAGAATGTAGACATGCTAAAATTGTCACACGAGCTTGCAACAATTCAAACGAACGTACCAATCGAGGCAGAATTAGCAAGCTTAGTATTACCTAATTACGAACCTCAAACATTCAAAGAAATAGAAGAGCGTGGCTACACATTAATCGCTAAGCAGGCACGCTCACTATATTCATTTATTTAAAAACAAACATCATGATCATCAACGCAGAGTATAGAAATATGCTCTGCTTTTTTATATAAATTTTTGTAACCTTTTCCTACTCTCAAACGAATTATAAGCAAATAAGTAAAAGGAGGGGAAAGCTTGATTGATTCAAATAACCTAGAATCAAGAGTAGTTGAAATCTACAATTTGTATTACTTAGACGTTTATAGATTTCTTGTTTGTTTTACGGGAAGTCAAAATGATGCTGAGGATTTGACCCAAGAAGTATTCATTCGTGTATTAAAAGGTTTATCGAATTTTAATGGTAACTATCATTTAAAAACATGGATTTTTTCAATCGCAAAACATGTGGCAATAGATCACTACAGAAAGAAAAAGTTTGCCTCACTATTTAAGGACGGTTTTTTTAATCACTTATCATCGAATGAAAAGAAGCCTGATGAGGAATTTGAGGTAACAGAATTAAAACAATTTATTCATGAAGCTATTGCTAAATTAAAACCTAAATACAGAGCGGTAGTCATTCTTCGAGGTATTAATGAATTTTCCATAAACGAGACTTCGGAAATTCTTCAATGTAGTGCGGCGAAAGTAAAAGTTGATTATCACAGAGCCCTAAAAGAGCTTAAAAGAAAACTGAATATTGAAATAGAGGGGGTTTTGACAAATGCAAAATGAAAAAGACTTATTTGATATGCTGAAAGAAATGTACCCTCAACATCCTAGAAAGGAGTTTGTTTCTACAACTGAGAATACTCTTCGACAACGAGCTCGAAGCATGGGTAAAAAAAGAATCTTCACAAAATTCTCTGTGATAACAAGTGGTGTTTTAGTTTGTGCATTTATTTTTTCATGGTTAATCTCCTTAAATGGAAGTGGCACAGTTACAGAGGTAGCCCAAAGTGATGGAGGAGCGTCATTGTCTTATGCAATGGAAGAAAAGAAACCTGTGGTATATATTTATCAATCACATAACAGGGAATCATTTTCCCCGGGGCTTCCTGAACAGCAGGCGTATAGAGAGCAGCCGCCATATAATGATACTAAAAATGTAACATTGGTAGGTAAAGAGTTAAGTAGAGCATTAAAGGAAATGCAAATTAATTCAATACATGATGAGACTGATATAGCCGGAATCCTAGAAAGAAGAGGTTTACATTTTCCGGATTCATATAAAGTGTCACGAGAAAATTTACAAAAAGTTTTAGCTGAAAATGACAGTATTCGCATGGTTTTTGATATACATCGAGATTCTATAAAAAGACGAGATTCCACAATTGAAATTAACGGACAGGATTACGCAAGAATTAAATTTGTCGTATCAAAAACGAGTGGAAACTTTGAAACAAATAAAACATTTGCCACTCAGCTTCATGAACAACTAGAAGAATTATATCCGGGACTATCAATAGGTGTAATAGAAAAAGAGGGCAATCCTCCAAATACCTATAATCAGGATCTCCATGATAATTCAGTATTATTAGAAGTTGGAGGTATCGAAAATACCTTGAAAGAAACGTATAGAACAATGGATGTTTTTGCAGAAGTTCTAAAAGTTATTATTGAGAACAGTAAATAAGCCTTGAATTATTGATGAAAAAAGAGCGTGTTTAAACATTGCAGACACGCTCTCGTTTAGTTCGGTGTAATTTTTACGAAGCTCAATACTTTTTCATTATCTTTAAAAGGAGCCGTTCGAATTTTACTTTCACGATTAGGGCGGCCATTATCATGGAACATTAACCACAGCTCATCATTTCGTATTTCATAGCCAATGAGAGGTACCCAATGATAGGCGAAGGCAGATTTTTTATCGCGCCAATTTAGGCTGAAATATCGGTCAAAGCGTATTGCGACAGGACGGCCTGCATCGATTTCTTGCATAGCTTCCTTTAAAGTACAATCGCGAATTTCCCATGTTGGACGAAGCCGGCGAAGATTGAGAATTAGACGCCATTTAAATAACCCGATTTTTGTGCCACCGAGAAGTTTATAAAGCTCATTTACCGAAGGAGCTTGATCTTCTAGATAATTTAAGACTACGTGGACAGTTGTAGGACCACAAGCTGAATTACGGTATTTTGGTGAAATGGATACATCATATTGAGACTTTCCAAGTAACGACAATGGCTGGCGCATCATAATCTCCTTTCTAAAAAGAGCCGCATTTCAAAAAGAAATGCAGCTCATTTTTCCATTATTGTTGTGTTGATAAGAATTCCGTTACTTGTTGCTGACGCTTCGCTTTCGCCACAGATTAGTAGCTCTTCTACATTAACTTTGCTATTTTAGTCTAGTTAATTATTGTTGAGCAGATAAGAATTCTGTAACTTGTTGCTGACGCTTCGCTTTCGCACATAAAACATTTGTGGCTTGCGCTTCGCTTTCGCCACAGAGCAGTAGCTCTTCTACATTAATTATATTGTTTTTAGCCCAGTTAATTATTGTTGTGCAGATAAAAACTCTGTAACTTGCTGAGGTGTTTTAGCATTTGCACTATGTAAGTGTGCTAATTTTTCACCGTTTTGGAAAATTAGTAGGCTTGGAATACCCATTACATCATATTTGTCAGCGATTTCTGGAAGCTCATCGCGGTTAAGTTCATACCAGTCATATTGGTTGTACTCTTCGATAATTGGATCGATGAACATATTGATGCGTGTGCAATCTGGGCACCATCCAGCGTAAAATTTCACTAGAACTTTTTGATCACCTGAGATCAGTTCATTAAATTGTTCAGCAGTTGTAATTGTTTTCATTAGTATTTCACTCTCCTTGCTTTCCATTCTACACATTTTTCCCTTAACCTGAAAGTTTTCTGTTTGGAATTGTCGCTATCTACTTATTGTCTTATTTTCGCTCGTAAAAAACAAAAAAAGTTGTATATTGCAAAAATAATTGGTGAAAAAAGATTGCTAAATCATACAAAATAATCTAAACTAATAACAGAAAAAGTAGTTTTATCTTTATTCAGCAGAAGATATTTACCTCTAAATCAAAATGGTAGCTGAATGAAGGTAAGCCTCAGTCGTATGTCACAGATTACGCCTAAAATTATCTGGACAAAAATACACTAAGGCAAACTTGATATTTTTTTGGCCAAAAAATGAATGGCTATTCATTCAATGGGAGAATAAGGGGGAATTGCTTGTGACTTACAACATTAAAAAAGCGGCTGTTCTAGGTTCTGGGGTAATGGGCTCTGGAATTGCAGCACATTTAGCAAACATCGGTATTCCAACAATATTATTAGACATTGCACCGAAGGAACTAACAAAAGAGGAAGAAGCGAAAGGTCTTTCCTTAGAGCATCCTGCTGTAAGAAATCGTATCGTTAATGGAGCTCTTCAAAAGTTATTAAAGCAAAAGCCAGCACCACTTACTTCTAAGAAAAATTTATCACTACTAACGGTTGGTAACTTTGAGGACGATTTAGAGAAATTAAAAGATGTAGATTGGATTATTGAAGTTGTCGTAGAAAATTTAGCGATTAAACAAAACCTATATGAAAAAGTTGATGCTGTTCGTAAGCCTGGAACAATTATTAGTTCAAACACATCTGGCATAAGTATCGATGCAATGGCAGAAGGGCGTTCAGAAGATTTTAAAAAGCATTTCCTTGGCACTCACTTCTTCAACCCACCACGCTATTTAAAATTACTCGAAGTCATTCCGGCAAACACAACAGCGCCAGAAGTTGTAAGCTTTATGAAAACATTTGGCGAAGATGTGCTTGGAAAAGGTGTCGTACTTGCTAAGGATACACCGAACTTCATTGCCAACCGTATCGGAACGTACGGCTTACTAATTACTTTACAAGAAATGATGAAGGGTAGCTATTCAGTTGGTGAGGTGGATTCTGTAACTGGTCCACTAATCGGTCGTCCAAAATCTGCAACATTTCGAACGTTGGATGTTGTCGGTTTAGATACATTTATCCATGTAGCGAAAAACGTCTATGATCAAACAACTGGTGACGAGCAGCAAGTATTTGCAGTACCAGAATTCCTACAGAAAATGGTTACAAACGGCTGGCTAGGAGCAAAATCAGGTCAAGGGTTCTTCTTGAAGCAAGGTAAAGAGATCCTTGAAATTGATCCAGACACACTAGAATATAGCCCAGCAAAAAAATTAAAAACACCTTCTATTGAAATGGCAAAACAAACTCGTGGGTTAGCAAATAAAGTAAAAGCACTAACATATGCGAAGGATCGTACAGGAGAGTTACTATGGGGTATCTTCGCTCCAACGCTAATTTACTCTGCACAGCTACACGGTGAAATTGCTGATGATATTGTTGCGATTGACAATGCTATGAAATGGGGCTTCGGTTGGCAGCAAGGGCCATTTGAAATATGGGATGCAATTGGCGTCAAAGAGTCAGTAGCTAAAATGGAGGCTGAGGGTCGTGAGGTGCCAGCATTTGTTAAAGATATGTTAGCAAGCGGCTTTGAAACTTTCTATTCGGAAATTGACGGCGACCTAGCGTATTATAATGGCTCTGAATACGTAAAAGTACCAGCTAATGAAAAGGAAATTAACTTAAAACGCTATAAGAAAAAACACGGTGTTATCAAATCAAATGCGGGTGCTAGCTTAATAGATTTAGGTGATGGAATTGCATTACTTGAGTTCCATTCCCAATCAAATGCAATTGGCTTAGATATTATTCAAATGATTAACTTTGCAATCGATGAAGTAGAAGCTAACTATAAAGGCTTAGTCATCGGTAATCAAGGGAAAAACTTCTGTGTGGGTGCTAATCTAGGAATGATTTTAGTAGAAGCACAGGATGATAATATTTTTGAGCTAGATTTCGTTATTAAAGCATTCCAAGATGCGACGCAAAAGATTAAATACTCTCGCAAGCCTGTTGTGGCAGCACCTTTTGCTATGACACTTGGTGGAGGAGCAGAGGTTTGCTTACCAGCTGCACATATTCAAGCAACAATGGAAACGTATATGGGCTTAGTAGAAGTCGGCGTAGGGTTAATTCCTGGCGGTGGCGGTAATAAGGCACTTTACCAAAAATTCATCAAAGGATTACCAAATGGCGTAGAGGTAGACTATCAACATATTGCTAATAAAGTATTTGAAACAGTTGCAATGGCAAAAGTTTCGACTTCTGGTGAAGAAGCACGTGAAAATAACTTCTTAAATTTTGCTGACGGGATTTCTGTTAACTCAGATCACCAACTATATGATGCAAAACAAGCTGCACTAGCGCTTTATGAGGCAGGCTATCAACCACCTGTACCTACGAAAGTTCCTGTAGTCGGTGCATCAGGCTACGGTACGCTACTAATTGGTGCGCAAGGAATGTTTGAATCAGGCTATATTAGTGAACACGATTTAAAAATTGCTAAAAAATTAGCGTATGTCATTGCTGGTGGTAAAGTTCCATATGGCACATTAGTAGATGAACAATACCTATTAAACCTTGAGCGAGAGGCGTTCCTAAGCTTAGTTGCAGATCCGTTATCTCAACAAAGAATGCAACACATGCTTTTAAAAGGGAAACCACTACGTAACTAACTATAAGACTGAATTAACCATACTTGCACATGAAACAAAGGGGGATTAATACGATGCGTGAAGCCGTTATTGTAGCAGGAGCACGAACTCCGATTGGAAAAGCGAAGAAGGGTTCTTTAGCAACCGTTAGACCAGATGATTTTGGAGCGGTAGTTGTCAAAGAAACATTGAAAAGAGCGGGCTATGAAGGTCCGATTGACGATTTGATTTTAGGGTGTGCAATGCCTGAAGCTGAGCAGGGCATGAACGTAGCACGTAGTATTGGAGCGCTTGCCGGGTTACCAGATACAACACCAGCGCTAACAATTAATAGATTCTGTTCATCAGGTTTACAGGCAATTGCTTATGCAGCAGAGCGTATTATGCTAGGACATTCTAAGGCGATTCTTGCTGGTGGAGTAGAGTCAATGAGTATGGTGCCAATGGTAGGTAATACACCTCGCTTAAATCCGACTTTAGCAGAAACCGCTCCCCAATATTATATGGGGATGGGGCACACAGCTGAGGAAGTGGCACGTCAATACAATGTAAGTAGAGAAGATCAGGATGCATTTGCTGTGCGTTCACATGAGCTTGCTGAAAAAGCTATTAAAGAAGGTAAATTTAATGATGAAATCGTACCAATCGAAGTGGAGCAGCATTATGTAGATGACAACAACAAACCACAGGTGAAAAAATTCACTTTTAGCATGGATGAAGGTGTACGTCCAGGTACATCTGTAGAAGGTTTAGCGAAGCTTCGTCCTGCCTTCCACGTAAAGGGTAGTGTTACAGCGGGGAATGCTTCTCAAACTTCTGATGGTGCAGCGGCAGTACTTGTGATGGATCGTGAAGAAGCGGAAAAGCAAGGCCTTACTCCAATGGCGAAGTTTTTAGGCTTTGCAGTTGGTGGTGTACCTCCTGAGGTGATGGGTATTGGACCAATCGTGGCAGTACCTAAAGCACTTGAAATTGCAGGGTTAGCAATTGATGACATTGATTTATGGGAAATTAACGAAGCATTTGCGTCACAATCCTTACAGGTCGTACGTCATTTAGGCATTGACCAAAATAAAGTAAATGTCAATGGTGGAGCAATTGCCGTTGGTCACCCACTAGGTGCAACTGGAGCCATTTTAACATTAAAGCTTATTCATGAATTGAAGCGCCAAGGTAAGAAATATGGTGTCGTGACAATGTGTATTGGTGGCGGTATGGGTGCTGCAGGAGTATTTGAAATTCTATGATTTTTGCTAGATCAGCTTGGAGTGTAGCGTTTCCGGTTGCCTCCGAACACAGTGCTTCAAGCTTTTCTATATATTGGGGAATAAAGCCATTAATAATAGATGCATAGGGAGGAATTTAGAATGACAGAAAAAACAACGGATTTCATTAAAGGCGGCGGATTTATTATTGAAGATGTGGAATTAGATCGTGTATTTACACCAGAAGATTTCACAGATGAGCATAAAATGATTGCTAAAACAACTGAAGAGTATGTAGCCAATGAAGTGTTACCAGTCGTAGAAAATTTAGAACACCATGAATTTGAGCATTCGGTTCGTCTTCTAAAAAGTGCTGGTGAGCTCGGCTTACTAAGTGCAGATGTACCTGAAGAATATGAGGGTCTAGGATTAGACAAGGTTTCTTCTGCTTTAATCGCAGAAAAAATGTCAGTTGCTGGTGGATTCTCTATTACGCATGGTGCACACGTAGGTATTGGCTCTTTACCAATCGTACTTTTCGGAAATGAAGAGCAAAAGCAAAAGTATTTACCAAAGCTTGCGTCAGGTGAATTAATTGCTGCTTACGCATTAACTGAGCCAGGATCAGGTTCTGATGCATTAGGTGCAAAAACAACTGCAAAGTTAAATGATGCAGGGACACATTATATTTTAAATGGTGAAAAGCAATGGATTACAAATGCAGGCTTTGCAGATGTATTTGTTGTTTATGCAAAAATTGATGGCGATAAATTCTCAGCATTTATCGTAGAACGTGCCTTCAATGGCGTTTCAGTTGGCGCAGAAGAGAAAAAAATGGGTATCAAATCTTCATCGACACGTACATTAATCCTTGAAGATGCAGAAGTACCTGTAGAAAACCTTTTAGGTGAAATAGGTCGCGGACACGTTATTGCTTTTAATATTTTAAATATCGGCCGCTATAAATTAGGGGTTGGAACAATTGGTGGCTCGAAGCGTGCATTAGAACTAGCCATTCAATATACAAACCAACGTCAGCAGTTTAAAACGAAGCTGTCTGATTTTAATCTAACAAAAGAAAAATTATCGACAATGGCTTCACAATTATATGCGTCTGAGTCATTAAACTATCGTACAGTAGGTTTATTTGAAGACCGTTTAAGTCAGCTAAGCCCAGAAGAGCAAAAGCAAGGAAAAGTTATTGCTAGTGCAATTGCTGAGTATGCTATTGAATGTTCTATTGCTAAAGTATTTGGTTCTGAGACTTTAGATTACATTGCAGATGAAGCGGTTCAATTACACGGTGGTTACGGCTTTATGGCTGAATACGAAGTAGAACGTATTTACCGTGATTCTCGTATTAATCGTATTTTTGAAGGGACAAATGAAATTAACCGCATGATTGTACCAGGTACATTTATGAAAAAGGCATTAAAAGGTGAATTGCCATTACTACAAGTTGCTCAAAATTTACAACAAGAGCTTCTTATGCTAATGCCTGAAGATATAGGCACAGAGCCGCTAGCACAGGAAAAATATCTTGTGAAAAATGCGAAGAAAATTGCTGTATTAGCAGCAGGTTTAGCAGCACAACGCTACGGTGCAAAGCTTGATCAAGAGCAAGAAGTATTGGTGAATATTGCAAATATCGCAAACCAACTATTCGCAATGGAATCAGCAGTATTACGTACAGAAAAAGCGATTGCTCGTGATGGTGCTGAAAAAGCTCATCAAAAATTACTTTACACTCAGATCTTCTGCCAAGAAGCATTTGCAGAAATTGAAAAAGAAGCAAAAGATACGATTCTTGCTTCAGCAGACGGCGACGCAGCACGCATGACATTGTCTGCACTACGTAAATTAACTCGCAACAACCCATACAATTTAATCGCGAAGAAACGCGAAGCTTCTGTTAAATTAATTGAAGCAGAAAAATTTGTAGTTTAATAGAGCAGACTAACCTGGCTATCCGCATAGATGAGATAGCTAGGTTTTTTGTTGGGAATAAAAGTAAAGTTCTTCGGCCAAACGAGGGGTTGATTTCCGTTCCGGCTGGGCGCTTTGTAGCTGTCGCTTTGCTTTCGCTACAGAAAACATTTGTTGCTGCCGCTACGTTAACACTACGCTTTCGCACAGAGCAAAGCTTCCTGGGGGCGTCCGATGAGCCGCTTCACTCGCGATGCTCGCTCCAGGGTCTCATCTGTGACACTGTGATCCAAGGAGTCGCCCAGCCTCCACTCCAATCAACTGATTCACATGACATATGTTTTAACAAAAATATCATTCAACTTTTGAGTTTTATCGGAACACTTTTACGTTTTATCTACCAACTTTTGAAATTTATCGACCAACTTTCACGTTTTATCACCTAACTTCTGAATTTTATCGACATCCACCTTCCAAAGAGCAAAAAAGGATTCATACACAAAACTGTGTGTGAATCCTCTGACTGTCGTTTTATAGCAAAAGAGTTTCGTCTGTGCGAAAGCGGATTGACAGCAACAACATGTTTATCAGCGCGAAAGCGGACCACTCCAAAATGCCAATCGCTGATAACATCAAGAAAATCGCTGATAAAATGCTGAGAATCGCTGATAACATCAAGAAAATCGCTGATAAATTGCCGAGAATCGCTGATAACAACATGATAATCGCTGATAAATTTTCGAGAACCGCCGATAGCATCATGAGTCGCCCAGCCTCCACTCCAATCAATTACTTCACTTAGTATATATTTTCTGCCATTTTATAATAATTTACTTATGTGAAAGCACAATCGTCGTAACTATTATAGAAGAGCAATCATTACGTTCACTTTTAAAATGCATAAATTTTATAAAAGTTCTACACTATTGCTGATTGGAGTGGAAGGCTACTCGACTCCCTTGGGAAAGCGAGACAGGCGAGACCCTGAGGCCAACACGATGTTGGTCACGAAGGCATTGTCACAGGACGTGACGCACTTAGCCTTCGTTCCTTTAGCGGAGGAAGCGGCTCGACGCTCGCTCACAGGAAGTTTTGCTCTGCGCGAAAGCGAAGCGTCAGCGACAAAGCGCCCAGCTGGAACGGAAATCAACCCCACGCTTTGGCATAATGAGTTTCATTTTGGCTCGTAACGGTTATGATGGTATACTACAGAAAATGAGGGAGACACTGAAAATGTAGTGTCCTAATAATGATAGTAGAGGAGCCTATAAATGACGATTCAATTTATTCATTATCCAAAATGTACTACTTGTAAAAAAGCTCAAAAATGGCTAAATGACAATAAGATTTCATACGAAGAGGTACACATTGTCGAACAACCGCCTACAAAGGACGAATTATCAAACCTATGGCAAGCTAGTGGACAACCGTTAAAGAAATTCTTTAATACTTCTGGTATGAAATATCGTGAGCTTGGCTTGAAGGATAAGCTTGCTGATATGACTGAAGAGGAGCAGCTTGAATTGCTTGCTTCAGATGGTATGCTGATTAAACGTCCAATTGTAACAGACGGGAAAAAAGTAACTTTAGGGTTTAAAGAATCAGATTTTGAGCAAGCTTGGAAATAACCCTATTTATCCTTGTTTTTATAGGAGAAGTATGGCAAACTGAAAGTGAATATACTACATATTTTATGGAGGGGTTTATTGCATGAGCACACCAAAAGACTTACGTTACTCTGAAGAGCATGAATGGGTAAAATTAGAAGATGGTAAAGTACGTATCGGTATTTCTCACTTCGCACAAGCTGAACTTGGAGATATCGTTTTCGTTGAACTTCCACAAGTTGGCGACGAAATCAAAACTGATGATCCATTCGGTAGCGTTGAATCTGTAAAAACAGTTTCTGAATTATACGCACCAATCTCAGGTACAGTAGTTGAAGTAAATGCAGATTTAGAAGATAGCCCAGAATTCGTTAATGAATCACCATATGAAAAAGCTTGGATGATCGTTGTAGAGCCTGCTGATGCATCAGAAGTTGAAAAACTTATGACAGCTGAGCAATACGAAGAAATGATTGCAGAATAAGACAAGCCTGAATTAGAAAAACGTCGGAAACTACCGACGTTTTTTATTATCTTCATTCATCCCGCTACTATAACAGTGAGGAGAATGCAAGTATATTCCTTTATCAATAGGTGTCTAACTGTATCAACGATCAAGTTTATTGATATAATGAATTATAAGGGATATGTCTAAATGGGGGTGGCGTGATGGTCGAGGGAAAATGCTTAATTGTCGAAGGCCGATCGGATAAGCTTCAAATTGAACCTATTTTAAATGAAGATGTTAAAATACTTTGTACGAATGGTACAATTGGTGTGCATCAATTAGAAGAGCTACTTGATCCATACGAGGGTTGTGAGCTTTATACGTTTTTTGATGCAGATACATCGGGTGATAAACTACGAGCATTAATGGACAGACATTATCCAGAGGCTGAGCATTTACGTACGATGCCAACATATAAGGAAGTTGAGACAACTCCGAAGAAGGTGTTAGCAGCGATATTGCTTCGTGCACACTTCTCAATCCATAATGAATATATTTTGTAAGGTTGCGTGAAAAATGATGGAAGAATGGTCAAAAGAGCAGTGGGACGCGGTTGTCCAGTCAGGTGAAAAGGCTGCCTTTTATTTATATACGCCAATGTGTGGAACGTGTGCAGTTGCATCGAAAATGATGACGGTTGTTGAGCAATTGCTACCACAGCTACAAGTAGGTAAAGCGAATATTAATTTTTTCGAGCAAATAGCTTATGATAATAAAATCGAAAGTGTACCATGTTTACTCGTATGTGAAGGCGGAAAAGTAACAGAAAAAGTTTATGCCTTTCAATCCGTACCATATTTATACGAATTGTTAAAAAACTAATTGACTGAATATTAATCGCGTGGTAAAGTAACAAATATATTAAAAAACAATAAATATATCGAACTCTTATAAAGAGCGGCGGAGGGAAGTGCCCTATGAAGCCCAGCAACCATCACAATGTGAAAAGGTGCCAAATCACCCAAAGATTTATCTTTGAAAGATGAGAGAACGGTTTAGCGTATAAGTTACGTGACCCCTTCTACTTGTCTATAAGTGAAGGGGTTTTTTTAACTTCTATCAACACACGACTGAGTGACCAACATCACGTTGGCCGCAATTATGCGAGGCATAATTGATATAAGAAAAGGAGAATTCGCTATGATTAATCTTCAAAATATTACGAAGAAATACAAAACTACGAATGGCGAATTAACTGCAGTTAAAGACGTCAACCTTTCTATTAATAAAGGTGAAATTTTTGGCATTATCGGCTATAGTGGCGCTGGTAAAAGTACAATGATTCGATTGTTAAACGGTTTAGAAAAGCCTACATCTGGTAGGGTGACAGTTAACAATCAAGAATTTTCATCCATAAAGGGGCAAAAGCTCAGAGATGCTAGACAAAAGGTCAGTATGATTTTCCAACATTTCAATTTACTTTGGTCTAGAACCGTTGCGGAAAACATCGCTTTCCCACTAGAGATAGCAGGTGTTCCAAAGGCACAACGTGAAGCACGTGTGAAAGAATTGATAACACTTGTTGGTCTAGATGGACGCGCTAAGGCGTATCCATCACAACTATCAGGGGGGCAAAAGCAACGTGTAGGTATAGCTCGTGCGCTTGCTAATAACCCAGAGGTACTGTTATGTGATGAGGCAACATCTGCACTCGATCCGGAGACAACAGATGCTATCCTTGATCTACTTGTCGATATTAACGAACGATTAGGTCTAACGATTGTGTTAATCACACATGAAATGCACGTTATTCGCAAAATTTGTCATCGTGTAGCGGTTATGGAAGCTGGAGAAATTGTAGAACGTGGTGAAGTATTACAAGTATTCCAAGCTCCACAAGCTGCCATTACGAAAAAATTCGTTTCTCAAATTACAGATACGAAGGAAACACAGGAAACCGTGGCACAAATTAAAGCAAATTATCCTAATGGACAACTTGTTAAGCTAATCTTTGTAGGAGAAAAAACAGAGCAGCCTGTCATTTCGCATCTTGTGAAACAGTTTGATGTAGAAGTAAGTATTGTACATGGTAATATTTCGCAAACGAAAAATGGCGCGTACGGTACACTTATTGTGCAAATTGATGGCTCGGAGGCCAATGTTACTGCTGCACTTAGCTACTTAAATACAGTCGAAGTACAAACGGAGGTGATTGCAAATGCTAACTAGTCTTTTTCCGAATGTCGACTGGGAAAAAATGTGGGACGCTACGTATGAAACATTGTACATGACAACAATTTCTACGGTTATCACATTTATACTTGGATTAATGATTGGAATCTTATTGTTTTTATCAAGTCCCAACCAACTATGGGCCAATAAAATTGTGAACTTTTTAACAGGCTCAATCGTTAACATTTTCCGTTCGATTCCATTTATCGTTTTGATTATCTTGTTAATTCCATTTACGAAATTTTTACTTGGCACAATTCGTGGCGCAGATGCGGCTTTACCAGCACTAATTATTGGAGCTGCACCATTCTATGCACGAATGGTATTAATTGCTTTACGTGAAATTGATAAAGGTGTTATTGAAGCAGCTCGTTCAATGGGTGCCAAAACGTCAACGATTATTTGGAAAGTATTAATTCCAGAATCGTTACCAGCGCTTATTTCTGGTATTACTGTAACGGCTGTAGCACTTGTTGGCTATACTGCGATGGCAGGTATTATCGGTGCAGGTGGTCTAGGAAACTTAGCATTCTTAGATGGTTTCCAACGTAATCGCACAGATGTAACTTTAATGTCGACTATATTAATCTTAATAGTTGTATTTGTTATTCAATGGATTGGCGACATGATTACGATCAAAACAGATAAACGCTAAAGAAGCGCTAATAAAAATTGTGACAAAAAGAGTATCCAGTTACGAACATCTAAGAGGTTATCTCGGTTTTATACCGCTAACATATGTAAATAAGAAAAAAGGGAGAGTAATAAAATGAAGAAGTTATTAGCAGGATTATTTTTATCAGTATTAGTACTAGCTTTAGCCGCTTGTGGTGCTGGTAAAAAAGAAGATACAAGCTCAGGCTCATCATCTAATGATAGTAAAGAAAAAGTAACGTTAACAGTAGGTGCTTCGAATACACCTCATGCGGTTATTCTGGAAAAAGCAAAACCAATTTTAGCTAAAGAAGGTATCGATCTTAAAATTGAAAAATATCAAGATTATGTATTACCAAACCAAGATTTAGAATCTGGCGATCTTGATGCAAACTACTTCCAACACATCCCTTATTTAGAGAAAGAAATTAAAGAAAAGGGTTATGATTTTGTAAACGCTGGTGGTATTCATATTGAACCAATCGGTATCTACTCTAAAAAATATAAATCTCTTGAGGATTTACCAGAGGGTGCAACAATTTTACTTTCTAACTCTGTTGCAGATCACGGGCGTATGCTTTCATTATTAGAAGCTAAGGGTTTAATTAAACTTAAGGATGGAGTAGATAAAACATCTGCTGAACTTAAAGATGTTAAAGAAAATCCTAAAAACTTCAAATTCGATGCAAATACAGCGCCTGAAATGCTTGTACAAATGTATGAAAATAATGAAGGTGATGCAGTTCTTATCAATTCTAACTACGCAATCGACAACGGACTAAATCCATTGAAAGATGCAATTTCTCTAGAAGATAAAGAATCTCCTTATGTAAACATTATCGCTGTTCGTGCTGGTGATGAATCAAAACCAGAAATTAAAAAATTAGTAGAAGTATTAAAATCTAAAGAGATCCAAGATTTCATTCTTGATGAATGGAAAGGCTCAGTTGTACCAGTTAAATAATTAAAATTATCGAAAAGGGTATGTAAGTTATAAAGCTTACATACTTTTTTTCTTGCCTAAAAAGAAGTCTTTTATCAGAAAAAAGTTTTTTAACAAAGTGCTTCTTCTGTTGTGGTTTATAACAAAAATATAATATATTTTAAAAGTAATCGAATTACCATAAATTTTGTATAGAAATTGTTAAGCCATCTTTATTACTATAGTTGTTGTGTTTATAATTCAAGAGAATAATAGAAAAATAATGAGGGAGAATGAAATACTTCTTACATCAACTGGAGTGAATACTAATGAATAAATTAATCATTGCAGAAGAACTCATGCAGGAGCATGAGGTGAAGGGCTATTTTGAGATTTTGCGTGAGAGTGTTATTCGCTCTCGTTTAACAATGACAGCAGTCTTTTTTAAATTAGCTAATTCCTCACAAGGCACTGGTATAGAACGTGATCATGTGAATCATCAAATTTCAGCATTTCTAAAATCAAAAATACGAAAAACAGATTTACTTTTCCAATTAGCAGATGGCGTGCATTGGGGAATATTTTTTCTGCAAAGTAGTGAAGTAGAGGTAAAGGCGTTTTTAAAACGGATTTTTGCGATTCTTAAGCAAGAAAGGGAATTTCGGCAAATAGCTTTAAAAGCCTCCATTACTGAAATTAGAAATAATAGCGTTACCTTTGAAACTTTGTTAGACAAAAATAAGCAAAAACTAGCGAATGGTGAACAGCCGACTTGGTCAATAGAACAGGTTACAGATTATTGTGTACAACCAACTGAGCAAGTAAAGGTAAGTATTATTGAACAAAATGCAATCTTTAGAAAAGTATTAGAAACAACAATTAATCACTTAGACATTCCTCATTTTACTTTAGATGTTGCTACCTATGAAGATGGCTATAGTTTTTTGCAGTCCGATAGCTATAAAACAGGCCATATGCATTTAGTTGTGATGAATGATATTTTACCACGTAAAAATGGCTTAGAAATTTTGCACATTTTGAGAGAAATGCCGAATGAGAAAAAATTCATCATTTATATGATGTCAGAACGAAACTCAGAAGGGGCGACACTTAATGCTTATGAAGGTGGCGTCGATGAATATATTGTAAAACCTTTTAATTTACGTTTGTTAGAAGCAAAAATTAGGCGAACTTTTGCGAGGTTTTGGCTATGATGCAGCTATCGATTTCTTTTCTTTTAACCGTCATTGTTGTTTTATTAGTAGTTCTATTTTTATTTATGATCTATCTACTTTTTCAGCGCCAGCAGGAGATTCGTTATGCAGCAACGCGTGATACTTTTTTACAAAACTATTCACAAAACTGGTACAACTATTTAATCAATGATGAAAATTTCTCTATGGTCCTTGTACCCCGTGGAAAAGCTCAAGTAGCAGCTATAGAAATAATCTTTTCATCTTATTTGAAAAATATATTGGATGAAAAAGTTGAACATAAAATCAAAGAGTTTTCTAATCTCTATTTAAAAGAGTTTTATGAAAAGGATTTATCAAGTAAACGATGGAGTATTAGGATGAATGCTTTATATCGTATTGCTGATTTACAAATAGAGGCATTATTAGGAACTTGTCAACAATTCGAGAAAACCAAAATTTCGGAGGAGGAATATTTTCAGCTGTTAAAAATATATTCTCTCTTCCAACCAGAATTGTTTATCGGAAAAATTAAAGAATCGAGCGTCAATTACTCTGAAAGCGAATATAGAAGATTATTTGTATTGTTAGAGGATGACGTATTTATTCGATTATTTGAAGACTTCGATAGCTGGACAAAGAATATCCAATTTGCTGTAATTGATACTGCAGCTGTAAAAAGAAATATGCAATATATTGATCGGTTAAAACAGCTATTAAAACATGAGATTCCAGAAATACAAATAAGAGCATTAAAGGGTCTTTATGAAATTGGTGTAATTGATGAAATCGATCCGTATGTTTCATTTGTAACATCAGATATGTGGGAAGTAAGATTAATGGTTGCGAAAATCTTTAAGCATGTGCCACTCAACTATTCCTATACTTATTTAGAACAGCTTCTTCAAGATGAAAATTGGTGGGTACGCTCACAGGCAGCTAAAACAATTGCAGAAAATAAAGAAGGAATTGCAAAATTACAGCAATTTATGGAGTCCTCAAACGACCAATATGCAATTGAAATGGCACAGGAAACAGTAGTCAGAAAGCAGGGGAACAAATGAAAATATTTTTAGATTATTGTATGTGGTTCTTTGGCGGCGTTATTCTGTTCTATATGTTATTTGTTATTGTTTCATATTGCACAATGTTTGTGATTGCCATGCTCACTTTGCGAAAACGCTATAAATTAGATCCCTCGGAGTATGATGATGCACATATTGATGCCTTCTACTCAAAACCAGTATCCTTATTAGTCCCTGCTTACAATGAAGAGATTGGGGTTGTAGATACAGTCTATTCATTGTTGAATTTACGATATCCGCAAACGGAAATTATCATTATTAACGATGGTTCTACTGACTCTACACTGCAAACCGTAATCGAGCATTTCCGAATGAAGCCCGTTGATAAAATTGTTCGTACAAATATCCCCACAAAACAAGTGAAACAAATTTATGAATCTGAAATCTACAAGAATTGTATTTTAGTAGATAAAGAAAATGGTGGTAAGGCAGATGCATTAAATGTAGGTATTAATGTTTCACAATATCCTTATTTTTGTTCTATTGATGGTGATTCAATCTTAGATGAAAAATCATTGCTTCGTGTGATGAAGCCGATTATTTTATCTGATGGTGAAGTGATTGCGGCTGGAGGGAATATTCGAATTGCCAATGGAGCGAAAATGCAGCTTGGTTCCGTTTATGAAACGCACTTACCAAATAATTATTTAGTAATTATGCAAATAATAGAATATTTGCGAGCTTTTTTAATGGGGCGAATAGCTTTAAGTAAATACAATCTTGTGCTTATTATTTCGGGAGCATTTAGTGTCTTTTCGAAAGAGTGGGCTGTGGAAGCGGGCGGTTACTCGACGAATATTATTGGAGAAGACATGGAGCTTGTCGTGAATATTCATCGTTTGATTAGAAAGAAAAAAGAAAATAAACGTATTGAATTTGTACCAGATCCTGTGTGTTGGACTGAAGCACCTCAGACATTAGGGGTATTACGAAATCAACGTAGACGTTGGCATCAAGGATTGTTTGAAAGCCTTTGGAAGCATAAAACGATGACATTGAATCCGAAATATGGCTTGATAGGGTTTATTGCATTTCCCTATTTTTGGCTTGTGGAATGCCTAGGACCAATTGTTGAGCTAGGTGGTTATATTTATATCGTTGTAGCATTTTTCTTAGGGAAAATCTATTATGAAGCAGCGGTAATGCTGTTGCTGCTCTTTGTTATTTATGGAGTTATTTTTTCAATAGCATCTATATTATTCGAGGCATGGGCCATGAATACTTATCCTAGAAAAAGAGAGTTATTTCGAATGATACTTTTAGCATTTACTGAAATTTTTTGGTATCGACCACTCACTCTTTTATGGCGCTGTGAGGGATTAGTTCGGTTTGTGCTAAGAAAAAGCGATTGGGGTAATATGAAGCGTGTCGGCATCGCTGAAAAGGAGAAAAGTGTATGAAGCGAATATATATAGGGGTTATAGCCATTTTAATTCTCATTATCACACCTATTGCATGGTGGTATTTGAGCGCTGAAAAACCGCTGAACGTCGCGATCCTAGATAAAACGGTTCCGAATGAAACCTATCGAGAGCATTTAGGTGTGAACTGGTTTTTAAACCACTATAAATACACAATCGATCATCATCCATATGATGTACAAAAAAATTACTTTGGTACGATTCCCAATGATCAAACGAAAAAAGTGTCAGAAAAAAAGTTTCCGACTGACTATAGTAATTATGATGTTATTTATTTGGCAGATACGTATGGTGTTTATAAGGATGATTTAAATGAGGAAAAGCGTCTAGGTAAACGCTCAGAAAAAATTGTCGGCGGCTTAGAAATGGATGAATGGCAGTCTATAGTAGGCCGTTTAGCAAGCAATAAGAAAAGTATGCTAATAGCTGAATACAATTCATTTGCGTCACCAACATCAGAAGCAGTTAGAAAAGAACTACAGGATTATTTAGGGATTTCATGGTCTGGATGGATTGGGCGTTATTTTGATGAGCTTGACTATCATAAAAACTCAGAAATTCCACAATGGGTCATAGATGAACATGGTGATAAATGGCCATATAAGGGCGGCGGTTTTCTTCTATTTAATGAAATTACAGAAAAGCTCATTGTGTTAGAAATGGACAAGCATGTAAAAACAGAAGGTATTCAGGTGCAATTTACTGAACAAGGGAAAAAATTCTTTAATACTTCTGCTAGTGCGGAATATGGCTATTGGTTTGATATTATCACGCCTAAATATGCGGAGGATGCACTCGCTAATTATAAATGGGACTTAACAAAAGATGGGGCAAAACTATTAGAGGACAACGATATTCCTCAGCAATTTGCGGCGATCGTTTCACAGGATAAACGCAACACTACAAGCTATTATTTTGCTGGAGACTTCAACGATATGTCACGTGTTCCGTCTCTTTACAAAATAAAGGGATTACCGACCATTTATAAATATGCTGAGAAGTATGCAGATAGTTCATTCTACTGGTCGATTTATATACCAGTCATGCATAAAATTTTTGAAACGTTTGAGCAAAAAGAGGTTAAAGAAAACGTTAATCATGAAAAATTAAATTATAATGCACGTATTCAAGGTGAATCATTTGAAGTCTTACGTGATGGAAAGTGGGAGCCACTAGTCTTTAAGGGCGTTAATATCGGTATGGGTAAACCTGGAGCATTCCCTGGTGAGGCCGCTATTACGGAAGAAGAGTACTATCGATGGTTCCGTCAAATTGCTGAGATGAATGCCAATACGATTCGTGTATATACATTACACCCACCAGGTTTTTATCGGGCACTTGCTAAATATAATGAAGAAAATCCAGATAAACCACTGTATGTATTGCATGGTGTATGGATTAATGAGGAAGGCTTGGCTGATTCACTGGATGCCTATGATGAAGCTACCTTAAAGGATTTCCAAGTAGAAATGAAGCGCATGGTAGACGTTATCCACGGTAATACTTATGTGAAGCCTGTAGCAGGACATGCCTCAGGATTATATGATGTTGATGTTTCAAAATATGTTATTGGCTGGGTGCTTGGAATAGAATGGTATCCGCATATGGTTGTCGGTACGAACGAAAAGCACGCTAATATAGGCGAATACAATGGCAAGTATTTTGAAACGAAAAATGCTGCACCATTTGAGCATTGGTTAGCAGAGCAAATGGATCTTATTACTGTTTATGAGAAGGATAAATACAATTGGCTCCGTCCAATGAGCTTCACAAACTGGGTAACAACCGACTTACTAGATCATCCATCTGAACCTTCTGAGGATGAAGATTTAGTAGGAGTCAATCCAAATGTCATCTATACGAAAGGTGAAATGCAGGCACCAGGACAATTTGCTTCCTATCATGTTTATCCATATTACCCTGACTTCTTTAACTTCGACCAAAAATATTTAAATTATAAAGATTTCCGGGGCAATAAAAATAGTTATGCAGGTTATTTAAAAGATTTACATCAAGCTCATCGCATGCCTGTTCTTATTGCGGAATTTGGAATTCCAGCAGCGCGTGGTATGACACATGAAAATGTTTACGGCTGGAATCAGGGGCATATGTCCGAACAGCAGCAAGGTGAAACACTTCAACATTTATATGAAGATATTATGCATGAAGGCTTGCTAGGAGGTCTTATCTTTACATGGCAGGACGAGTGGTTTAAGCGAACGTGGAATACGATGGATTACGATGATCCAAATCGTCGACCATTTTGGTCCAATGCACAAACGAATGAACAACAATTTGGCGTATTAAGCTTTGATAGATTTAAAGTAAAAGTAGACGGCAATACAAAGGAGTGGAAAGGTACACAAATGTACAATACCTCACCTTCAGCTTCAACAGATTTTGCTGTCGATTACGATGAAAAATATTTGTATTTCAAATTAAAAAGCGATGTTTTAGAAAAAGCCTCCCCTCGTATTTTACTTGACGTAGTACCAAATCAAGGGAATACTTCGGCAACATCAATAAAAGATATGACGTTTTCAAATGGTGTAGATTTTATTGTTGAATTAAATAAAAGTGGAGACTCACGAGTTGTCATAGATGAATACTATGATTTCTATGATTATTTTTACGGTCATAATTTAAATATGATTCCGCCTCGTATGGCAGTTCCGACAAAAAATAGTGGTAAGTTTGCACCGATATACTATGTGTTAAATAAACAACTATTCTTACCAGAGCAAAACATTACTACCGACTTTAGTGCTTATGAAACAGGGAAGCTGCTTCAAGGGAATGCCAACCCAAAAGCAAAAGATTATAATTCATTAGTAGACTATACATGGACGAATGATAATGTTATTGAGCTACGAATTCCTTGGCTACTGATCCAAGCAAAAGATCCAAGTCAACGTGAGTTTATGGGAGATCTATATAAGGATGGGAAGGAAGTTTCGACTAAAGTCGATAATATTTATATTGGTGCTGTCTTTGTAGATAAGGATGGCAAGGTTGTAAAATCTCTACCAGAGACCGACGGCCATGTCTTACCTGCTCTCTCAGCTTATTCTTGGGAAAAATGGCAAACTCCTAAGTATGAAGAGCGTTTAAAACAATCATATTATATTTTACAAAAATTATTTAAAGATTAATCAATTATGCCTCGGCATAATTGCGTCCGGAATCGGCTTTGTGCTTAGGCCTGCTGGATGCAGGTCAGTTAACCGTTATCGCATGGATGCGATGATTTTAGGTTAACATCCTTTAAGAACTCCTTTCCGATTCCGTGACATCCGCCGGAGGCTTTAGGCCAACACGATGTTGGTCACTCAGTCATTGCCACAGGACGTGGCGTACTTAGACTGAGTTCCTTTATTTCAGCTGGTGTTTGGACAACCGTTGTAAAGTAGCTTAAATCCACATTCATCTCATCAACTATAGAGGTGGGGAACTTTTGCTGAAAGAAGTTAAATGGAGCTTAGGATAGGTGAAATGTTGCCTATTCTAAGTTTTTTTGATTCTTCTTATTAGAAAATATAAAAATATTTTACAATTCCGTCTATTTTGTAAGCTGTATATTCTCTTAACTGTTTATGTTAAATTACTAATATTACATTCTAGAAATACAGTTGTGTTTTTAAGGAGGACAATATAGTGAAGTTTAAATTTGGTCTATTGGCAAAAATTATTGTCGCTATTTTACTAGCGGTAATACTCGGAAGCTTTATGCCAGAGCCATTTGTACGTATATTTGCAACATTTAATGGCTTATTCGGTAATTTTTTAAATTTTGTTGTACCACTTATTATTATTGCATTTATTGCTCCGGGCATTGCTCAGCTTGGAAAAGGCTCAGGAAAATTATTAGGTTTGGCAACATTCTTTGCCTATTTCTCAACAATCATTGCAGGTATACTCGCCTTTTTTGTAGCGCGAAATGTATTGCCTAATTTCATTTCAAACGGTGCTATGGAAAGCATGAAAAACCCTGAGGAATTTTTAGCACAGGCATTCTTTAAAGTTGAAATGCCTCCATTAATGGGTGTTATGGCAGCATTAATTTTTGCATTTATTGTAGGAATTGGTATGACTGCCATTCAAAGTGATGTTTTGAAACGTGGTTTTGAAGAGTTTAATGTTATCATTGAAAAATTAATTTCATTTGTTATTATTCCACTTTTACCATTTCATATTTTCGGTATCTTTTTGAACATGACATTTGGTGGACAAGTAGCAAAAATCTTATCTGTCTTCGCAATTGTGTTTGCATTAATAATCGTGATGCATTGGGTAATATTGCTAGTGCAATATACTACAGCGGGAATTTTAAATAAGAAAAATCCACTCATGTTACTTCGAACTATGCTCCCTGCATATTTTACAGCTTTGGGCACACAATCCTCAGCAGCTACAATCCCTGTTACGTTACGACAAGCACAAAAAACAGGAGCTTCTGACAAAGTTACGAATTTCACAGTTCCACTGTTTGCCACTATTCATTTATCGGGTAGTACGATTACATTAGTAACTTGTTCCTTAGGTGTTATGATGATGAACGGAATGGATATAAGTTTCGCACAATATATAGGCTTTATATTTATGCTAGGTATTACGATGGTTGCCGCACCAGGTGTTCCTGGGGGGGCTGTCATGGCAGCAATTGGTTTACTGAAAACAATGCTCGGCTTCGATGAAACAATGGTTGCACTGATGATCGCATTGTATCTAGCGCAAGATAGTTTTGGCACAGCTACAAATGTAACTGGAGATGGAGCATTATCTATGATTGTTGATCGTTTCAATAAAAAAACTAGTTAAGAAAAGCAGAGTGATGGATAGAACCGTGGCAATCGTGGGTAGAGAAGCCAAAGTCGTGGATAGAGAAGCCAAAATCGTGGATAGAGAAGCCAAAGTCGTGGATAGAACCATCAAAATCTTGGATAGAAATGCGAGAGCGACGGAAAGAAGAGCCAAAGTGACGGATGGAAATTAGAGCGACGGAAAGAAGTGCCGAAGCGACGGAAAGAAGAGCCAAAGTGACGGATGGAAATTAGAGCGACGGAAAGAAGTGCCGAAGCGACGGAAAGAATCATCAAAGCGATGGATAGAAATGCGAGAGCGACGGAAAGAAGAGCCAAAGTGACGGATGGAAATCAGAGCGACGGAAAGAAGTGCCGAAGCGACGGAAAGAATCATCAGAGCGACGGAAAGAAGAGCCGAAGTGACGGATGGAAATCAAAGCGACGGAAAGAATCATCAAAGCTACGAATAAAAACGCCAAAGTCATTTAGGTAACTTTTCACAAGGAAATATTTACGAATAAGCAATATTGATCTCATTTGTGGTCATATTGCTTTTTTGTTTTTCTTATTTTTTTCCTGTTAGATTAATCATCTTCTTTGATGATTAATCCTCCAAGATCAAAACTATGCATCTCATTGTGTGCTTGTATCTCGTTCATGAACAATAATTTTCTCAATCATTTTATGTATTAACTTTGATGTTAGTTGTTTGAAATTGCTGTTCACTGGCTTCATCGAAAAGATTCCATAAAGAAGCACTTGATTTAGCAATATTAGTATAATCCAAGAAGATATTTAGTTAAGACTACACTGCATTTATAAAAAAGTAAAAATAACTTCTATTTCTTGTTTCCGATTGGGCGCGAAAGAATTTGACCATATTTTTGATTTATGAGTCATATACGAGGTTAATTATTACATCTAGATTGTCAATTGTTACAGCTTACCAATTTTTTGGAATTTAATACTATTATGAATACAACGATAGCAAGTAAAATCTTTTAATTTTTAG
Source organism: Lysinibacillus sp. NPDC094403 (assembly GCF_050278745.1). Taxonomy (NCBI): domain Bacteria; kingdom Bacillati; phylum Bacillota; class Bacilli; order Caryophanales; family Bacillaceae; genus Lysinibacillus; species Lysinibacillus sp. NPDC094403. Next base: position 62,490 of record NZ_JBNNTL010000003.1, on the reverse strand, counting down.
TCTAAAAGAATGCTAATGATATTTAAATCCTATATGTGATCAAACGCCCTAACCTATTAAGCAAAGAAGTGTAATTTAATACGAAGGGAGGGATAGCTATGAAAAATGTTAAAGTAAGCAAAGCGGTAAAGGTTGATGCTACAGCATGGTGGATTATCGTTTAATGATAGACGAAAACCAAAAGCTAGGTTATCTAATAACCTTGCCTTTGGTTTTTATTTAACTTCTTTCAAAATTTCGTTTATGTGCTTTTGCCATTTTAGTGACAGAGCGAGACAATTTTTGGTATCTATGAGTTCAAAGGCTTCAAACAGCCAGGGTCCCTTTCTAAGTAAAATTCGCTTAATAGGATACTTCGTTACTTTCATATTAGTTTTTCTATGGTTTATTCCCTTTGTGCATAGTGTAATTAACATAGTGCACTAAATTTTAAGAAAATAGAGGGGTGAAGAAATGAAAAATAATTTATGCATCCACTCAATTAGTAAAAGCTATCGAAAAGGCGATGTACAAGCAAACGAAAATATATCTACTTGTTTTTCTGCGGGTGAAGTTGTAGCTCTAACAGGTCACAATGGTGCTGGTAAAACAACATTCTTAAATCAAATAATTGGTGTATTCGCTCGACCTTAAAAGCCAGAATTTTGAGGTCGAGCGATTATCTATTAAAAATAATTTGAATGAAGGAACTTACTACAGTCAGGAAAAGAAGTAGAACTAACGAATTTAGTTTACTAAATAATTTCTGAGGCGATGACCAGCTTGAAAAAAAAAAGTTAAGTAAGAAGATATAAGTTACAAAGCTTAGTAGTCGAATAAATATGATTATCATACTATGTCCCTTAATTTCATTAGTATTTTATCTCGAGCGGTATCTTTATATTTTCTACTCATTGGTATTTCAATAGAATTATTGTTATCTTTTTTTAATATCAGGAAATTGTTACCGATTTCTTTGATATATTTCACATTAACTATAAAAGATGCATGTACTTGAACAAAACAGTCATTAAGTTTAGATAGAATTGTAGTGGTAGACATATTAGAGACATAATCTTCATTTAACGTATGAATAATAACTTGGCGACGACTTTTCTCGAAATAAACAAGCTCATTTATTTTGAGGCTATAAGATATTTTGTTATAGGAAAAAACGAACCTCTCTTCTTTTACATCTAGGTATCTCATTACTCTATCTAAAACAGGAAATAAGTTCTCTTTAGTTACAGGTTTGATTATGTAATCAAAGGTTTGTACCTTAAAGACGTCCTCCATATATTCTCTGTAATTAGTTAAAAATATGATAGGAACATTTAAATTGTTTTGGCGAATTATTTCAGCAAGATCAATACCTGTAGTATTAGGAAATTCAATATCTAAAATAAATAAATCAAATTCAATTTTTTTCATATGTCTGATTAGCTTTTCAGGATAATAGAAAACGTTGGATTCAAATAATTCTTGATTGTATTGTATTAACAATTCTTCTACTGCATCCGCCATTTGGGGTATGTCATCACATATAGCTGTCTTAATCATAAGTATCCCTCCAATTACTATTGTATAGTTTTCTGAATTTTTAAACAACATAAGTCGTGTTCGAACTCTGTTCTTTTTGCACATATGCTGTCCATTTTTCAAATGTTTCCAAATTACTAATGATCTTTGATAATAAAGGAAAGAATCATCAGAGCGACGGATAGAACCACATAAGGCAAAAAAAAACCGCCAGCTACGGCGATTTTTTTTATTGGAATTGAGAAAGACGTGAAAAGAAATTTGTAACGAAGTCTAAAAATATTTTTTCTGATGGTGCAATTTCGCGATTTACAGGTGAAATAATACCGACTGTTCTTGGAATCGCAGGTGCTTTAATCGGTACCTTTACGGTGAAGCGGGCAGCTGAATCATACAGGGAGCTTTCTGGTAATAAGCTGACTCCGATGCCTGCAGCTACAAGACCTTTTAGTGCATCTAAGTCCTCACCCTCGGAGATGACGTTTGGCGAGAAGCCGGCAGCTCGGCAGGCATCCATAGCTACTTTATGTAATATGTATCCATCTGGGAATAACACAAATAAATCGTTACGTAAATCAGCAAGTTGAATACTTTCCTTTTTGGCTAATGGATGTTTTGCTGGTAGTAAAGCGGCGATATTTTCAGTAAACAAAATTGTTGATTGAATCGCTTCATCCTTCGGTGGAAGAGGACCTAAAAATGCTAAATTTAATTCGCGATTTTTGACTGCATCAATTAAAAAACGATAGGAGCCTTGACGGAGCTGGAACTGCAAATCTGGATATTCACGCTTAAAAGCTGAAATAACAGTTGGCAATACATAGCTAGCCAAGCTCGTTGGAAAACCGATTTTTATCGTACCTTTAGCAGGATCTAAATATTCTTCAACTTGCTTTGCAGCAAAATCAATGGCTTTTAAAGCAGTAATTGTGTGCTCGAGAAATGTTTTTCCTATTGGTGTCAATTTAACATTTCGTCCTACACGTTCAAAAAGTGGTGTGCCTAATTCATCTTCTAAATTAGCAATTTGTCGGCTTATTGCAGATTGAGCAACATGAAGATGCTCGGCAGCTTCTGAAATGTGTTCACGCTCAGCAACTTCAACAAAATAACGTAATTGACGTAACTCCACTAGATATTCACCTCTATTAATCGAAAAATACGATTGATTATTCCTCAATTATATACTATTTAAGATGAAAAATGATTGTAAATAAAATAGATGTCTAAATCAATTAAGACTAATCATCATAACGTGGGGTTGATTTCCGTTCCGGCTTGGCGCTTAGTTGCTGACGCTTCGCTTTCGCACAGAGCAGAGCTTCCTGGGGGCGTCCGATGAGCCGCTTGGGCCAACAGATGTTTTTTGCGCGAAAGCGTAGTGTTAACGTAGCGGCAGCAGCACCGATGTTGGTCACGAAGGCGTTATCACAGGATGTGATGCTCTTAGCCTTCGTTCCTCTATTGCTGATCCCCAAGGAGTCGCCCAGCCTCCACTCCAATCAACCTATATGAATGGCATAGGTTTTAATTAACTAATAACATCCTAGAATTTTGGTAATAAGCAAAATACAATTCCTATAAAATCTTATCTACAATATTCTTTCCTTTAATTGATTCCATTCTAATAAAAAAGGTTATAGTATTGATATTGTTATTTATGCAATTCTGTCACAAAACCGCTACATTTAGCGTTTTCTGCGGGGTTTCCACTATGTAGCTAGATGAAATCGATTCTCAATTAGATTTATTTCATTGAAAATGAGGAAAGTTGATTCTCATTGTCATTAATGATTAACAATAATCTGAAAATGCTTACAAAGTCTTTGTTTTTAAGGATTGTTTCAGAGAAAAGTGAAAGTGATTGAAATGGTTTGCATAGAGAACGATTTTCAGTTAAGATTAGAATGATGATAATTAAGGAATGGTACACCATTCACTGAACACACTATGGAGGTATTTTCATGTCAACTTTAGTTATTAAAGATCTTCACGTTGAAATCGACGGGAAAGAGATTTTAAAAGGCGTAAACCTTACAATCAATACAAATGAAATTCATGCAATCATGGGACCAAACGGAACTGGTAAGTCAACATTAGCTTCTGCAATCATGGGTCACCCTAAATATGAAGTAACTTCTGGTACAGTAGAACTTGATGGCGAAAATGTACTTGAAATGGAAGTGGACGAGCGTGCTCAAGCAGGTTTGTTCCTAGCAATGCAATATCCTTCTGAAATCGCTGGTGTAACAAATGCTGACTTCTTACGCTCAGCTATTAATGCACGCCGTGAAGAAGGCGATGAAATTTCTCTAATGAAATTTATCCGTGAATTAGATAAAAACATGGAATTCCTTGAAATGCACGAAGATATGGCACAACGTTATTTAAATGAAGGTTTCTCTGGCGGTGAGAAAAAACGTAACGAAATTCTTCAATTAATGATGATTAAACCTACTTTCGCAATTTTAGATGAAATTGACTCTGGTCTTGATATTGACGCGCTTAAAGTTGTTTCAAAAGGAATCAATGCAATGCGTGGAGAAGGATTCGGCTGCTTAATGATCACTCACTATCAACGCCTACTTAACTACATTACACCAGACCATGTACACGTAATGATGCAAGGTCGCGTTGTTAAATCAGGTGGCGAAGAATTAGCACAACGTTTAGAAGCTGAAGGCTATGACTGGATTAAAAAAGAATTAGGTATCGAAGAAGAAACTGAAGAACAAGAAGCATAAGAAGGAGGACGAACTAGCATGACAGTGGAACTTAACTTGCCTGTAACAGTACAGGACGTGCGCTCGTTCTCAGAAGCAAATGGAGAACCGGCTTGGTTTACAGAACTTCGCGCGGCAGCACTAGACAAAGTAACTGGTTTAGATTTGCCAAAACCAGACAGAACAAATATTACAAAATGGGATTTTGTAAATTTCCCAACTCACACAGTTGACAGTGAAGGATTTGCTTCACTTGATGCATTACCAGAAGAAGTAAAAGGTTTAATTGATTTTGAGGCACAAGAAAACCTTTATATTCAACGCAATAACACTCCAGCTTTCATTAAAACATCACAAGAACTAGCTGATAAAGGTGTTATTTTTACAGATATTTTAACAGCGGTTCGTGAACATGGCGACCTTGTTAAAAAGTACTTTATGACAGAAGCTGTAAAAGTTGATGAGCATAAATTAACAGCACTTCATGCGGCACTTGTTAACGGTGGTGTGTTCGTATACGTACCGAAAAATGTAATTATCGAACAGCCGCTTCAAGTAGTATTTTTAAATGATAACGCAGAAGCTTCATTATATAACCACGTGTTAGTTGTAGCTGAAGCAAATTCAGCTGTAACATATGTTGAAACATATATTTCAACAGTTGAAGAAGCAAAAGGTCAAGCAAATATTATTGCAGAAGTAGTAGTTCAAGACAATGCACAAGTTACTTACGGTGCGGTTGATGTGCTTGCGAAAGGATATACTACTTATGTAAATCGCCGTGCACGACTAGCTCGTGATGCGAAAGTAGATTGGGCTCTTGGCTTAATGAATGACTCAGATACTATTTCTGAAAACATTACACATCTTATTGGTGACGGTTCTCATGCTGATACGAAAACAGTAGTTGTTGGTCGCGGTGAACAAAAACTTAACTTTACTACTGAAGTTCGTCACTGGGGTAAGAACTCAAATGGTCATATCTTAAAGCATGGTGTAATGAAAGATGCAGCACAATCAATCTTTAACGGTATTGGCTACATCGAACACGGTGCGACAAAAGCGGATGCACAACAAGAATCACGTGTGTTAATGCTTTCTGAAAAAGCTCGTGGCGATGCAAACCCAATTCTATTAATCGATGAAGACGATGTAACAGCAGGACACGCAGCATCTGTCGGTCGAGTTGATCCACTACAACTTTACTACTTAATGAGTCGTGGTATCTCGAAAGCAGAAGCAGAGCGCCTTGTTATCCATGGATTCCTTGCGCCAGTTGTTACGCAATTACCAATCGAAGGCGTTCAAAAGCAACTGACGGAGGTTATTGAAAGGAAAGTTCGCTAATGATGAATAAAGACATTAAAAGCTATTTCCCAATTTTAAATCAGGAAGTAAACGGTCATAAGCTCGTTTACCTTGATAGCGCAGCAACTTCTCAAAAGCCTATTCAAGTGATTGAAGCTATGAAGCATTATTATGAATTCGATAATTCTAATGTCCACCGTGGTGTGCATACATTAGGTAATCGTGCTACTGACAAGTATGAGGGTGCACGTGAAAAGGTTCGTAATTTTATCAATGCTACATCAACACAAGAAATTATTTTTACTCGCGGTACTACTACTGCTTTAAATACAGTAGCTGGAAGTTATGGTCGTGCAAATGTTGCTGAAGGTGATGAAATTGTCATTACCCACATGGAGCACCACTCTAATATTATTCCTTGGCAACAGCTAGCAAAGGAAAAAAATGCAACGCTGAAATATATTGAGCTTGAAGCAGATGGCACACTTAATCTAGAAAAGGTTCGTGCGACAATTACACCTAAAACAAAGATTGTGTCGGTGTCAATGGCGTCAAACGTCCTTGGAACGATTAACCCAATTAAAGAAATCGCTCAAATCGCGCATGCTAACGGTGCTGTAATGGTAGCGGATGGTGCACAAGCAGCACCACATATGAAAATTGATGTACAAGATTTGGATGTAGATTTCTTAGGGTTCTCAGGACATAAGATGTGCGGACCAACTGGAATAGGTGTACTATATGGTAAAAAAGAACACCTTGAAAAGATGGAGCCAATTGAATTTGGTGGCGAAATGATTGACTTTGTTGGACTTTATGAGTCAACGTGGAAAGAATTACCGTGGAAATTTGAAGGTGGAACTCCTATTATTGCAGGTGCAATAGGTTTAGGAGCTGCTATTGATTTCTTAACTGAAATTGGGCTAGATAACATTGCGGAGCATGAGCATAAGCTTGCAGGCTACGCAATGGATCAGCTTGAAACGATTGACGGACTTAAAATTTTCGGCCCACGTGACCCAATGAAGCGTTGTGGCCTTGTAACGTTTAACCTAGACGATGTACATCCACATGATGTGGCAACAGTTCTTGATATGAACGGTATTGCTGTTCGTGCAGGACATCATTGCGCACAGCCACTAATGAAATGTCTTCAACAAGTAGCGACAGCGCGTGCAAGCTTCTATCTGTATAACACGGAAGAAGATATTGATCGCCTAGTTGCTGGGTTACGTTCTGCGAAGGAGTATTTTGGCGATGTCTTTTAATAATTTAGATCAACTATATCGTTCAGTCATAATGGATCATTATAAAAATCCTCGTAATAAAGGATCTATTGAAGAAGATGCTGTTACGATCGATATGAACAATCCGACTTGTGGAGATCGTATTCACTTAACGCTAAAGGTGACTGATGGTATTGTAGAAGATGCGAAGTTTGACGGTGAAGGCTGTTCAATTTCCATGTCTTCTGCTTCCATGATGACGCAGATCATTAAAGGGAAAAAAGTTGAGGAAGCTTTAGAGCTTGCTGAAATTTTCTCTAAAATGATGATGGGCGAAGAATATAGCGAGAAATATGACCTTGAGGATGTTGAGGCACTACAAGGTGTTTCTCAATTCCCTGCACGTATTAAATGTGCGACATTAGCTTGGAAAGCGATGGAAAAAGCCGTAAAGAATTAATAAATTCTAACTTTGAGTGAAAGTCACTATATGTGCTTTCACTCGAAGTAGGATACCCGAGCTTAAAACAAAATAACAATAATACATGAACGGAGGAGAAAAGATGGCTAAAAAAATGCCTGATATTGGCGATTACAAATACGGATTCCATGACAAGGACGTATCAATTTTCCGTTCAAAACGTGGTTTAACTGAAGAAATCGTCCGTGAAATTTCTAATATGAAACAAGAGCCAGAGTGGATGCTTGAATACCGCTTAAAAGCACTTGAAACTTTCTATACAAAACCAATGCCGCAATGGGGTGGCGACCTAGGAGATTTAGATTTTGATGAAATTACGTATTACGTAAAACCATCAGAAGCTACACAAAAATCTTGGGATGAAGTACCTGATGAAATCAAAGCTACTTTTGATAAATTAGGTATTCCAGAAGCAGAGCAAAAATACCTTGCAGGTGTATCTGCTCAGTACGAATCTGAGGTTGTTTATCACAACATGAAACAAGACCTTGAAGACCTTGGTATTGTGTTCAAAGATACTGACTCAGCTTTACGTGAAAACGAAGATATTTTCAAACAATACTGGGGCAAGGTTATTCCTTACACTGACAACAAATTCGCTGCATTAAACTCAGCTGTTTGGTCAGGTGGATCATTCATCTATGTACCACCAGGTGTAAAAGTGGAAACGCCATTACAAGCTTACTTCCGTATTAACTCTGAAAACATGGGTCAATTCGAACGTACGTTAATTATTGTAGATGAAGGCGCTCACGTACACTACGTTGAAGGTTGTACAGCTCCTGTTTACACTACAAACTCTTTACACTCAGCAGTAGTAGAAATTGTTGTACGTAAAGATGCATACTGCCGTTATACAACGATTCAAAACTGGGCAAACAACGTTTACAACCTAGTAACAAAACGTACAGTTGTTGAAGAAAACGGTACAATGGAATGGATCGACGGTAACATCGGTTCTAAATTAACAATGAAGTACCCAGCTTGTATCCTTAAAGGTGAAGGCGCTCGTGGTATGACATTATCAATCGCATTAGCAGGTAAAGGGCAACACCAACACGCAGGTGCGAAAATGATTCATATGGCACCAAACACATCTTCAACAATCGTTTCTAAATCGATTGCAAAACAAGGTGGTAAAGTAACGTATATGGGTCAAGTTCGTTTCGGTCCTAAAGCAAGTGGTGCACGTGCTAACATCGAATGTGATACGTTAATCATGGACAACCAATCTACTTCAGATACAATTCCATACAACGAAATCTTAAATGATAATGTTTCTTTAGAGCATGAAGCGAAAGTTTCAAAAGTATCAGAGGAACAATTGTTCTACTTAATGTCTCGTGGTATTTCTGAAGAAGAAGCGACAGAAATGATCGTAATGGGCTTCATCGAGCCATTCACAAAAGAATTACCAATGGAATACGCAGTTGAAATGAACCGTCTTATCAAGTTTGAGATGGAGGGCAGTATTGGATAATACGCCTATAATGCTTGGTATATAAAGGTTTTAGAAGAACAATAAATTCTAATGTGCCGAAAACATGCCGATTCAGATAGGAGACGAACTTTTGAAGTTCGTCTCCTATTTTTAATCTTCAAGGTAGGTACTTAATATTGTTTTGATGGTTCGAAGGGTCGTTATAAAATTGAGAAAAAACGGTTGGGGAATTATCGATAGGAATATTAAATGCTATAAACGATTCATACATAGAAAAATTGTCCTTTTCCATCTGACTCCTAGCCATATATGCTAGTTTATTGTTTTCTAAGTTCGTTGCGAATAACTGTGATTCACCATTAGGCAACGGTACCCAATTACGCTCGAAAAATGGTAATAAAGCATTTATATGCCCCAATGTATTATTAATAAAATTAAAGTTTCCTAGAAAATGATCAAAAATTGATTGAGTTAAGTTTTCACCGAATATTTGAGGGGACGTAAATGTAGAAGGCTGTAATGTATCTTGATGACCGTAATGTTGAGTTTGCTTATTTATATGTGTTATATTGGGGCTTTTTGAAAAAAAAATAAAAACCATACAGCGTGATTTTGCTCGTCCGCTGCTGCACGTCGAAAACTTTCTTTAATTATTGGATCATTTGCTTTATCTGCTATATCTAAATAAAAATCAACGGTTTCTTGTTCATCTTTAAAGGCAAATTCGATTCCTTCCCTAAAGTAATCCGGGCATTCCTCGATTATTTGATAAGACGGCTTTCTTCCTGTTAAAGTTGTATAAATTTTGCTAATTTCCTCGAGATGACGTTTTTCATCCTTTTGTATCTCAAGTATTCTATTCTTTTCATCCTCAGTAGGCGCCATTTTGGCTAACTTTTCATAACAAACAATAGCACTATACTCACCATTGATTGCCTTCTGAATATCATTTACAAGTTGAGCATCGTTTAGCATATGATAATTATCATTATACTGTGGAGCATAATGATAATAGTATTGATTTGAATACATGATTGTCCTCCTTTTGTTAAACCATCAACTTATCTTATGCGTTGTGTATAGGTAATTGTGCAAAGTCATTTTTAAAAATCAATTATGCCTCGGCAAAATCGATATGTGTATAAAATGAAGTTATTTGTAAAAATCTATTTTAAAAGAAGCTATTATTAACGTCGTTTAATAAGTAAGGTGATGTGCCAGGGAGAATTTTGCGGCAACAGAAGAGCGTTTACAAGGCTTTAAAGATGGAGTAGGAACCATCTTATTCTTTGAAAACCAAGCAACAATTAAACAAATGCAAGAAAATGCACCTTCTTATAAAGAGCAATTCCCATTCTGGCCACATCAAGGACATGCAATGTTACGATACGCAACATGGATGTCTTTAACTACTGAAGGAATTGGCGCATCTCTTCAGCACTATAATCCAATTATTGAGGAAGTTAAACAAACTTGGAGTATCCCTGCAGAATGGAGCCTAGTAGCTCAAATGCCATTTGGTGAACCGAATGAACAAGCAGGAGAAAAAACTTCTTTACCTTTTGAAGAGGTAGTGAAGTTTTATTAATTAAAGCCTAACTACAATTATGCCCCGTTAAGTGACACGATTCACTTAACGGGGTTTCTAACATATTAGTTAAATGAAAATTCGTATCCTACATAGTTAAAAACATTGGTAAACCCTATATTTTCTGCTACAGCGATGGAAGGCTTGTTGGAATCCATACAATCCCAATATGGGGTCGAACCTTGCGCTAAACAATCTTTTACAAAATAGTGAGCTAACTTTTGGGCTAATTTATTTCCTTGGTGAGCTTCTAATGTTTCAATGTCAATGCAGTGGACATTTTCTACAACAAAGCCTGAAAAACAAAGACTAACAATGTGATTATCGTAAACGACACAGTACCCAATCCCTTTATTCAAGAAACACTCAGGTGAAGACCAAAACGATAATATTTTAGACTGTAAAAATTCGTGGTTTTTAATGGTGTTATCATTAAACAGAGCTTTATCTATTTTTAAAACAGTATAGCCTTCTTTAATATCTGGCTCATTATTTGCTTTATAGTTTTCTTTATGAAGTTGATATACTCTTTGCTTCCAACTACCAAGTTCACGATGTTTAAATATTTTTTCAATCGTTTGATTCCACTTTTGATGATTACCAATGCCTTCAAAGTAATGTAACCCCACTTTTTTCGCTTCTGCTACAATTACCTGATCAATAAAATCATTGATTTGATTATTAAATTGTTCATTATCTTCGTTTCCTATAAAGAAAAATCCATCGTTGTTACCTAACCAAATAAGTGCTGATTGAGGTGTATCGATTTGGTCAACAAATATTCGTCCAGGATTCACTCCCACTACGACAGCTTGCACTTCTAATTGACCTTGCTCATTCAACAGCTCTTTACACCTGTAAAATTCATTTTGTTGAAGTTCAGTAATCATTTTCATCATTATCCTTTCACGTTAAATTTCTTATATTTTGACTCATCCCCGAAAGTTCAGAAATATATTTATTAAAATGTATATTATGTGGATAAGTTGATTGGAGTGAAGGCTGGACGCCCCCAGGAAGCTCTGCTCTACGCGAAAGCGAAGCGACAGCAACAAATGTTTTATCTGTAGCGAAAGCGAAGCGACAGCAACAAATGTTTTCTGCGCGAAAGCGAAGCGGCAGCGATAAAAGCGCCCAGCCGGAAAGGAAATCAACACCTTGTTAAGGTGATATTCCTCTAATTTATCATATAGGTAAATGATGGTAATATCCATCTTATTAACCTTATTTATGAGCTATGTTTTTTACGTTACGTTCATATTTAGTTAGAAAGTGTGTGCTATGATATTGTAAATAGAGGAGGGAGTCACATGATTCGAGTTGGATTAACTGGTTGGGGTGATCATCCTTCGCTTTATAGTGAAGTGACTGCCTCAAAGGACAAATTATTCGATTATACAGGTCATTTTTTAACGGTTGAAGTAGATACTTCTTTTTATGCGATACCTTCTAAAGAGAATGTACGGAAATGGTGTGAGGATACACCCGAAAATTTTCGTTTTGTTGTGAAGGCCTATCAAGGAATGACTGGTCATTTACGTGGTGACATACCGTATGAATCGAAGAATGACATGTTTAATGCCTTTATCGAATGTGCCAATGAATTTAAACGTTATGGGAAGCTTGCAATGGTACTAGCTCAATTTCCACCGTGGTTTGATTGTCAGGCTAAGAATGTACAATATTTATTGTATATTAGACAACAGCTCAAGGGCTTTGATGTAGCTATCGAGTTTCGCAATCGAACATGGTATGCGGACAATGTAGTGCAGCAAACAATGGATTTTTTAAGAGAACATCAATTCATTCATACAATTTGTGATGAACCACAGGCTGGCGTAGGTTCTGTACCATTTTATCCTACTGTTACTGCGGCTAAGGCACTTGTTCGTATTCATGGACGTAACATTCATGGGTGGCGCAATACTGGTAATGCCGAAAACTGGCGGAAGGTTCGCTTTTTATATGATTATAATAATGAAGAATTGCAGCAGCTTGGACAGCATATAAAACATCTCCAACCAGAAGTACAGAACCTGTATGTATTATTTAATAATAATTCAGGACTTCATGCTGCGAAAAATGCAAAGGAGTTACAAGGAATTTTAGCGATTAGAGATGTAGGGTTAGCGCCTAAACAATTAAATATGTTTGAAGGAGAACTATAATGGAATTTTTTGTTTTAGTTATTATTGCATTATTATCTGGGTTAATTGGCGCGTTGGTTGGGCTAGGTGGAGGAGTCATCTTAGTCCCGGCAACATTATACATTGGGTTAAATTTAGGGATGATTCCAGATATCACTCCTCAAAAAGTGGTTGGCTTATCTGTTGTCATGATGATTTTTACTGGACTTGCCTCTACGTTAAGCTATATGAAATCTAAAACAGTTGATTATAAGAGTGGTTGGATATTTTTTATAGGAAGTATTCCTGGAACAATGCTGGGCGCGTGGGTTAATAAGGGGCTAGATTTACCATCATTTAATTTGTATTTTGGTATTTTATTAATCATTTTGGCGACGATATTACTTGTACGTGATCGTTTGAAACCTGTAGAATGGTTTGTAAAAAACGGTATGAAACTGGAATTCGAAGATAAAGAAGGAAATACCTTTGTATATGGGTATCCAATTTGGTTTGCCATTGTATTAACCTTTGCTATTGGCTTTGCCTCTGGATTATTTGGTATCGGTGGAGGCTCGATGATTGTACCTGCCATGATTATTTTATTTTTATTCCCACCACACGTTGCAGTGGCAACATCGATGTTCATGGTATTTTTATCGTCAATTGTTAATTCAGCGAGTCATATTTATTTAGGACATGTGCCGTGGCTTTATACGATTCCTGTTATTCCAGGTGCTTATATTGGAGCAAAGCTAGGGGCAGCATTAAATAAAAGAATTAAATCAGATACTCTTGTAGTAGCACTTCGAGTTATTTTATTATTATTAGGAATTCGTTCCATTATCGATGGTTTATTGTAATATTGATTTAAAGCAAGTCTACTACAGACATAGAAGCTATTTTAAAGAAGAGGTGGCTTAATTGCTGGAAAAAATTCATATTTTTCACACGAATGATTTGCACAGTCATTTTAAGTATTGGCCACGAATGCAAAGCTATGTGAAAGAAATACGTACTAAGCTTACAACCATGGGAGAAACAAGCTATTTATTTGATGTAGGTGATCATTTAGATCGTTCAAATATTTATACAGAAGCAACTGTCGGCAAGGGCAATGTGAGGTTATTGAATGAAGCAGGCTACGACGTAGTGACAATTGGTAATAATGAAGGTATAACATTGTCCCATGAGGAGCTGTACCATTTATATGATGAAGCAGCTTTTGAAGTAGTAGTTGCTAATGTGAATGTCACACAAGGAACAAATCCAGCGTGGATGAAGCCGTATGTTGTATTAACAACTGCTTATGGCACAAAGATTGCAGTTATTGCTGCAACCGCTATGTTTGAAATTTATTATAAGGAATTAAACTGGGATATAGATGAGGCGCGAAGTACACTCGTTCGCTTAGCATATCAACTTCGTAAAGAAGTAGATATTGTTGTTTGTTTGTCACATTTGGGGATAACAGAAGATGAACTTTTAGCTGAGGAATGCCCAGAAATAGATGTTATATTCGGCTCACATACACATCATGTTCTTCCAAATGGAAAGCTAATTAATGGCGTTTTATTAACGGGTGGGGGGAAATTTGGGCAATATATTGGACATCTTGTGGTAGAATATGATAAAAAATTGAGGAAAATTGTTGAAAAAAAGGATACTTTAATTCATAATAATGATTTGCCTACAGTTAAAAATGAATATGAAATCGTTCAGTCTTTAGAAAAAGAAGGTGAACGATTACTTGATATTCCAGTATTCACTACGAAAAAATCGTACAATAAGGAATGGTTCCATTACTCACAATTATCCGATTTGTTTGCGCGGGCCATTTTAGAGAAAAGTGGAGCGGATTGTGCGTTATTTAACGCGGGTATTTTTTTAGATGGTTTACCTAAGGGAACAGTGACTGCACTAGATTTGCATAGAATTTTCCCACATCCTATAAATTTATGTACGATTGAATTATCAGTTGTTGAAATGAAAGAAATTTTTCAGCAATCTAAAAATGAAGAATGGCCCTATATTGAGCTAAAAGGATTAGGGTTTAGAGGCGTTATCTTTGGAAAGATGCTGACTTATGGCTTTTCAATGAATGAAGATCGCCAATTATTTATCAATGGGAAGCTTGCAGATAACGATCGAATTTATAAATTAGTAACGCTTGATTTGTTTACGTTCGGTTATTTTTACCCGAGCTTTAAATATGCTAAGAAAAAATATATTCTACCAGAGTTTTTACGAAACATTATGATAGATTATGGGCAAAGATTCTTTAAGCAATAGTAGATAAAACGCTTTTAGAATGGAATGGGGAAAAGGTCATGCGATTAATTTCAATCGATGTATTAAAAGAAGGAATGGTATTAGCAAGAACCATTTGGAATGAGGCGGGACATCCTCTTTTAAAGAAAAATGTTGTCATTAATGAACGTATCATACAAAGACTTCAAGAATTAAATACACATTATTTATATATAGACGATGAAATTTCTGAAGGCATTGAGGTAAAGGAAACTGTTCCACCTGTTATTCGAAATAAAGCAATTTCAACCATTAAAGATTCTTTCCAATCAATCAATGGTTTAAATCCAGTAAATGCATCTTATGTGCTTGACCAACAATCAAAAGCAATTGTCTCAATTGTAGATGAGTTGCTGTCGGCAGTTAGTGGTAATGATGAAATTCTAACAATACTTACAGATGCGTATTTATTTGATGAATATTTATATCAACACTCCTTTCAAGTCACCCTTTATTCGATAGCGATTGCTAAAGAGCTTGGATACTCGGCAGAGGATTTACGCTTGATTGGGATTGGCGCTTTGTTACATGACATAGGGAAGATTATGGTACCAAAAGAGATCCTGACAAAACCTGGACGCCTAACGAGTGAGGAATTTGAAACAATGAAGCAGCATACTCGATATGGTTTTGATTTGTTACGTAATTTACATTCCATATCATTGATTGTTGCACATTGTGCCTTCCAACATCATGAACGGATTGATGGGAGTGGCTATCCACGGGGCTTAGTTGATTTTGAAATCCATCCGTTTGCAAAAATTATTGGTGTAGCGGACGTCTTTGATGCGGTAACTACAAGTCGTGTATATCGTGAAAAAATGTTACCTTCTCAGGGCCTAGCAATTGTAGAAGCAGGCTGTGGAACTATATACGATGCACGTATTGTAAAAGCATTGAAAAATTCTGTCGTACATTATCCTAACGGTGTTATTTTAAAATTGTCGGATGGACGTCGAGGTATTGTATCTAGACAAAATACATCGAATGCAGCATTACCATGGATTCGTATTTTTGAGGAGCAAAATCAAATATTAACAGCTACATATGAAATTAATTTAGTGGACTACCCAACCGTAACAATTGAAAACGTTGAAGCGGATTATGTTGTACCATCGTAAATCGAATAAAAATCTCCTCCTGTTCATAGGTTATGGAACAGGAGGAGATTTTTTGTTTTTCCCTCGAAAAAGGATGAAATTACGATCATATAGTAATCATGGTAACTATAGAAAAAAGGGAAGTCGTTTGAATCGATTAACCATATTAGTTGTCTGCATTATTATCGGTGTTATTTTATTTATTTATTATTTAAATGCGAAGCTAATGCCGACCTACTTAGATTATGCTGAAATACAAACGGGTAAGATTGCTTCCTCCGTTGTGAGTAAAGCGATTGATTCTCGCACTTCAAGCGTTATGGATGTTAATGATGTTCTGGTAGAAGTATCCCCTGGCAACCATGCTGATTTGAAAATTAATACAGAAACGATTAATCGAGTTCGAACAGAAACGGTCAATCAAGTAAAATTATATTTAGAGCAGGCAGAGAAAGGGGAGTTGTCTCATTTACCAAATGTTGATAATGTTGAATATGATTATAACAAAATTAATGAAGGTAATGGGGTAGTTTTTTATATGCCATTGAGTCAGGCAGCTAATATCCCTTTAATTGGGAACTTAGGACCTAAAATTCCGATACGCTTTCATGTCATTGGCAATGTGCATAGTGAAGTTACTTCTTCAATAGAGGAATTTGGTATAAATAGCGCATATATGTCGGTAGGGATTCATATAGAAGTAAATGTGCAAATTATTGTCCCTTTTGCTAGTAAAACTACAACAGTTACCCAGGATATTCCGGTGGCGATGGGCTTAGTAAGGGGGGCAGTTCCAAACGTTTATTCAAATGGTAGTGAAGAGGCACCTTCAATTCAAATACCTGTCCCTCCTAAAAAGTAGAAATGTTTGCCTTCTTTCAGCGAATGTCTTTTGTACCGAAAGCGTAGCGACAGGTACAGGTTTCCAAACACCCGCTGAAATAGAGGAACTCAGTCTAAGCACGCCACGTCCTATGGCAATTTATCTGTTGCTGTCGCTTCGTTGCACTACGCTTTCGCACAAAAAACATCTGCAGGCCTAAGTACAAAGCCGATTCCGGACGCATTTTGCTGGGGTGAAATTGATTATGATAGTTGTTGGAGTTCATTTATTATGTTACATTGACATCAGTGAAGATAGTAATATAAAAACTGCACATATTTGATAGGGGCGATATCCGTATGACATCTTGTAAACCTACAAGCAAAGAAAAAGAAGAATATTTAAGAAAACCAGATTGGCTAAAAATTAAACTAAACACAAATGATGAATATAAAGGGCTAAAGAAGCTCATGCGAGAAAAAAATCTGCATACAGTATGTGAAGAAGCACGTTGTCCTAATATTCATGAATGTTGGGGTGAACGACGTACAGCAACGATGATGATTCTTGGATCTGTTTGTACGCGTGCTTGCCGTTTCTGTGCTGTTAAAACAGGTTTACCAAATGAATTAGACTTAGCTGAGCCAGAACGCGTAGCAGATTCTGTAGCTATTATGAACTTGAAGCACGTTGTTATTACAATGGTAGCGCGTGATGACTTAAAGGATGGCGGTGCGCAAGTATTAGCTGAAACAGTGCGTGCGATTCGTCGTAAAAGTCCGTTTACATCGATTGAAGTGTTACCGTCCGATTTAGGTGGTTTGAAAGAGAACCTTCAAATTTTAATGGATGCGAAGCCAGATATTTTAAATCATAATATTGAAACCGTGCGTCGCTTAACGCCAAGAGTACGTGCTCGCGCAAAATATGAGCGTTCATTAGAGTTTCTTCGTTTGGCAAAAGAAATGCAGCCAGACATCCCTACAAAGTCATCTTTAATGATAGGCTTAGGTGAAACGGAAGAAGAAATTTTAGAAGTAATGGACGATTTACGAGCAAACGACGTAGATATTATGACAATTGGTCAATATTTACAGCCAACGAAAAAGCATTTGCCTGTTAAAAAATATTATTCACCAATAGAGTTTGGTAAACTGCGTAAAATCGCAATGGAAAAAGGATTTAAGCATTGTGAAGCAGGCCCACTTGTACGTAGTAGCTATCACGCTGATGAACAAGTTAACGAAGCAACAAAAGAACGTCAATTACAAGCAGAACAGTAAAAACAAATGTTGAAATAGAAGGCGGTGCCACTTTGATCAATATTGAAGGATATGAATACGAGCTTATTGAAGATTACAAAGAGGCTTTTCAAGAAGAAGTGTTCAAGGAACGATACTCAGATATTTTAGCTAGATATGATTATATTGTGGGCGACTGGGGCTATAGTCAATTACGCTTAAAAGGCTTTTTTGACGATAAAAATCAGAAAGCCACTTTCGATACGAAGATTAGTACACTACAAGATTACTTATACGAATATTGTAATTTTGGATGTGCATATTTCGTCTTGCACAAAACGGGTAAATCTACTCAACAGCCAGAAGCTGTAGTAAGTGAAGATCATGAAGTGACAAAGATTGTTGAGCATGAACAAATTGCAGAATAAACTTTTAAAACCTGATGCGAAATTTGCATCAGGTTTTTACTTTGCAGTAATAGGTTTTTTTAATTTGGTAATAATAAAAAGTGAATGCAAAAATTGCTTTATTTTTAACTTTTCACCAAAGCGGGTATATGCAATATATAAGTTAAGTTGATTGGAGTGGAGGCTGGGCGACTCCAGGAAAGCGCCCAGCCGGAACGGAAATCAACCTCACGCTATGGTGAGGAGCCTGCATTTTTGGCTTTTATACCAACCTACTTATTTTATATTAAAGGTGTGTGTTGTTTAGATGAAAAAAGCTGTATTTTTGGACCGTGATGGGGTCATCAATGAAGTATTAACGGATCGCGTTAAATTTGTAAATAAACCAAAGGATTTTTATTTCCTGCCGTATGTTCCGAAAGCTATAAAAAAATTGAATAAATACTTTGACTATATTTTTGTAGTAACCAATCAAGGCGGTGTTGGATTGGGGTTTATGAAAGAAACGCAGCTACAAAAAATACATGAGCATATGGTAAAAGAATTGAAGAAGGAAGGGGCCACTATTCACGAAGTCGTATATTGTCCTCATAAACCAAAATCGGGATGTGCCTGTCGTAAGCCAAAAAGTAAATTAATCGTTGATCTTGGTGAAAAATATAATATAGACTTAGCAAAATCCTATATGGTGGGAGATACGGATACAGATATAATAGCAGGCAAACGAGCAGGAACTAAGGGAGTATTTTTAGGTGCGAAAGATCCGCTGGCAGATGCAGTTTTCCAAGATTTAATTAGTGCTGCTGATTGGATTATTAAAGATGCCACAGCATAATGCTAGTATTGTTGAGGTGGAAAGACAAAGCGTATAAATCATGTAAAAAAGGATAATTTATTTATTGGAGGTGATTAATTTGACTAAAGAAAATAAAAAAGGGTTAGATCGAGAAGAATATGGATTTGGCTTTGATATTAGTGTTGATGACTTAGCAGTAATTGGGCAAAATCAACAAGCCAAAAAACAAAACAATAATGAAAACAAAGACAAGCCTCGCAATAAGGATAATCCTGCTAAAATAAATAATGAAAAGTAGGGGCACAATACAATGCTCCTCGATTTAGATTTAAGATACTTACAAAAAAATTCCGCCATCCTTCTGTTGCACAGTGCGCAAAGTATATTCCTTTGTCTGTAGAAAAGCGGAATTTTTTTGTATTAAATGCTTAATTGCTATGAAAACACCCAATCTTTGAAGAGTGTTAATTTAATAATTCACGTAAATATTCTCGTAGCTCGACTGTCTCTTCCTCTGTACGATTGTACACGTGTTCAAGATAGCCAGGCTCTTCTATATCATCTGGACCAATTATAGCAAAGCGTCCAAATTGGATATCCATGACAAGCACTTTCCCGAAGAAACGACCTGATTGCAAAATGGCTAAATCATATCGTAACTTTTCCCCAGCAAAACTAACAAAGCGTGTTTTTGTATCTTCTACATCATCATATAAAAAAAAACGTTCCATCTTTTAATCTCCTTCCAGTCCTATAGATATGGTACTATAGAAGAGAAATGACTATCAACTTTTAAAGATTTGAATGGGGGCTTTCCTTGTGTATTTTGTAGATCGTAATAAAATCACAAAAAACTTACAGTACTTAGATGGACTATTAGCTATGTTGGAGTCAGAAGATAACTGGCTAGAAAATGATATTAAAAAATTAGCAATCGAGCGAATTGGTCACAATGTGATGGAGTCAATGATGGATGTAGGAAATTTAATGATTGACGGTTTCATTATGCGTGATCCAGGAAGCTATGAGGATATTATCGATATTTTAATCGATGAAAAAGTCGTATCTATTGAGATGGAAGCATCATTAAAAGCAGTAGTTGGCTTACGTAAAATGCTTGTTCGTGAATTTATAGATGTAGATATTCAGGAAGTTGTAAATGTGTTAACAGCGAGTTTACCGGTATTAAAGCAATTCTCACCAGCTGTGAATAGTTATTTAACAAATGAACTCGGCCCTGTTTCAGCATTTTTGCCAGAGGATCATCAATGAAAACTTACAAGGCATATTGCTTTGATTTAGATGGTACAGTGTATCGTGGAAAGGAAGGCATTCCTTCTGCTATTACGTTTATTCATGGGTTACAACAAGCAGGAATCGAGCCATTTTACGTAACAAACAATTCTTCTAAGACAAGAGAACAGCTGCAGGAAGCTTTAAGCGCTATAGGTGTGAATGCACCGTTAGAACATATTTATTCTAGTGCGTTAGTTACGGCGAAATATGTAGCCTTAAATTTCTCTGGCAAAAAAGTAGCTATGTTGGGTTCTGATGGTATTCGTAAAGCGTTATTGAATGAAGGCATTGAACCTACCGAGGATGAGCCAGAGGTATTTGTTATGGGGATTGATCGAAATCTAGATTATATGGCACTTGCGAAGGCGACGATTGCTGTGCAAAATGGTGCGACGTTTATAGCAACGAATCAAGATATTAAATTCCCAACAGAATATGGATTTCTCCCTGGCAATGGGTCATTTGCCCGTTTAGTGGGTGAGGTTGCAGACGTTGAGCCAATCTATATCGGTAAACCGTCACCTGCAATGCTTGAAGTCATAGCGACAGAGCATGGCTTTACGAAAGAAGAAATGGTGATGATTGGCGATAATTACGACACAGATATTATGTGTGGGATTCGCTTTGGCTGTGACACAATCCATGTAAATACAGGTGTTACACCAACAAAGATTGTACTTGAGAAGGAACAGCAACCTACCTATGTGGTGGAAGCTTTAATTGAATAGTTCAAACATAAAAAAAGGATGCTTATGTCGATTTTTTTGGCATAACATCCTTTTTATATGTTCAAATTTAGTATTAGTAAACGTTTCATCATTACGAATGAGGTATTACACCTTCATTACCATAACGGATTTTCTTCGATATATTGATAAATGGCATTCGTCAACTCTTCAGGAGAATTCGCCTCAACTAATTCACCATTGACTACTGCATAAAATGATTCTGAACATTTTGTACAGTAGCTAAGGCAGCCATATTCCATAACGTCGATGTTTGGATCGCGGTCTAGTACTTCATAAGTTTTTTGAGAGCCATTTGCTAAATTACTTATACAAAATTCAACCATTGGATTCATACGTGTCACCTCACCAAAGTAATGCTACTAGCTTTTAAAACATTCGTCAATGATTTGGGTTGGCCGTGAGATAAAAGCAGATATTTAATTGTTAAAGTTGGGCGCATACTAAATGATGACATGCTACAGTGTTAAACGATCTATACAAAAGTGAAGAAAAGGAAACAATATTTAAAAGGATTTTGAGCAATATCGACAATTTGTCACAGTACAAATGAATCAAAAATTGTTCGAAAAAAGCAAGTTATCATTCGTTTTGTGAAATCTTTCACAAAATTGCATTATGATATTGTGAAACTTCTCACAATCGGTTATACTCATTTGTGGATACTTTGTGAACAATTAATATAAGAGATATAAAAGGAGACTATTATGGGAAAATTAGTTCTTTTAGGTGGCGGCTACGGCAATATGCGTGTCATGCTTCGATTATTACCAAACTTTCCATTAGACACAGAAGTTGTGCTAGTAGACAGAGCCCCTTTCCATAGTTTAAAAACAGAATTTTACGCTTTAGCAGCAGGGACTGCAACAGATAAAGAAATTCGTGTATGCTTCCCGGAGCATGAACGTTTATCGGCTGTATATGGAGAAGTCGTTGAAATTGATCGTGCGGAAAAGGTAGTCATTTTAGAGGATGGACAACGTATTGAATATGATGATTTAGTAGTTGGTCTTGGCTGTGAGGATAAATATCATGGTGTACCAGGTGCAGAGGAGTACACATATAGCATTCAGACAATGGCGAAATCACGTTCAACATTCCAAGCACTTTGTGGTTTACCAGCAGGCTCTACAGTTGGAATAGTAGGAGCTGGCTTAAGTGGTATTGAGCTTGCAAGTGAGCTACGTGAAAGCCGATCAGATTTAAAAATAAAGCTATTCGACCGTGGGCCACGTATTCTAAAGGACTTCCCAGAAAAGCTGAGTAAATATGTAAAAGACTGGTTCGTAAAAAATAATGTTGAAGTTATTGCCAATTCAAATATTACAAAAATTGACCAAGGTAAAATTTACAATCACGAAGAAGAAATTGCACTCGATTCTGTAGTATGGACGGCTGGTGTACAGCCAGTCAAAATTGTTCGTGATTTGGAAGTGGAGAAAGATAAACAAGGTCGTCCGCTTGTAACACAATATTTCAATCTTCTTGATGATGAGCATGTATATATTGTAGGTGACTGTGCAGCTTCAGAATTACCTCCAACTGCTCAGTTAGCAGAGGAACAAGCAGAACAAATCGTAAAAGTACTTCGCATGCGTTGGAAAGGCGAAAACTTACCTGAGAAAATGCCTGATATTAAATTAAAAGGTTTCATGGGAGCTCTTGGTAAAAAACAAGGCTTTGTGTATTTAGCAGATACAACGGTAACAGGACGAATCGCACGCTTGATGAAATCAGGATTATTATGGTACTACAAACGCCAAAATGATTAATATGTCTTATAAAAAGGGATTGCTTCGAAATTTATTCGAAACAATCCCTTACTTTTTATACAGTTTCGTCAGGTTCAAAACCTAGCTTTTCAAGTGCAGTAAATACAGGCTTTAATTGCACATATCCTTCGCCTACTACTTCATCATTTATTAGGACAAGTGGATAAAAAAATTCATCTTCTTGAATGCGTGTAGCATAATCTTGATCACGCTCATTCTCAATTGGTCCTTCAATATCGATATAGCGAATATCATATCCTTGGTTTGGATATTTTCGATCTATGGCTGCTTGTAGCCACTCATATGTATCCTTTGAAGATGGTGCATTGACACAGCTCGCGCAGATTACCGCTGTTCCGTAAATTTCAATCATTGGTTTCGTTTGTCCCATTTCATTTCCACTCCTCGTGATTCAATATTGGATTTTTTCTGTTGCTAACATTATAATCATTATAAGGGAAGGAGTCGAGACAAATGGCAGAAGCAACAATTAACGACCAAGTTCAAGAGGTATTAGATAAATTACGCCCATTCTTACTACGTGACGGTGGAGACTGTGAATTAGTAGATGTAGAAGACGGCATTGTAAAATTACGTTTATTAGGTGCATGCGGTAGTTGCCCAAGTTCAACAATTACACTTAAAGCTGGTATCGAACGCGCATTATTAGAAGAAGTACCAGGTGTTATTGAAGTAGAGCAAGTATTCTAAAACGACTAAAAAAGTTCTAGCTGATTAAATCAAGCTAGAACTTTTTTTCTTAAACATGGCGAGCGTGTTCCTTTTCTTCTCGAATAATAGCCCATTGTTCCTTAGCCATATCAATGATCTTCGCTTCTCCACCAATACTTTGCTTTTCAATGACCTTTGAAAAGAAGCGTGTAGCATTTTCTAAATCACCGATACGTCTTGAAAGTTCAGCAATCATATACATAATTCGTACATCTGACATTTGAGTTGAGCTGTAATCCTCATTTGAATAAGAATCCATATAGTAATCTCGGGCCATTGTCATAAAACGTTGCTCTTGGCCTTCGTTTTTTAGTGAACGGTATAGCCATGCAAGGCGCAATGAAAGCCCAGCTATAGCGACAAATTTTTCTTTTTTAATCGTACCGCAAAGGAACGCTAATTTATAAGCTTGTATTGCTTGGAATACAGTACGTTCTCCCTTAAAATCATGGTGAACCCATTTTTCAGTAATTTGCGTGCGAATTTCATCTTGCGTGCCAGGGGCAAAATATTTCGAAAAGTCTTCTGTAAATGAAAATCCGCAATGCTCACAAACAAATACATTATAATAAAGGGCATTTACACCGTCTGCATAAATAGGATGAAAATCTGTTTCTGTATGATCTACTTTAATGAATTTAGAGCGTACTTTTAATGTTGGAAATTCTTTTTTGCAATTAAGACATTGAATTTTTTTTTCGTAATAAGGTGAAATCTCCATATTCTATACCTCTTTCATCGACTTATTATAACTATTATACCAATGTAAATTTTTAAAACATGGATAAAAAATACTAAAAATGTGAAAAATATTAGAATTTTTTTCTAAAAATCAGGATTGTCATAATAATGTATGGTTGATTTCCGTTCCGACTAGGCGCTTTCTTGTGGGCGTCCCCGAAAAGTGATCGGGTAAGCCCCGGAAGTAGCCTTGTCGCCACCCAATCAACTAAATTGCATATGTTTTAACAAATGTCATCCTTAAATATTGGGAATGAACTAAAATCATGTCGGAGCTGAATGTTTGTCATACAATAGTCAAAATTGATATGATAATAAATAAGAGGAAGGTGATTGGGATGACAAGTAAGCAAGTAATTGAAGTTACTGAAGCGGCTGTCTTTCATATTAATGAAATGATGGAGCACAATGAAGAGCGAGGTTCGTTTTTACGTGTAGTTGTTAATGGTGGCGGATGCAGTGGCCTATCATACGGTATGCATTTTGATAAAGAGAAAAAAGAAGATGATTTTGAAGATGTACAGCATGGTTTAACAATCCTTGTTTCCCGTGAAGATGCGCCAATTTTAATGGGGACAAAAATTGACTATAAGCAATCGTTAATGGGCGGCGGCTTCACAATTGATAATCCAAATGCCATCGCATCATGCGGCTGCGGCACGTCTTTCAAAACGGCAAAACGTGAAGGTACGCCTGAGATTTGTGATTGATAAGAGGAATAAATCACAGTTAAAAATGATATATACACAATCCCAAAAATGTATAACAACGACCCTAATTTAGGCTAAAAAGGGTTGTGAATAACGAGCTTCTTTGATTTGTAATGTTGCAAAACATGATGAATGAAAGGAGCTTTTTTATGACCTTGGATTCCTGAAGGCTAATTTGCGTTTCACTCGGTTTTCTGTCCTTGGAAAATCAAAGGTAGAAACCGAAATAGGGTAAAGAAAATAGAATGACTTAGTCAAACAAGAAAAAAGGGAAATCGAAAGCATCGATTTCCCTTTTTTCTTGAATATCAGCTAGTTTTGTCCCAGCCTCTTATTAATACTAACAAATCACAGTTAGTGTAGCTGTGTTAATACATACTCGTAAATTTCATCTGATGATTTATTAAGAGCTACGGAGAACTCTGAAAAAATGGTATCTTGTAAAGATTGCAGTAATTTCTCTTCTTGGTTAGGGAATTTTTTTTCAGTAGCGCTATACTCGAACTTTTTTCGTAACAATGTGTTTAAAAGATTTGCTTGTTTTTGGCGATTGCCTGATTTAATGATTTCTAAATGAAATCTCATTCGATGCGTATTTTGTTCAATCCATTCCACACCAGGGGATGTGAATGAATGTAAAATACTTAGGGCTTCTTCTTTATTAATAATATCTCTAAGCTGTTTTTTGGAATTGTCAATAGGGGTACGAATGACTAATTGTGGTTCATTAAGTGGTTGTAAAACGTAATAAGATTTAGTAATGTCGTTAAAGGTTTGTTCACAAATATCTTCAATAGAACAAAGTCCATGTGATGAGTAAATGACTACATCGCCAACGTTGTACATGTATATCCCCTCCAACAAACTATATTGTCAACTAGGTTGACTAAATTAATTGTAAGCAATTAGAAGGTTTTTGTCAACTTAGTTGACGATTGCTGCTGTTTTTTGTATATTAATAACGAAAAAAATGAAATGAAGGTGAAATAGTTGAAGGACGAATTGCAGAATCGAGATGTCATTGATTTGTTGAGCGAACGTCACGAACTACTTCGAAGACTTGCGGAAGAGAAGTGGAATAAGCATAACGATATTTATATTTCAAATTCGGAATGGTATATTTTGGGGATCGTTTATAAAAAACAACTTACGATTTCAGATGTAGCTAAAAATGTTAAATTTTCAAGACAAGCAACCCATAAAATAATAAAGAGTTTGGAAGTTAAAGGGTTGGTGACAGTTATGGGTGTCGAACATAGTAAAAAACATAAAGCTATTCGTATGACTGAATTTGGTGAAGAATGCTTTGAAAAAAATCAATATTGTAAAGCAGAAATAGAAAAACAACTGGTCAATACAATTGGAGAAGATCAGGTCATTAGATTAAAAAATATATTAAAACTTAATTGGGATATGGAGCAGCTGGAAGCGTAAGTATTCGTAGTTTAAGTATGGGAAATGTTTGGAACACAGCTTGCAACATAATAAGGTTAGGCAACTATTTTAACAGGTAGATGCATAGAAAAATTTTACAAGCCACTTTCGTTCTACTCGAAAGTGGCTTCTTTTTAACTTCTTTCAGCGGGTGTTCAAACACCCGTACCTGTCGCTACGCTTTCGGTACAAAAGACATTTGTACCTGTCGCAAAGCTTTCGGTACAAAAGATATTTGCTGAAAAGAGGAACTCAGGCTAACTGACCTGCATCCTGCTGCCGCACGCTTTCGCGAAAAAACATCTGCAGACCTAAGCACAAAGCCGATTCCGGACGCAATTATGCTGAGGCATAATTGATAATCGTTACTTTACCTTCTCGCGTTCTATAAATGAAGCGCCATTGTCATTTGCTAAATTGTAAATGGCACTTTTCTTCTCCCCATTAAATTGTCCGTTTTCTTCAATAACAAACTTTTCGTTATTTTTCGTTTGGAAATAATAAGTGCCTACTGTACCTATTTCATACTCATAAATGACTTCCTTAATATCCTGCCATTCATGTGTAGTTTGATGATGAAAATCTTTGAAAACAATTTGTGTATTCGGTATAGCGGTATAATTTAAAACAGAAAAATAGCCTAAAACTAGACTGCTTACTATTACTAAAAGCGTAATCAAATAGGTGTATTTATTTCTTTTGAACCCAAGTAAGACTAACGTTAAAATAATTAGCGCAATTGCTAGGAAAAGCATAGTGAAGTTGTATGTTGGAGTGATCAGTACGATATTATCTTTACTAAAATAAAACGTTTGGGAAATCGTAAATGGCAACATGAAAACAATGATAGGTGATAATAAAAGCAACACTATCGCAAAAATAAAAAGTTTTGCACGAGGTGATAATACATTTAACATGAAATCTCCTCATTTTTCAAAAAGTGAATATTCTGTATTTTGATAAGTGTAACATATTTCTAAAATTAGCACACATGCTTACTTTATGTTTGAAAGTAAGATGTAACCATAAAATTCTGAATTAATACTTCTATATATGGAAAATTGGCCGTTATAATAGTGATATAGAGGTGAAGATTATGAAAAAAGATAGAGGAAAAGTTTGGTTAGGTGTTGCGGGGGTTACTGTCAATGAGCTAGGTCAATGGCTAGTTGTCAAAAAGGCTTATAGCGGATTAAAGGGAAGGTGGTCATTGCCAGCTGGTTTTGTCAATGCTGGCGAAACAGTAGATGAAGCTGTTGTTCGCGAATTACAAGAAGAAACGGGTATTGATTGCTACGTATCAGGCTTAATTGGTTTTCGAACGGGTGTGATTCGTGGTGACATTAGTGATAATATGGCGATATTTTATTGTCGGATGAAAGATGAGCAGCAGAAGATTTGCATTCAGGAAAATGAATTATTAGAAGCGAAATGGATGTATCCAAAGGAGCTCGCACAGGATGAAATGACATCAGTTATGTTAAAGGAAATGGCATCCAACCAATTTGAAAAGCACCAATTAAAGGGCATTGAAGGTATTAATCCAGGAGATGTCTTTGGTTATTCCTCTTATAAATTGTTCTTTAAGAAATAAAGTGATAGAGGAGACCTATGATGGAACTATTTTTGTTTATGTTAGAGCGAGTAGGGCTAATCATTGTGTTTGCCTTTTTAATGTCAAGGTGGCGTCTCTTTCGGGGAATGCTATTTCAGGATCAAGGGGTTAAGGAATTGCTTTATCCCATTAGCATATTTCGAACAGCGAAAAACTATTGAAAATTAGTCGAATACTAGTTTTCAATAGTTTTTTATTGGCTCATCACTAAGAGTTGTGGATGACATTTGTTAAAATTTATGCCATAGATAAGTTGATCTTCGTTCCGACTGGGCGACTCCAGGAAAGCGCAGTTGGAACGGAAATCAACCACACGTTATGGTGAAGATCCCAAAATATGACGAACAAGCGAAATCAAGGATATGTACATTGAAAGCGTTGTAGTAATCATGTAAACTAATGAGAGGAAAACGGAGGTTATACATACATGGATGGTCCAGTTTCATTAGTACAGTTAATTATTTCAATTTTGTTATTTTTCGTCATGTTCTTTGGTATTGGATTTTTATTGAATATGCTTTTGCGAATGACATGGTTAATGGCGATAGTGTATCCAATTGTTGTTATTTTTATTGTCGATGATGTAAGCTTTTTAGATTATATTTTCAAACCAGGTTACGCATTTCCAGCACTTTTAGATAAGTTGCAAGCACTACAATTTGTAGATATTGCAATCCTATCTGGTGGCTTTGCCGGTTCAATTGTTGCGGGAATTGTCATGATTTATTTACGTAAAAGTGGATATCGAATGTTTTAACTTCTTTCAGCTGATGTTTAGTCATCCGCTGAAAGAAGTTAAAGCCTCCGGCGGATGTCACGGAATCGGAAAGGAGTTCTTTGTGCTAGCACAAAGCCGATTCCGGACGCAATTATGCCGAGGCATAATTGATCTTCTTTCAGCGGGTGTTCTAACATCCGCTGATTTTTTTTTTGAATGTTTCCGATAAATCGTGAAAAGCTTCCGATAAAATCACAAAAGTTTCCGATAAAACGTGAAATGTTTCCGATAAATCTCAAAAGTGTTCCGATAAATAAAAAAACACATCCTCGATATGAGGATGTGTCTATTTCTCACAAAATAAATTGGTATATGATGATGGCGATAAAAATTCCAGTTAATGCCCCAAAAAATACTTCGCTTCGTTTATGGCCTAGCAATGTTTTTAGCTCTCCCATTTTCTCCTGTCCATCCATTTGTGGCCATTTTTTTAAATCATGAAGCAACGTTTGAAAGTCTTTACGTAGTTGATTTAATACAGCTGCATGCTGACCTGCTTGAAAGCGTACACCACTTGCATCGTACATGACGATAAATGAAAACATAGCGGCTACAGCAAAAATTGGGGAATCTAATCCTGTTTCATAGGCAATAGAGGTTGTTAGTCCTGTTACGGAAGCGGAGTGTGAACTAGGCATACCCCCGGTGGAAGTAAATAATCCCCAGTTAATCTTTCTTGTCATTAAAAAATGAATGGGAATTTTTATAAACTGCGCAAAGAGAACTGAAAAAAGGGCAACGAGTAAAGGGGTATTTTGAAGTAAACTCATAATCATCACAACCTTCACTAATAATTGTTTTTATTATAACATTCATTATTTTCTAAAAGCCAAATATTACGCGTTTTCTGAAATTTAGGTATAATAAATATTGAATGGAGGAATATACATGCATATTGTAAAAGAAGCAAAAACATTTGAAACGATTTCTACTGAGGTGTTAGTAGTAGGAGTCACTAAACATCGTGAGCAAATGCAAGATTGGGCAAGCTTTTCATCATTTTATGGAGAATCCATTGATGCTTGGATTAGTGCTGGGGATGTATCTACCGAGCTAAAAAAAATTACGAAATTACCATTCTTGAAGGACCATGCTAATCTTAAACGCATTTTATTTGTTGGTTTAGATGAGCGTAAAAACCTAACAGAAAGCGATGTTCGTGCAGCATTTGGATTGCTTGGCAAGGAACTAAAATCCTTAAAAGTTAAAGAATATTCAATTTGGCTTGAATCGTTTACGACAGAGTCGATTACTGTAACAGATGTTGCATTTTTAGCTGGAGAAGGAACAGGTCTTGGTTATTATTCAATTCCTCATTATAAAACAACATCAAATGAAGTAGAGAAACGTGTTGACACTGTTCATCTTGTGACTACTGCTGATGATTTAGATGAAGTGGTGGCAAGCTTTGAAGTTGGCGCTATTTATGCAGATGCAGTAAATGAAGCACGTAGCTTAATTAATTTACCACCAAACTTACTGACAGCGACAGACTTAGCTAATTATGCAGAGTCCCTTGCAGTCGAGTACGATTTTGAAGTTGAAATTTTAGATAAAGCACAACTAGAGGAGCTCGGTATGGGTGGTATTTTATGTGTCAATCAAGGCTCCCATGAAGAACCTCGTTTAATAACATTAAAATATAAAGCGACTGAAGATTTTGCCGATCCAATTGGCCTTGTCGGTAAAGGTGTTACGTATGATACTGGTGGCTATTCCTTAAAGCCAAAAGATTCAATGGTAGGCATGAAAGGCGATATGGGCGGTGCGGCCGCAGTGCTAGGTGCCATGAAAATCATCGGTGAATTACGTCCTAATAAAAATGTCGTAGCGGTTATTGGTTCCACTGATAATATGGTATCTGAAATAGCATTTAAACCGGATGATGTCATTACGACATATAGTGGTAAGACGGTAGAAATTTTAAATACCGATGCCGAAGGACGTTTAGTATTAGCAGACGCTACTACATATGCTAAACAACAAGGAGCTACTTCCCTGATTGATGTTGCAACGTTAACAGGTGGAGTGATTACAGCACTTGGTATGGATAAAACAGGAGCACTTTCTAATGACGATGAATTCTTTGCTGCTTTTATGGAAGCTACACAGGAGACTGATGAATTTGTATGGCGGATGCCTTTAACAGAAAGTGATAAAAAACGAATTCGTAAATCAGATGTCGCTGATTTAAATAACTCTCCTGGTCGTGATGGACACATGATTTTTGGAGGAGGCTTTGTTGGTGAGTTTGTTGGTGATACACCATGGATTCACTTAGATATTGCAGGAACGTCAGATGCTATTGCTATACATGACTTAGGCCCAAAAGGTGGTACAGGTGTAATGGTACGTACACTAGCAAACTTTGTGCAACGTTTAGGAGAAGAAAAGTAGAATAGGCGATAGACATGTGATATATGCATCCTCCTACATACGATAGAGTAAAAAAGGGAGGAAGCTTATGACATTCTTCGGAGGTTATCCAGGAGGAGGTTTTTGGCCAATCGGTGGACCATTTTTGGGTGGATTTTTAGGAAGTTTTCTTGGATCACAGTTTAGCCCATATCCATTTTATCCGCCGTTCTATCGTCCATTTCCGCCATTTTACCGACCTGGTCCACCATTTAGACACCATTTTAGACCATATTAATTCAAATAAGACATAGATTTCAATGAAAATATAAAACCAGTTGTCGGCAATAATAACGACACCTGGTTTTTTCTTTAGTTAAATTAAATAAATATCACATTCGAGGCATTAAATAAAGTGTTGACAGAATATACTAAATTATTTATTATTCTTATTGTATTACTAATAATTAAATACGTAGCTGACTAGCAAACTAGAGGCTCTTATTATTCACAGGCATTGTTCTGCCTATGGATAATTTGAGTCCTTTTTGTATCTATAGGGAAAGACGAAAGGGAGTGAAATCAAATGGGGAAAGTTTTTATAGTGGGTGCTGGGCCTGGCGATGTTGATCTAATCACAGTAAAAGGATTACGGTGTATAGAATGTGCGATTATTAAACCCGCTTGTTGGGGAAACGAAATCAGACGATGTTTCTACCACTATTCGCATGCAAAGTTACGAAGTTTTACTAAAAAACTATTATCCTGAAAATCGCGTGCAATTAGGTGTGTTTCCAGTCGCAATGCGTTATGCAGGACCAAAGGAAGCCATTTTCCATGCACTTGTACGAAAAAACTATGGCTGTACGCACTTTATCGTTGGGCGTGACCATGCGGGTGTTGGTGATTACTATGGCACGTATGATGCACAAAAAATCTTTGAACAATTTTCTGAAGATGAATTAGGGATTGTTCCGTTAAAATTTGAGCATAGCTTCTATTGCAACAAATGTGAGGGAACGGCTACGACAAAAACTTGTCCACATGATAGCTCGGCGCATGTCATTTTATCGGGTACTAAGGTTCGTGAAATGTTACGTAATGGTGAAGTGCCTCCAAGTACATTTAGTCGTAAAGAAGTTGTGGACGTTCTGATTAAAGGAATGCGTAAGGAGGTTTTAAAGTGAGTTCAAACATCGTTTGGCATGAAGCGTCCATTACGAAAAGGGAGCGTCGTAAACAAAACAAACATCAAAGCTTTATATTATGGTTCACCGGTTTATCAGCATCAGGAAAATCTTCTGTAGCGAATGCCTTCGCACGTCGACTTTTTGAACGCGGCAATCAAGCATTTGTCTTAGATGGTGATAATGTTCGGCATGGCTTAAATAAGGATTTAGGATTCGACGAAGCAAGCAGTTAGGAAAATATACGGCGTATTGGAGAGGTTTCTAAGCTTTTCGTGGAAAGTGGTCAAATTGTTTTGACGGCCTTTATTTCACCTTACCGAGAAGATCGTCAAGTTGTCCGTGAGCTTGTGGAAGCTGGAGAATTTTTAGAGGTCTATGTGAAGTGTTCCGTTGAAACGTGTGAAAAGCGTGATCCAAAAGGTCTTTATAAAAAAGCTCGTAATGCGGAAATTCCAAACTTTACAGGGATTAGTGCACCCTGTGAAGAACCGGAAAATCCGGAAATTATTTTAGACACAGAACTCCATTCTATCGAAGAATGCGTAGATCAGCTCACAGACATATTAACTTCAAAAGGATATATTTAGGCTTATCAACCACACGTTATCGTGATGAGCATATATTTAATAAATTTGCTTTCATAAAGAATCTGCTTACTTTCGAGGAGGCAGTTTTTTTGATGGAAAATTAATCTATTTTTATAGAAAGTTACTAAATATTTTGAGATGATTAAATCATCAAACGTTATAGGAGATGAAAGAAATGAGTATACATATTCAACTATTAACCGAGGATGTAGTAAACCAGAAATTATTAAATGAAATATTGGAACTTTGGAATGAAAATGCCATAGAAACGGCAGATTGTGAATTAGAGGAGAGTGAAAGGAAGGGAATTCAAGAACAGTTAGAACAATATATTCAATCAAAATATGGGGCCATTTATATAGCAACGAATGAAAATAATGAAATGATTGGTTTTGGAATGGCTTCGATTAAAAGGGATTTTATTTACGATATGAACTATGGTCAAATAGACGAAGTTTATGTAGTACCAGTATACAGAAGACAGAAGGTTGCTAAACGTTTAGTAGCTGATTTAGTGACTTGGTTTAATGATGAGCATGGTACTTCAGTAGTAAATGTTTATGTAGATTTAGAAAATGACTTAGCATTAAACTTTTGGGAAGGCATTGGTTTAGAAAAAGAATTTTTTATGCTATCAAACAATTAAAAAGTGGCCAATGAAGTTTATTCATTGGCCACTCTTTTTGAAAAGTTATTTAATGCCTTGTTCCTTCTTCATCCGATCAATTTCAGGTTCAAGCTCATCGTGTACTGTACCTTTCCAAGGTTTTACGCCAGCGATGTATGAAGAGCGAGTCATAATATGCCCTCCAACAGGACCTGTAATGAACAGGAACAATATACCAAGCAAAATACGGGGATTAAAGTGATCTTCAATAAGCCAAAAGTAAAAGAATACACCAATGAGTACACACATAACACCGAGTGTTGCACTTTTTGAAGCAGCGTGAGCACGTGTGTACAAATCAGGTAAACGGACAAGACCAATGGCTGTCACGACAATAAAAAGCACCCCTACAGAAATGAAAAAGATAACTAAACTATTAGCGAGAATTGTCACGTTTAAGGATATCTCCTTTCTCTATAAATTTAGAGAAAGCAACAGTACCGATAAACGATAAAATCGCTAACAATAATATAATCTCCAGGAAGAAGCTTGTTTCAACCAATACGGAAAACAGTCCAATTAGCGAGATTACTGATACACCCAATGAATCCAATGCTACCACACGGTCGGATGCAGAAGGTCCTTTAACCATTCGATAAATGACTGCAATCATTGATAAGCAAATCACTACAATCGAAGTAATAATAAACGTTGTCATGATTTACTCACCTCCAAAATCGCTTTTTCAAATGAATCTCGAATTGCTGTAATTGCTTCATCGACATCACTAATATCAATAGCGTGTACATACAAAGTTTTTGCATCATCTGATACATGCACTACTATAGTACCAGGTGTTAACGTAATGAGACTTGATAATAAAGTAATTTCCCATTCTTGTGTTAAAACAGTCGGATAGGCAAAGAATGCAGGCTGCATATCCAACTTAGGCTTTAAGACCACTTGAAGGACTTGTATATTCGCTAACACTAACTCCTTTAAAAAGAGAAAAGTCAGTTTAATGATTGCCCATATACGGTAGACGTAAAGACGGCTAGCAAAAAATCTACGCATAATAATGAGCAATATAATACCGAGAATGAACCCAACGATAAAGCCTGTTGCTGTGTAATTAGAAGAAAGGAACATCCAAACAAAGGCAAGTACAAAATTTAAAACAATTTGAAATGCCATATTTCTAATCCCCCTTCATTACAGCATCTATATAAATAGATGGATCACTTAATAGTTTTGCCGCATCGTCCATAAATGGAGTAATCCATTCAGAGCCTACACCATACGCTACAGTAATGAGCACTAGAAGAACAGTAGGCACAAATAGTGTATAGTAGACTTTTTTATCGACAGTACCCGTTGTTTCTTTTTCTTCACCCCAAAAGGCATAAAGGAAAATACGAATAACAGACAATAAAACGAGAAGTGACGAAGCTAAAATAAAAATACTGCTCCATTTACTACCTGCTTCAAAACCTCCCTGTACAATCAAGAGCTTTCCAACGAAGCCACTAAGTGGGGGAATCCCTGCTAAACCAAATGCTGCAATTAAATAGAACCAACCAAGAGCAGGATATTTCTTCATGAGACCGCCCATTTTTCGTAAATCAGATGTGCCAGTAATGTAGATGATTATACCGATCAACATAAAGAGCGCTGCTTTAATAAGCATGTCATGAATTAAATAGAACATTGCACCTTTTAGGGCGATTTCATTCATTTGAGATACGCCGAATAAAATAACACCTACAGCAATGACAATATTATATATAATGATGAGCTTAACATCATGGTAGGCAAGTGCACCAATACAGCCAGCAATAATTGTTGCAACTGCTAATGCCATTAGTAAATCATGTGTATACGATAAATCATGAACAAAGAACAGTGTATATGTTCGAGTAATTGCGTAAATGCCAACCTTTGTTAGTAGTGCACCAAATAGCGTTAGCACTGGTATAGGTGCTGCCGCATAAGAAGTTGGAAGCCAGAAGTATAACGGGAAAATAGCCGCTTTTAACCCAAATACCATTAAAAATAGAACAGCTATAACAGTAACAATTCCTGGTTGATTGATGTCAGCAATTTTTACTGCAATATCTGCCATGTTTAATGTACCTACTACCGAATAAAGGAAGGCGACTGTAATAACAAATAATGCAGATGATATAACATTAATTAAAATATATTTAATGGAACCTTTAAGCTGTCCTTTTTCGCCCCCAAGAACGATGAGCAAATAAGAGGCCATTAACAATACCTCGAAGAACACGAAAAGGTTAAAAATATCGCCTGTCGTAAATGCACCGTTAACCCCAGTTAAAATAAACATGATGCCAGGATAATAGAAGAAGCGTTCACGCTCCTTTGTGATAGAACCGAAGCCATACCAAACAACAAAGAGGGTGATAAGCAACGTTGTTGTGACAAGCAGTGCGGACACCATATCAGAAACCATCGTAATGCCATACGGCACAGGCCAATCACCGAACGTCACCTTTTGAATACCATCATTTTTCACTTTTATAAGCAGTGAAATGGCCGATATAAGTGCGAGCCCTATACCAAGTAATGCGAATGAACGCTGGTATTTTAAATTTTTTTGCCCAAACATTAAAATCATGCCGAAGAAAAACGGAATGATAATTGGCAGTAGAAGGAAGTTATTCATCCTCATCACTTCCTCTCATTAAGCTTATATCATCTGTCTCGAGCTCCTGATAAGAACGGTAAGCAAGTACAAGGAAGAAAGCTGTTACCCCAAAGCTAATAACAATGGCTGTTAAAATAAGCGCCTGTGGTAATGGGTCTGCAAAAGTTTTTGCCCCTTCTTTTAATACAGGTGGTGCTTCTCCACCGAGCCCGCCCATCGTTAAAATGAGAAGATGGGCTCCATGACTTAAAAGCCCTGTCCCGATAATAATGCGCAATAAGCTTTTAGATAAGATTAAATAAATCGCTGCCATAAACAAAAAGCCAATGACAAACGCCATAATTATTTCCATTATTCATCCTCCCCAATCGTTTGAATAATGGTCATCGTAACGCCGACAACAACCAGATAGACACCGCTATCAAAAAGCATAGCCGTGTGTAATGACTGTTTGCCTAGAAGCGGTAAATCGAAATAATCAAAGAAATGTGTAAAAAACGGTTTCCCTACAAACATTGGGAAAGCGGCTGTTGCAAGTGCTAGTAGTAAGCCAATTGCAGTTAAATACGTATAATTTATTGGTAAAACCTTACGAACCGTATTTAAATCAAAAGCAAGGACTAAGAGCACGATAGCACTCGATGTTAAAAGTCCCCCAACGAAGCCCCCTCCTGGTGTGTAATGACCAGCAAGGAAAATATGAATGGAGAAGAAGAAAATAATGAAGAATACAATTTTTGCTGTAAATTGTATAATTACATCATTTGTTTTCATGAGTTTTCTCCTTTCTATTCATGCGTAGCTTTATCATTGCTAAAATGGCCATCCCAGCAATAGCTAACACTGTAATTTCAAATAATGTATCAAAGCCACGATAGTCTACTAAGATAACATTGACAATGTTTCCACCGCCGGCTTTTGAATGAACTGTTTCCTCGTAATACTTCGAAATAGATGGAATCAATTTTTGTGATTGTGCAGATAGCGCTACAAGAGTGACCATAACACCGACTGCAATTGAAACAATTGCGCGATTTAATTGGAATCTCATGCGCTCTTCTCGTTTTCCGAGCTTAGGCAGATGATAGAACGCTAGTAAAAATAGCGCAACAGAAATCGTTTCAATGACAAGCTGTGTTAATGCTAAATCAGGAGCATTAAAAATAACGAAGAATAATGCCACTGTGTAGCCCACAGCACCAAGACCTATAATGGCTGTTAAACGTGACTTTGCCAAAATTGTAATGGATGTTCCAATAACTAGCACCAAAACTAAAATGATTTCGTAAAGATGAATAGGTGCAGTGTCTTCGAAGGAGACAGTAAAGGCATTCTTCACAAATAAAGAACCTATTACAATTGCTGCAATGCTACTAAACATATACAGCAGGTAGTGACGCATAGAGCCCGTCATATAAAGGCGTGATACGCGATTTAACCCAACATCAAGACCGAGCATAATCTTGTCGTATGCATTATTTAATGTTAACGCTCGTGGGAATTTTTGATAAATGCCCTGCCATTTCGGTAATGCTACAAACAATAGAACCCCAACAATTACTATGCCAAAAGTCATGAGTAGTTCAGGTGTAATTTCACCATGCCAAGCTGCCACATGAATATCAATATCCTTTGGTGAATCATATAAGAATGGCTGAATAGCTTGTACTGCTGGCTTTACAAAAGTATCCCCAACTAGGTTCGGAATAAAGAATATTGTTACGACTAATGCTGCTAAAATCATCGGCGAAATTAGCATGCCGATCGGTGCCTCATGTGGTTTATGAGGTAATTTTTCTGGTGTATATTTACCAGTAAATGTTCTGAAAACAAAATAGAAGCTATAGATAAATGTGAAAATACTAGCAATCCAAGCAATAATCGGGAAGAGAGCTCCCCATGTATCAAAGCCGAAAAATTCAAAATTTTGTAGTGCAAGCATGGCAGTTAAAAACATTTCCTTACTTAAGAAGCCGTTAAATGGTGGTAGACCTGCCATTGATAAGCTTCCGATAGCCGCGACTGTAAAGCTAAGCGGCATAACACTCATTAAGCCACCGAGTTTACGAATATCACGTGTACCTGTTTCATGATCGACAATACCTGCAATCATGAAAAGGCTTCCTTTAAACGTTGCATGGTTAATAAGGTGGAAGATTGCCGCGAAAGCAGCAAATTTAATAGTATCTGTTGCTCCGTTGCTATGAAATGCTAAGGCACTAGCGCCGAGTAATGACATAATAAGTCCAAGTTGACTGACTGTAGAGAAAGCAAGAATTCCTTTTAAATCTGTTTGCTTCACTGCAAAGAATGAACCCCAGAATAGCGTTACGATACCTACGCCAGTAACGAGCCATACCCAAAGCTCAGAAACAGCGAAAATTGGTGTAAAACGTGCAACTAAATAAATACCTGCTTTTACCATTGTTGCAGAGTGAAGGTATGCACTAACTGGTGTTGGCGCTTCCATTGCATCTGGTAGCCAAATGTAGAATGGGAATTGTGCAGATTTCGTAAATGCTCCTAGAAGTATTAAAACGAGCGACCAAGTGAACAGCGGATTCTGTACTAAATCAGGTGCCATTACAATAAGTTCACGGATCGAATACGTTCCTCCCATTATATAAAGAAGGATAAATCCTCCTAACATCATTAAGCCGCCACCGACTGTAATCATCATTGACTTAAGTGCCCCAAAGCGAGAGGCATCACGGTTATACCAGTAGCCGATAAGTAAAAATGATGAAATAGATGTTAACTCCCAAAAGAAGTATAGTGTAATTAAATGATCTGACTGTACTACTCCTAGCATTGCGGTCATAAATAATAATAAGTAAACATAAAAATTATGTAATTTTTCTTTATGTTTGTCTAAATAAAAAATAGAGTAAAGTACGACCAATGAGCCAATTCCAGTAATCAGTAATGAGAATAGCAAGCTAAGTCCGTCTAAATAAGATACGATGGAAATATCAAGCGATGGAATCCAAGGAAGCTCTTGAAGAAATACTTTACCATCTGCTACTTTGGCGATGTAAGTTGCGTAAATAATCGCGAGTGTAGCAGGTACTGCAAGAACAAACCAGCCTGTGTGAATATTTTTAATGCTTTTATATAGAAATGGCACAAATATTGCGGCAAGCATTGGAATGAAAATATAAAGTACTTGTAACAAAAAAATCCTCCTTTATGCAGGTAAGTATGTTAATTATAACGTACTTTTTGTATGAGTGCATATGTACTCATAGGATTTAGCTTGCGATAGTGGAGGAATTTTGGCTATATTATAAATAGGAAGTTATCAATAAAAACAGAGGAAAAAATTTTTTATGAGGAACCCTTATATTTATGGTTATCTACCATTAATTACAATTTTATTATTTAGTTTGACATTTGGGATGTATGCAGTAAGTGAATCGTTGCAAGTTTTTCATGCAATTGGTGTTTATTCCGGCATGCGTGAGTTTTTATCCGATTTCGAGCTACGTGTTTTTTTGCTAATTGTCTTTGCTGTGATCTTCTTTATGCTATTTTCAGCATTAAAATTAGTAGGGGAAACTATTCATGAGCTAGGAATGTTATTTTTCTCAAAGGATAATGATGGTGCGACAGTTAATCAAGCACGAGGCGGATATGTCATTTTATTAGTTGGCGCAATATGTTCAGCCTTTGCTATTCAATTTATTTACGTTTTAGTAGGTATTTTTGTCTTAACTGTTTTTATCTATTTTATTTACCTTATCTATAAAATGAGTCAATTTATGTCGATGGGTGGAACGATTGGCTTACTAGTATTTGAGCTTTTTATGTGGACAATACTATTAGCGCTATTAGTTTATGTAGTTTTAAAATTGTATAATGGTATCTTGGCAAGCTTACCGTTTGCTCATTAAATGCCTCGGTTTACACTAAACATTTATTAAATTACATAGTTAATAATGAAAAGAGCAGCCTAGAGTGATGAATTCCACTCAGGGCTGCTTCTTTTAACTTTATTCCAGTAAAACATTAAATAGCTTGTGATGAATCTTATACGCTTCTAAACTCTCCATAGATTGTGGCTTATCATAGCCAAGCCATACTGCTGCAGTGTATTCATTATTTAATCCAGCGAGCCAGTAGTCACGATAGTTGTTAGTTGTTCCCGTTTTGGCACCGACATAGTTACTTTTACTATAAACGCCTTGTCCTGTACCTTTAGTAACAACATCTGCAAGCATCGAACGCATATACTTAACAGTTTTTGGTGACCAAATTTGATCGCGTTCTGAATTCCAACTGTAAAGTTCCGTTCCATCAGCTGTTGTCACTTTACGAATGCTATGAGCGAGTACATATGAGCCGTCTATAAAGCTTGTATAGGCGTCTGCTAGCTCAAGTGCTGTAACACCATATGTTAATCCTCCCAAAGAGGCAGCATAATTATGGTCTTTTGCTACGATAGAGCGGAAGTGAAAGCGATCTAAGTAACTAAAGGCCGTTTCAATTCCGACTGTGTTAAAGAGACGGAGAGCCGATGTATTGTAGCTATATTGAAATGCTACTCGAATTGGTACATCACCGTATTTAAAGCCTCCATAGTTTTGCGGACAAAATGAACCGACACAATAACTGCCACCACTAACTATAGAATCAGGTGTGTGTGCTGTAGTTTCAAAGAAAGGAGCATATACCGCTAGTGGCTTAAAAGCAGAGCCTGGCTGACGAGTACCTTGAAAGGCACGATGATAACCAAACTTTTCATAGTTTTTCCCAGCATAAAGACTAACCACTTCACGGTTTTTATTGTCAATAACTGCTCCAGCTGCTTGTAATTTACCTGAGCCTAGAATTGCAGTCATTTTTCCCTCATCATGTGCTTGTTTGTCTGGATTAAGCGCGGTATAAATCGTTAATCCATTTTGGAATAACGTATTGAGTCGATTGTCTAACTGCGCTTTGATTTTTTTCTTTTCTTCCTCACTTTGTGTGTTTGCAAGACGATCTGAATAGCCTTCTTTTTCTGCAACTAACCATCTAAGCTCTTGCAGGACGTAAGTGCTGTACATAGGGTAGCTTTGAGCTTTATTCTTTACATTTAATGTTATAGTTTCGGCTTTATATGTAATAGCTTCTTCTTTTGTTATAGCGCCACTCGCTGTGAGTGTATCTAATAACCGTTCCTGTCTCGCCTTTGTTTTGTCAAAGTTTTTTAAAGGATTATACAGTGATGGGTTATTTGGAATGGCAGCAATAAATGCAATTTCAGCTATAGATAATTCTTTGAGAGGTTTTTGAAAATAATATGTAGCTGCTCCACCAATTCCATAAACTTGATTGCTAAAATAGGCTTCATTTAGATACATCGTTAAAATCTCGTCTTTATCAAATTCTTTCTCAAGCTCATAGGAGTAAAAAATCTCTGTTAATTTTCGTTCATATGTTTTTTCGTCTGATAAATAACGCATACGAACTAGCTGCTGTGTAATAGTGCTAGCACCTTGAGAAGCTGAATTTGAGTTTGAGTTAGCAACAACTGCACGGACGATAGCACTAAAGTCAAAGCCGATATGGTCATAAAAATGAGCGTCCTCACTTGAGATGAAAATTTCCTGGGCAATTTTTGGGATTTCCTGTAATGTTAGAGGTTGCCGCCATTCGACATATTCCTCGCTAAATGTACTGCCGTTTCGATCTATAAGTGTTATTGGAAGCTGTGGCTGTACTTCCGGTAAATGAATAGCGCTAGCAATTTGCTCCTCATGCACTTGTGCCGCATTTATTTCTGTCCTAATGTTTGTAGTAATCCACCAAAGGACAGGTAAGGATAGTAAAATGATAAAAAAACCAAAAGCCTTTTTCATGTGTGCCTCCACTCTAAATATGAGTCACTCAACAGAATAACATAATTTGGATAGTTTCCAAATACGCGTTCCGACCTATTTGTATTTATCAAATAATTTTGCTATGAAGTTGGAGATGACGTTTGTTAAATCGTATGCCATATATAGGTTGATGTGAAACTCGTTGAGGATTAGCGATAGAGGAACGAAGGCTAATAGCATCAAAATAGCTTACGCTTTGTTTTTTTGACTTTTACTTATGAAAAGAGGAATTATACATAACAATCCAAGGAGAATAAACAGGATTAAGGTGTTGATTGGATTATCTTTTACTTTTGTATCTTCTTTATGTTTTTTTTCAAATTCTTTTACTTCTTCTGTTTTATTTACTTTATCGTTTGGAACAAATTCATTTTTATCTACATCATAGTAATAGAATCTGTGTTTGTTAAAGGTGAAAAAGTCATCTTTAACCGTCTTATATGAACTTGAAATCATCGCTAAGTTCACTTTTTCCATATCAATCTTTGTTTTTACATATTTTTCACTTTCCGCTTTAAACAATTCTTTTTCTTTTTTTAATAAGTTGGCTGCTTCACTTTTTACTTTTTCTACATCTTGAAGCGTTGTTGCTTTTTTCAATCCCTCTTCAATAAAGGCTATTTGTTCCATCTTCATTTTTTCTTCAAAGTCTTTTGTTTTTTGCTCTAATAATGATTTGTCTTCTTTTACTGTTTTAATGAGTACCGTTTTTGTTTCTTGGGCTAATATTTTGGCGGAGTCGTTTTTGTAATCAGGAACTTCTTGTTTATTTTTATTATTGACTGAATTCAGGTGCTCTTCTGTAACGATTTTTGTTGCCATGCTGGTAGATGAAAAAACGATACTCAACATACATACCGACAGTCCGATTACACTTATTTTTTGTATAAATTTCATTTTAATCCCTCCATTTTTTTTATTAATATTCATATAATCCTCTTTTGCACTCCATCTTTTTATTCCGATATTTTCCAATTTATGATCAATCAAAGTAATATATGAGCAATCATAAAA
Organism: Lysinibacillus sp. NPDC094403; assembly: GCF_050278745.1. Taxonomy (NCBI): domain Bacteria; kingdom Bacillati; phylum Bacillota; class Bacilli; order Caryophanales; family Bacillaceae; genus Lysinibacillus; species Lysinibacillus sp. NPDC094403. Next base: position 19,293 of record NZ_JBNNTL010000003.1, on the reverse strand, counting down.
AATATACTAAGGGGGTTACTATGAAAGAATATTTCTTAACCGAAGAACAGTACTGTGATAACTCCTTCGTGACCAACAAAGCATCCAGCCAGAACGGAAATCAACCCCACGGTATAAGCAAAAAAATTAAAAGTGCAAAAAATCGTCAATACTTTGGTGAAGAAAACCGTTAAGAAGTATGTTAGACTAAAATGAGGTCAGAAATGATAGTACTATCATTTTCATTGAAACTGAAATTTTACATTTAAAGGAGAGACTTCAATGTTTCCACAATTAACAACAGAAGTACTAGAAGGCGAAGTACTTGTAGAAATGAAAACAACATTAGGTGCCATCAAAATTAAATTATTCCCAGAGCATGCACCAAAAACTGTTGAAAACTTCTTAGGCCATGCGAAATCAGGATACTATGACGGGATCATTTTCCACCGTGTTATCCAAGACTTTATGATTCAAGGTGGTGACCCAACTGGTACAGGTATGGGCGGTGAATCAATTTGGGGTAACTCTTTCGAGGATGAGTTCTCTGATAATGTATTTAACCTGCGCGGTGCCCTTTCAATGGCAAATGCGGGTCCAAACACTAATGGTTCACAATTCTTTATCGTACAAATGAAGCACCTTCCAAGTGATATGCTTCGCCAATTACAAGGTGCTGGCTTCCCAGAAGAAATTATTGAAGCATATGCTCAAAATGGTGGTACTCCTTGGTTAGACCATAAACACACAGTATTTGGTCATGTTGTTGAAGGAATGGACATTATCGACAAAATTGCAGAAGTAGAAAAAGACTTCCGTGATAAACCATTAGAAGATGTGAAAATCGAGTCAATTACAGTTTTTGAATAATAATTGTAAGGACGTGTAAAACATGGAACATTTAATGTATCAATTTTTATATTTCCCTGAAGATAAATCAGGCTATATTCCAGCAGCTTTTGAATTTTTAATCATGCTTATTTTATGTATTGTTGTATTTACCGTTTTCCGTAAGATTTCTAAGAAACAAGAAATGAAATCAAAGGAACTCGAAGCACGTATTCTTTCAGAGAAAAATAATACAAACAATCAGCTATAAAAAACCCGCTTTTCATGGGAAGCCAGATGCCTCGCAGCCGTTAATGACTGCGAGGCATCATAATTTCTCATTAATCTTATGCTAAATCAACTCATGTATTATTTGTCTTCGCACCATACTCTAGATGCTTAATCTTCTTATGAGATATATTTCTAAACAAAAAAGGATATCTCGTAAAAACTTGAGATATCCTTCACTATTTACTTACTATCGCTGAAGTGCTTGCTTAAAGCGTTGAACACCGTCTTTCACTGTATCAAATGAGCAAGCAACGTTCATACGTAGGAAGCCGCTACCTTCTTCGCCGTATTTTGTCCCAGGCTCTAATGCTAGCTTGCCATTTTCCAGCAAGCGTTTCATGATTTCTTCTTCATCAAGTCCTAATTCTCGATAATCAATCCAAAGCAAATAAGTGCCCTGAGGTTTTGTAATATGGATACCATCTAATTGTTCTAATTCAGCAATCACATAGTCCATATTGTTTGAAATGTAAGTAAGCATTTCATCCAACCATGGAGAACCCTCATTATAAGCAGCATGAAGTGCAACAGAAGCAAAGGTATTTAATGAGCCTTGCCCACTAGCCATATGAACGGCTTCTAGTAGCATACGCTTTTCCTTATCCGGCACAATCATATAAGCAACTTGAATACCCGCTAGATTAAATGTTTTTGTCGGTGCCATGCACGTAATAATACGATTAACTTCATCACCAGCGATTTTTGCTAATGGTGTATGTTTTGAGCCATCCAACATTAAATCAGAATGAATCTCATCGGAAATAATCACTACATCATATTTTGCACATAGTCGTACGATTTCCTTTAATGTAGTTTCATCCCATACATAGCCCCCTGGATTATGTGGATTACACAATATGTAGGCTTTCACATTTTGAGCAAGTGCTTTCTCAAAGGCTTCAAAGTCATAAACAAATGTCCCATCTTTTTCTACTAAAGGACAATTAACAATCTCTCGAGCATTACTTTTCGGGATGTTATAGAATGGTGGGTAGACGGGTGAGGAAATAAGTACTTTATCTCCTGGATTTGTCAGTGCCTTGATACTATCCGCTAAAGCAGCGACAACACCATTACAGAAAACAATTGATTCTTTGTCAATGTGCCAATCATGATGAGCATTCTGCCAGTCTACGATCGCTTGTATAGCTTCATCGCTAACAAAGCTATAGCCGAAAACAGTTTTTTCAGCATGCTCTTGTAGCGCTTTTGATACGGCTATTGGAGCAGTAAAATCCATATCAGCTACCCACATTGGTAGGATGTCTGAAGCATCTTGTAGCCCATATACGTTTTCCATTGCGTCCCATTTTGCAGAGTTTGTACAACGACGTTTAATAGTTTGATCGAAAATAGACAAGCAAATCACTCTTTTCTTTTTTATTTACTATGGTATCATACGAGTATGATAAAAGGATAATAGGTGAGTATTTTGGAAAATATAAAAATGAATCAAGCAGCCGTACATCTGCTAGAGGAGTGGGATCCATTCCACTTAGGTCCAGACCATTATGATACTGAAACAGCAGATGTTGTAGCAGCATTGCAAGGTATTGATGATCCATCTACTCTTGCAAAGGTTATACAAGAAACATATGAGCATTCGTTTGAAGAATGGATTCCATTTGAAGATTGTGTAGCTATTTCATACAAACTTATTGCGATAAAATTTGAAGCAAAATGTATTATTTAACTTATTTCAGCGAGTATCCAAACATCTGTTGTTGCTGTCGCTATGTTAGCACTACGCTTTCGCACAAAAAACATCCGCTGAAATAGAGGAACTCAGGCTAATAACTTCACAATCTGTGAAAGCGAATCCGGTCGCAATGATGCTTTTGCTTTTCTATAGAAAACGAGGTTGTCTTTCAATTTTAGACAACCTCGTTTTTTTTATTTAAACAACGGTAAAATCCCCTGAATGAAAATGATAAATATAGCGATCGGGGAAACATAACGAATTGAAATATACCAAATATTGAACATCAGACTAGAAGTGGCAAGCTCCTTACGAGAAATATCTTTTGTATAATAATAACCTGCAAAGATAGAAATCAGGAAGGCTCCGATTGGCATACCAATACTATTTGTCAAAAAGTCTACAAAATCGAAAATAGAGCGATCTAAAATTTTTACATCAGATAGGATGCCGAATGATAGTGCACTCGGAATACCAACGATAAAAATAATAATACCGCCAATCCAAGCGATTTTTTTCCGCTTTTCAGGCTTATCTCCAATTGCGATAGCCACGACAATTTCTAACATGGAAATGGAAGAAGTAACAGTTGCAAAGAGTAAGAGTACAAAGAAAATCGTTAGGAACAGTCCACCAAGAGGTAATTGCTCAAAAACAGCAGGTAAAATAATAAATACTAGGCCAGGACCTTGATCAGGTTTATAGCCAAGTGCAAACACTGCTGGGAAAATTACAAGACCTGCAAGTAAAGAAATAATGATATTCATCGATGCAACATTGATGGCTGAATTTCCGATCTTTTCTGATTTCGGTAGATAGGAAGCATATGTGATCATTACCGCGATCCCAACACTTAACGAGAAGAATGCTTGTCCAAGCGCCTTTAAAAATGTTTCTGCATTTAAATAGGACCAATCAGGGACGAACATAAATTTGATACCTTCCATTGCACCGTCCAATGTTAAAGAGCGTATAACTAATATGATGAAGAAGATGAATAATAGAGGCATCATCCAAGTACTTGCTTTTTCAATACCGCCTTGAATACCTGCTGATACAATCACAACAGTTAATAACATAAATAATCCTTGTACAAGCACTGCTTCAAATGGGCTTGAAATGATGTTACCAAACAAATCTGCATAATTACCATTTGAACTATTGAGATGGAATGTTATAGCGCGACCCAAATAGCTTAAAATCCAGCCGCCAACAACACTATAGAATGAAAGTATTAGACCGGCAATAATCATGCCACCCCATCCAATTAAGTACCATGGTTTTCCTGGTGCTTGTTCCTTAAACGACGTGACGGCATCCTTTTGCCCACGGCGTCCAATCATAAATTCTGCAATTAACACCGGCAAGCCGATGACAAATGTACATAGGATAAATAGTAAAATAAAGACACTTCCGCCGTTAGTACCCGCCATGTAAGGGAACTTCCAAATAGCTCCTAATCCTATAGCACTTCCAGCAGCAGCTAAAATAAACCCAATTTTAGTTGTAAATTGATCTCTCGAAGACACGAAAATAAATCCTCCTTATACTAAAGTTTTATTTTACCGCAATATTTTCTCATAACACAAGCAAATTTCAGTAAATTAGTTCATACATACAGCAGAGGTAGTTCTAGTAACTAAATATTTGGTTCAACCGGCGAAATTTGGGGTCTTAGCGGCGGAGTTACAAATCTTACCGGAAAAATACATAGATTTTTAATAATAAGTAAAATATGTAACAATTGGGAGTGATGTTTCGTTTCATACACAAAGGAGGGATGGCTGTGACAGAAATTGAATTAATCGAAAGAGCTCAGCAAGGAGACAAAGACGCCTATATAGAGCTAATCCGAATACATCAACGAACAGTTGAAAAATTTGCCTTTCAATGCGGCGTTCATAGTAATGATTTAGCAGATGTTTCACAGGAGGTATTTGTGAAGCTCTATCGTTTTTTAGATCAATTTAAGCAGGATCGTTTTACGACATGGCTCTATAAAATCACATTGAATGCCACGCGTGATTATTATCGCAAAGAACAACGAGAGCAGGTAAAGGAAGAAAGGCTAAATGCTCAGCAACAAATGCCCTCATCTTCCGCAGAAAAGCATGTCCTTAATTTTGAGGAGGATAGGCTATTACATAATGCTATTAAAGCACTTGATGAAAAATATCGTTATCCTATCATATTATTTTACTTTCATGAATTAAAGTATGAGGAAATAGCGGAGGTATTAAATATTTCGTTATCAACTGTCAAAGTTCGTCTTTTACGTGCAAAGGAAAAGCTCAAAGCGGGGTTATTGCAAGAGGGGAGTGTTGAAAATGGATGATAAACAATTTGAAAAACGAATGGAACTTCTAAAAAAATCCTATGATCGTATGGAACCACAGTTAGATCCAGAAGCCGTTTTCGCACAAATCGAGGCAGAAAATGCAACACAACAATCACCAGAAACAGTAACAACAAAAAAGCCCCCTTCAAGATGGCAAAAGCCAACTGTCTGGATAGCAAGCATTGCAAGTGTACTTTTATTAAGTGTTTTTGTTTCGTCGTATGTTATGAATCCGTCTACGTTTGATCAAACTGCTGGACAAAACCAAAAACAGAAACAAGAACAAGAATATAACGAATGGCTTTCAAACCTTACAAAAAAATATCAAGAAAAGCGTGAGCATATGCGTAAAGAGCTCGACATACCAGAGAAAGAGTTTAGTGAAATAGTTCAAATTGCAGATAATGAATTGTACGATTTATCTAAAAGAAAAGAGATGATTTTAAGACTACAGAACGCAAATGATGACTTTAGAAAAGGAGTAGAAACAGATATATTGGATAATCTACAAACACCACGTGAGCGAATACAGAGTATAGAAACTTACGCAGATCCAATGTCATATAAAGAATCTTATTACTTTTATAGTAAATATTCTTACTCAGTAGAAGAAATCGCACACTATTATTCTAATAAGCTTGCTCAGTATGAAAAAGTATTATCTCAAAAACCAAAAAGTCTCCCAGAAGACCTAAATAAATTAATTGCTACGGCTAAAAAGCAAGATTTTGAATTGCAATATAATGGACAAAGTTATAGTTTTCGACCAAATCCTGTATTCGGGAAAGACGCGCCCGAATACATTGATCGCCTTCACCCAAGTGTATTAGGATATTTTAAATACTTGGCTACTGGCACATTACTTGTTGGTGGGGATTTACTCTATTCTATAGAGGATTCGGCAACTATTCTGCGTCTTTATGAAAAAACACTTGTAGCAGATAATTCTACAGACATGGATAATTTTAACGTATTGAAGGGAGAGTTTGAAAATGCATGGCTTACCATTTTTAAAGGGACTGACACTAATCCAATTCGTACAAAAACTGGGCAATATAAGCCTGAATACATGAATCTATTAACGATTATTGCGAATGGCGAATATGGTGAGGCAATGAGCAAAACAGCTCAATTAATACTAGATGAAATAAAGTTAACTGGACAATCTAAAACTCTAGAACAGTTAACAACATACGATATATGGATGGGAATTTTATATGCACGAGAAGACTTATTTATGCAGACGGAGGATGGGACAACAAGTATAGCAATTAATGATGGTTGGATTGAGCAAACTAAAACTCTTTACAATTCGTATGTAGAGACGGGGGATGATACAATTATTGACACATTAAATCCAATTAATATCGTTAGTTTATTTTTATATGCACATGGAATCGGGGATCGAGAAGTAGCTCAAAGACTATTAACTGATGATTTAGATATAAATACAGTTGTACAGTTTGATGGGATGGAAAAATTTAAAGCTCTTCATGAAATAGAGGGGGCGTCACTTACTATTAATGCCGCTGTAAAAAATGCGGCGCATGGAGAAATTGGACAGCGATTATCCTTTAAATTAACCTCTGTAGTAAATAAAAATGGTGAGCAACATTACCTAATTAGTGCTATTAACGAATAAAGAGATTTTTTGCCCCGCTAATACACGTATGTTATAATTTATGGTGATATATACGTAGCAAACAAAAAGAAAGTGGGCAAAGTTTATGGTAAAAAAATATGAATTAGGAGACGTGTTGAACGGAAAAGTTACAGGTATTCAGCCGTACGGTGCATTTGTTGCGCTTGACGAAGATACACAAGGTCTTGTGCATATTTCCGAAATTACGTACGGCTTTGTAAAGGACGTTAGTGAATTTTTGTCAGTTGGGCAAGAGGTAGAAGTGAAGATACTTGAAATCGATGAAGATGCCGAAAAAATTAGTTTATCGATTCGTGCTTTGCAGGAGCGCCCAGCAACATTGCGTAAAAAAGATGTACTACCACGTAAATCATTGCAGGACCGTGTAGATGAATCGGATGCAAATGGTTTTAATTCCCTAAAAGATAAATTACAAGACTGGATCGAGCAGTCAGGACAATAAAGTGAAACTTTAATCAGTGGGGGTTCTTTATCCCCACTGATTATTAGTATTCACCAATCGGGCTTTTGCAGGCAGTTATTGTACCTAACTTCTTTGCTTTTGCTGAAATTTGAGGCGACCTGACGCTTTAATTTCGGTACAGATAAATTACTGCCTGTTAATGCGGGGTAAAGTGAAACTTTAATCAGTGGGGAGTTCTTTATCCCCACTGATTATTAGTATTCACCAATCGGGCATTTACAGGCAGTTATTTTACCTAACTTCTTTGCTTTTGCTGAAATTTGAGGCGACCTGACGCTTCAATTTCGGTACAGATAATTACTGCCTGTTAATGAGGGGAAAAAACGAGGAGGCTTTCAAGTATGAAGGCATCCTCGTTTTTTTGTATTCAATTATAGCTGAAAATTATTGATTCTTTATTTTTCGAATTCGATATTGTAGGTTTTGACGACTCATGCCAAGCGCACTAGCGGCCTTTGTAATATTGCCTTCATATAAATTTAAGACGTTTTGCACATAATATGATTCGGCTTCACGTAAATAAGCATCGAGTGGCATAACATCATTTTGTTGCTGGAACATAAAGAATTCTGGCTCGTGATTGGATGTGTCTTGCTGCTGTACCTTAAAGCGAAAATGCATGGGAAGTAAATCTGAGATAACTGTTGATTCAGTGGTCATAAACGACACAATTTCATCTAGTAATAGCTCGAGCTCCTTTAAATTTCCTGGCCAATCATATTGCAAAAATAAATCCCGTACATCAGGTGCTAGTTCCGCGATATTTGAAGCAAAGCGTTCTCGATGGCGGCTAAAGTAATCATCTACAAACGGAAGAATATCCTCTTTTCGATCTGTTAAATTTGGGATGGTGATGGCCATTGTTGCAAAGAAATAATACAGCGATTTTGAAAGTTTCTTCTCTGCGATTAATGTAATGGGATCGCTTCCTACACTCCCAATGAGCATGTATTTAGACTGTGGAAGAGATTGTAATATCTCTAATAGTTGCTCTTGAATGTCTAGACTTAAAAAATCAATGCGTTCAAAGAAAAAAGTATATGACTTGTCATCCTGTAAGAGCTCTTGTAATTTATCTAAAACAGATTGAGCAGAACGACGACTCACTAAAGTTACAAATGCTTCAGGGTCAGTCGATGCTGCATGGTGCATGCCTTCTGCTACTAAATCCTTTCCTGTCCCCGATTCCCCAATTAGTAATACCGGTAATTTCACAGCTGCTGCTTTTTTTGCATTTGCGATAACTTGTTGCATCGATTCGGAAACAGCTGTAATCATATCGAATGTTAAAGGTTCACCATATCGACGAAGGGGCTGATAAACTAATTTTTCGAGTGATGTAATGTCACGAGCAAATTCGATAGCTCCAATTAGTTTATTTTTGACATAAAGTGGGAAAGTATCATTAATAGTTGTAATTTCATGACCATTTTTATTCCAATAAGTTTGTTTTACATTAATTTCTTTTTTTCCTGTTTGTAATACACGCATTAAAGTACTTTCATGCTGGCGGAAGGAAAACATTTCAATAACAGAACGATCTGCTAATTCATCAATATGAAATCCTTCAATTTCTTTCATCTTTGTATTATAAATAATTGTTTTGCCGGAAAGGTCTACAGCATGAATACCAACAGATACATTTGTTGCAATAAACTCATAAAAAGGGAGTATGGGTTCAGAATTTTTCATAAAATGTGCACCTCAAAAAATTTTTTACTTGAAATATGCAACAAAATTTTGCATTATAATAAGTGTAAGAATATTCTAAACGCAAAAATATTTTGCGTCAACGTTTTTTGCACACTTAAAACACATCTCACGAGGGAGGATTTAGTATGATTTCATACAAACACGAACCATTCACAGATTTTACTCAAGAGGCAAATAACAAAGCATATTTAGAGGCATTAAATAAAGTAGAGAGTTATTTAGGTCAAGACTATCCACTTATTATCGGTGGCGAACGTATTACTACAGAAGATAAAATCGTTTCATATAATCCTGCAAAGAAAACAGAAGTAATTGGTCGCGTATCAAAAGCGAACAAAGAACTAGCTGAAAAAGCGATGCAAGCTGCAGACGAAACATTTAAAACTTGGAAAAAAGTAGATCCAGCCATTCGTGCTGATGTACTATTCAAAGCAGCGGCAATTATCCGTCGTCGTAAACATGAATTCTCTGCACTTTTAACAAAAGAAGCAGGTAAACCATGGGCTGAAGCTGATGCAGATACTGCAGAAGCAATCGATTTCTTAGAATACTATGGTCGTCAAATGTTACGTATTAAAGAAGGTCAACCTGTAGAAAGCCGTCCAGGTGAATACAACCGTTATGACTATATTCCATTAGGTATTGGGATTGTTATTTCACCATGGAACTTCCCATTCGCAATTATGGCAGGGACAACAGTTGCAGCTTTAGTAACAGGTAACACGGTATTATTAAAACCAGCTTCAACAACACCTGTAGTTGCTTATAAATTTATCGAAGTATTAGAGCAAGCTGGTCTTCCAGCAGGTGCAGTGAACTTTGTACCAGGTTCTGGTGCAGAAGTAGGTGACTACTTAGTTGATCATCCGAAAACACGCTTCATCAGCTTCACAGGATCTCGTGATGTAGGCTTACGTATTAACCAACGTGCATCTGTATTAAATGACGGTCAAATTTGGATTAAACGTGTTATCGCTGAAATGGGCGGTAAAGATACAATCGTAGTTGATAAAGAAGCAGATCTTGAGCTTGCAGCACAATCTATCGTAAAATCAGCATTTGGCTTCTCTGGTCAAAAATGTTCAGCATGTTCTCGTGTTGTTATCGTTGAAGATGTCTATGACCAAGTCGTTGAACGTGTAGTTGAATTAACAAACACGTTAACAGTTGGTGACCCATCAGACTTCAACAATTTCATGGCAACAGTTATTGACCAAGCAGCTTTCAATAAAGTGACAGAGTACATTGAAATTGGTAAAGGTGAAGGTCGCCTTGTTGCAGGTGGTACAGCTGATGATTCAGTTGGTTACTTCATCCAACCAACAGTATTTGCAGACGTAGCTCCTTCTGCACGAGTTATGAAAGAAGAAATCTTTGGACCAGTTGTAGCCATTACAAAAGCTAAAGATTTCGATCAAGCAATTGATATTGCAAATGATACTGAATACGGCTTAACTGGTGCGGTTATTACAAATAATCGTATGAACTTAGAAAAAGCACGTGAAGATTTCCATGTAGGTAACTTATACTTTAACCGTGGCTGTACTGGTGCAATCGTTGGTTACCAACCATTCGGAGGCTTCAATATGTCAGGTACAGACTCAAAAGCAGGTGGCCCTGACTATCTACAACTTCACATGCAAGCAAAAACAACTTCTGAAATGCTTTAATGTTTAAAAAATAATTAGTTAGATGATAAGGCTATAAGTAGATCATTTTAAAAGAGAGAATCTGCGACACTCCTCCTGGGAAAGCAAACCCGGCAAGAACCGCAGACGCTAATGTCGAGGCGGCTTACCGAGGAGTAGCGAGCAGATTCTTGTTTTTTCTATATTCAGAAAATGCTGATGAATAAAATTATTCCTATTTAGTTTATAGAAGAACAGTCTTCCATAGATTTTTCATCATGAAAGTAAGGAGAGAATATTACATGACAAAAACAGAACAAGTTATTGAACAAACTCAAAATTTTGGTGCTGCAAACTATCACCCGCTACCAATCGTCATTTCAGAGGCTGAAGGTGCTTGGGTAAAAGATCCAGAAGGTAACAAATACTTAGATATGCTATCAGCTTACTCTGCTGTGAATCAGGGACATCGTCATCCAAAAATTATCGCTGCGTTAAAAGAACAAGCTGATAAAGTAACTTTAACTTCTCGTGCATTTTATAGCGAAAACCTTGGTGAATGGTATGAGCTTGTTGGTAAATTAACGAATAAACAGATGGTATTACCGATGAATACAGGTGCAGAAGCGGTAGAAACTGCATTTAAAGCAGCTCGTCGTTGGGCATATGATGTAAAAGGTGTAGAGGATGGCAAGGCTGAAATCATTGCATGTAATGGTAACTTCCATGGTCGTACAATGCTTGCTGTATCTTTATCATCTGACGAAGAATATCGTCGTGGCTTCGGTCCAATGTTACCGAATGTTAAGTTAGTAGATTACGGTAACCTAGAAGCATTAAAAGCTGCAATTACTCCAAACACAGCAGCGTTTTTAATTGAACCAATCCAAGGTGAAGCTGGTATCGTTATTCCATCTGAAGGCTTCTTAAAAGCAGCTCGCGAGCTATGCCGTGAAAACAATGTTTTATTCATTGCAGATGAAATCCAAGCTGGTTTAGCGCGTACAGGTAAAATGTTTGCATGTGATTGGGAAGAAGTAGAGCCAGATATGTACATCCTAGGTAAAGCTTTAGGTGGTGGTGTATTCCCGATTTCTTGTGTAGCTGCAAATCGTGAAATCTTAGGTGTATTCAATCCAGGATCACACGGTTCAACGTTCGGTGGTAATCCTTTAGCATGTGCTGTATCTATTGCTTCAATTAAAGTATTACTAGATGAAAAATTAGCAGAGCGTTCACACCAACTTGGTGAATACTTTAAAGGCAAATTAAAAGAAATCAATAACCCAGTAATTAAAGAAGTTCGTGGGCGTGGTTTATTTATCGGAATGGAATTAACAGAGGCAGCACGTCCATACTGTGAAAAGCTTAAAGAATTAGGTTTATTATGTAAAGAAACACATGATACAGTCATTCGATTTGCACCACCACTTGTTATTTCACAAGAAGATTTGGATTGGTCAATCGAACAAATTGAAAAAGTATTTAATATTTAACAAAATGTTCACATTTTAATTCGGAAGTATGTTACAATGATGCCGATATACTATCATTAAAAAAAACAAAGAGGCGATTTAATATGTCTGAAAACTTAAATCTGTTCACATCAACTCAAGTAGTTATTCAAGAGGCTCTAAATAGACTTGGCTATGACGAAGCAATGTATGAATTATTAAAGGAACCGCTTCGTATGCTACAAGTACGCATTCCAGTGAAAATGGATGATGGTACAACAAAAGTATTTACTGGTTATCGTGCACAACATAATGATGCAGTAGGACCAACTAAAGGTGGGGTACGTTTCCATCCAGCAGTATCTGAGGAGGAAGTTAAAGCGCTTTCAATGTGGATGACATTGAAATGTGGTATCGTGGATCTACCTTACGGTGGTGGTAAAGGCGGTGTCATCTGTGACCCTCGTCAAATGTCTATGGATGAAATCGAAAAATTGAGCCGTGGATATGTACGTGCAGTTAGTCAAATCGTAGGACCAACAAAAGATATTCCTGCGCCAGACGTATTTACGAATGCACAAATTATGGCTTGGATGATGGATGAATACAGCCGTATGGACGAATTCAACTCACCAGGTTTCATCACAGGTAAGCCACTAGTGCTTGGTGGTTCTCAAGGTCGTGACCGTGCAACTGCACAAGGTGTAACAATCGTTATTCAAGAAGCAGCGAAAAAACGTGGCATTGAAATTAAAGGTGCACGCGTTGTTATCCAAGGCTTCGGTAACGCAGGTAGCTTCCTTGCGAAATTTATGCATGATTTAGGCGCGAAAGTAATCGGTATTTCAGATGCTTATGGTGCACTACATGATCCTGAAGGTTTAGATATCGACTATTTATTAGATCGTCGTGATAGCTTCGGTACTGTAACAACATTATTTGAAAATACAATTTCAAACAAAGAATTATTAGAACTTGATTGTGATATTCTAGTGCCAGCTGCTATCGAGAACCAAATTACTGCTGACAACGCAAACAACGTTAAAGCAAACATCGTCGTAGAAGCAGCGAACGGTCCGACAACTGCTGAAGCAACTAGAATTTTAACTGATCGTGGCATTTTACTTGTACCAGACGTATTAGCATCGGCTGGTGGTGTAACAGTTTCTTACTTCGAATGGGTACAAAATAACCAAGGTTATTACTGGACAGAAGAAGAAGTTGAAGAACGTCTATACAAAAAAATGGTTGATGCATTTGAAAACGTTTATACAACAGCAACAACACGTAACATTAACATGCGTTTAGCAGCTTATATGGTAGGTGTTCGCCGCACTGCAGAAGCTTCTCGCTTCCGTGGATGGGTTTAATCAAAACTTAAATATGAAACGAGTCATTCCTTCAATAATGGGATGACTCGTTTTTTCTTTTTTTATTCGTCTGAATAAGATGTTCAAGACGTTGCTCTAACACCATCTTTTTTCTTTTCGCTCTTTCCTTATTTGCAGTATGCACATAAGTATGAAACTTCCAACAATAATAACGACACAGCTAATAATCACAATAATAAGCATAAATAAAATTCCTTTTGTTTCATGTAATAAGCTTTTACTATACATGGGCTAACTGAACAAAATCTGAACAGACGGATAGAACTGTTGAGGCGATGGATAGGGTGGACGAACTGATGGATAGTTTATGAAGAGCATATGTCCAAAGTTTAATCTTTGCTTTCATCAACAGAAATATGAGAAAATCCAACTAGAAAGGGGCGAATTGAATGGATTCATTTACATTTTATAACCCAGTGAAGTTACATTTTGGTGAAGAAGCACTAGAAAAGCTATCTAATGAGTTAGCGCAGTATGGTAAAAAGGTGTTAGTTGTATATGGTGGAGGCAGCATTAAGAAAAATGGTGTATACAATGCAGTCATCGAGAAATTACAAGAAGCGGATAAAACGATATTTGAATTAAGCGGTGTAGAGCCAAATCCACGTGTGGAAACAGCAAGACTGGGTATTGATCTTTGTAAAAAAGAAGGAATTGATCTAGTTCTAGCTGTTGGTGGCGGTTCTGTCATTGATTGTTCTAAGTTAATAGTCGCTGGTGCAAAATATGATGGCGATGCTTGGGATATTGTAAAGCGTAAAGTATTTGTGCAGGACGCTTTACCGCTTGGGACGGTATTAACGCTAGCTGCAACAGGTTCTGAAATGAACTCGGGCTCTGTTATTACAAACGCTGCGACAGAAGAAAAATTAAGCTGGGGAAGCCCTGCTGTATTCCCGAAATTTTCGATTTTAAATCCAGCAAATACAGTGACAGTACCAAAAAATCATACAGTTTACGGTATTGTTGATATGATGTCGCATGTACTTGAACAATATTTCCATAATACGACGAATACACCGATTACAGATGAAATGTGTGAGGGAGTATTACGGACAGTCATTACAACAGCGCCTAAATTAATAGAAGATTTAGAGAATATCAAGTTACGCGAAACGATTTTATTAGCCGGAACAATTGGGTTAAATGGATTCTTATCAATTGGCTCTCGCGGTGATTGGGCGTCACATAATATTGAGCACGCTGTATCTGCAGTTTACGATATTCCGCACGCAGGTGGTTTAGCGATATTACAACCACATTGGATGCGTCTAAGTGTACCTGTGAATCCAGAGCGTTTTGCAGGCATTGCAACACGCGTTTTCGGTGTCGACGCTACAGGTAAGTCACAAGAAGAGGTTGCATACGAAGGAATTGATCGTTTATCGGCGTTCTGGACTTCGATAGGAGCCCCGAATCGCCTTGCAGATTATGAAATCGATGATTCGAAATTTAACCAAATTGTAGAGCATGCTATGCAAAATGGACCTTTTGGAAACTTCAACAAATTACTGGAAGAAGATGTTCGTACAATTTTGCAAAACTCACTTTAATATTGAAAATGGATATGAGACTACACGATGTAGTCTCGTATTTTTTTAGGCATGTTGATTAGGAAAATGTAGGTTCAGATTTTGTTGTGGATATTTTACCTTCGTCTCAAAGCAAAGCTTCTTGCGAGAAAGAGAGTGGTTCGTAGTGAAAATTTGCGTCTTCTAATTAGTTTTGGTGATGTTTCTTATTGGAACTTGTTGTGCGAATTCTCAAATCTACAAAAATCTAAGTAAATAACTAATTATAGAATTGTTCAGATTCTGTTCAACTATGTTTATTAAAATAAAGACAATAATAAACTAGGATGGAGAGAGAGTAAATGTTGAAACAATTGCTTGAAGATCGCGGTGTCACATTGCGATGCATAGAGACGTCATTTCAGCAGCATGTTTATAAAATACAAAATGGTGTAAAAGTATTGGGAATTGAAGCGAAATCACTGCAAGTTGAGAATAATCAAATTGTCTCGGGATATATACTTGATCAAAATATTTTTTTGAAAAGCTTACAATTTGGTCAAACGAATATTACCTTTACAGATGGTGTAAATAAAGCAAGTGTACAAGTGTTTGTACGTCCTTCTGGGGAAATCGTTGTAGAAGTGAAACCTTATTTAGGGGATGCTGAAATAGTGCAAGTTTATTATCGAACAATATTAGCAGATACAGCTATCGCGATTGATTTAAAAGGTGCTTTAAAACATTATTTGATGTCTTATCAAATGATGAATAATGATGATTCGATTGCAGAGGTCCATTATCAATCTATGCATCCTAATGTATTGAAAGATTCTTATGCTGGTAATTTCATTTTAGGTTGCTATGCAGACGGAAGAAGGATTACAAATGCAGAAGAATATGCATTGGCTAATCGATTAGCAACATTAAAATTTTCAAAAATCGTTATTGAACAGCACGGTGTAAAAAAGATTATCGCATTAAAAATGGTATTAACTTTTAAGATTACAAATCAAATTTTGTAAGTAATGAAGAGATACAATTAAACGAGAACAAAGTCAGAGTCATCTAGTACAAGTATAAAAAATAGCCAACTGCCTGAAATATGGCAATTGGCTATTTATCTTATTTAGAAAAAATGTTTTGGATAATGATGTTATTGTTTGAATGTTGAGTTTACCGGTCTTTCGCCAATATGCACCCAATCAAGTTTCCCATTATCCTCATCAAATAAAATGGCCACTTTTGATACGCCCTTCTGACTTAAAAGGACCTCTGTTAAATGGTCGCGTACATCATCTAGAAAAGCGAGTGATAGGTTGGGATCAGCTTCGGCAACTAATTCAACATGTAAAAATTCACCTTCTTTAACGACTTCTAAGCGAACAATATCTTTAATATTTGGATCGTCCATAACAAGGTGAGCAATATGATTGAGCATTTCTTCGTCAGTTTCACCAATAACTCCACGTGCATTATCAAGGAAAACTTTTGCTACTACATAGAACATCATACAGCCAATAATCATTGAAACAAGTCCTTCTATTCTTGTCCAGCCTGTAAAATGTGCGATTAAAATAGCAGCGAAGGCCAAGACATTACCTCCTGTAGCAACTAAGTCTTCCATAAATACTAATTTTGTAGCTGGTTTTGCACGATTTAAATAGGGGATGGCTTTAGGAATAGCTGTTATTATCCCCGTTTTTTCCTGCCCAGCCTCATGTAGTATTTCAACGGCAGCCTTCGCAAGAACTGACCCTTCTAAAACAATACCGATTAATAATACGCCAAGTGCAATGAGCATTCCTTTAGATTCTCCAGCAGGATGCATAAAATGATGCAAGCCTTCTTTTATAGTCTCATAAGAAAGAATTGCCACGATAATAACTGCAAAAAGACAAACTAAATTTACAATTCGGCCAAAGCCTCCAGGAAATTGTTTTGTCGGTGCTTTTTTTGAAAGCGCCGAGCCGATATAAACGAATAATTGGTTTGCTGCATCTCCTAGAGAGTGCATCATTTCTGCAAACATGGCAACATTACCTGTAAAGAAGAAGGCAGCACCTTTAATAATTCCTAAAAAGGCATTGACAACCGCTGCCAGCAGAGAAGGTTTATTACCGTTTTTTAATAGTTTCAATATTTCTGCCACGAAAGAATCCTCCAACTAATTTAAAATTTCCATTTCGATTTTTTCTATATAAGGTAGTGCTCGTAATGAACGATAAAATGACAATAAGTTATCAGAGATAATTAAAGATAGGCGTAAATCTAATTCGTGAAAAACGTTATCATGATTTGGAATATCTAGAATGCGCATGTTCTCGATGACAATATTGTTTTCCTTGAGAAATTGTAGAAAGGATTCACTATTGTCATCGTTGTTAATTTGAACTTTCAATGATATTTCTCGCATGCGAATCCTTTTTGGTCCTATTTTCATTAGAAACGGCGATAAAACCTCAATTCCGAAAACAATGATAATAACAGCTAATGTAGCATCCATATAGAAGCCTGCACCAACTGCAATTCCTATCCCGGCTGCTCCCCAAATCATTGCTGCAGTTGTTAAACCTGAAATGCTATCATTCCCACGTCTTAAAATAACACCTGCTCCCAGAAATCCAATTCCACTAACAATTTGGGCAGCCAAGCGTAGAGGGTCCATTGTAATATTAACGCCTGATCTTGGGGGTGTTGAGTAGGCGGTTTCAATCGAAATGATTGTTAATAAACAGCTAAATGTAGCGATAACTAAGCTGGTTTTTAATCCTACAGGCTTCTTTTTTAATTCTCTTTCAATGCCGATTACTAAACTTAATGTGGCTGCGATTACTAATTTTATGCCAACTTCATATGTAATCAAATTTTCAAAGGTCTCCATACGCAACCCTCCTCAGATATTTCGTATTGCTAAGAGATATGCAAGGTGTCATTATTATATGTACATTACTTTTTTGTATTGTACATCACGATAGTAATGAAGTATAAGTATTTTTAATTTCTTGAGCAGATATTTTTGTAGAGAAAGTGAAGCGTCAGCTACAAATGGTTTTGGAAGCGAAAGCAATCCGGAGGTAATTATGCTCATATATAAGTGGTTGGAGGATGATTTTATGGAGAAACCGAAAATTCATCCATACATCCCTATTTTTATTGGAGTTATTTCTGTATCTTTATCTGCCGTATTTGTAAAATTAGCAAATGCAGAAGCAGGGGTTATTGCATTTTACCGTATGTTGTTTTCAGTACTAATAATGGCTCCTCTATTTTTTTTGAAGTACACTAATGAGATAAAGAAATTAAGAATACGTGATTGGCTATTTTCTTCAGTTGCAGGTGTTTTTTAGCCTTCCATTTTATCTTGTGGTTTGAATCACTCAATTTCACTTCGGTAGCAAGTTCTACAGTTTTGGTTGCACTACAGCCATTGTTTGCATTTTTAGGTACATATTTTTTCTTTAAAGAGAAAATTACTCTGAAAACCATATTAGCAGGAGCGATTGCTATTGCTGGTAGTATTTTAATTAGTTGGGGA
This sequence comes from Lysinibacillus sp. NPDC094403, assembly GCF_050278745.1. Taxonomy (NCBI): domain Bacteria; kingdom Bacillati; phylum Bacillota; class Bacilli; order Caryophanales; family Bacillaceae; genus Lysinibacillus; species Lysinibacillus sp. NPDC094403. The sequence continues at coordinate 797 of NZ_JBNNTL010000003.1, read as the reverse complement.
GATTTTAAACTTAGCGGTACTGCATTTTATGGAGACATGCTTGCTCTTGTTGCATGCGTACTTGTTACATCTTACTTTTTATTTGGACAAGATGTACGTAAGAGGTTATCTCTTGTGACTTATACGATGATTGTTTATGCTGTTAGTACAATTACGTTATTCGTCTACGTTCTTATTAATGGTGAATCGTTCGGCCCTTATTCTAATATGGACTGGATATGGTTTATTTTATTAGCGATAGTTCCTAACTTATTAGGTCATACTTTATTTAATTGGTCTATCAAATACGTCAGTACAAATGTAGTCTCCATTGCGATATTATTTGAACCAATTGGCGCGGCCATTTTAGCTCTTCTAATTTTTAAAGAGTATTTAATAGCCACACAAATTATTGGTGGAGTAATTGTTCTAGTAGGAATTCTATTGTTTGTAGTCGATGAGAAAAAGATTTTTAATTTTTTTTCGAAAAAAGCTTGATTTTAAAAATGATATATTATATATTATTACTTGTCCTTAACAAGAAGGACGACTTGAAAAAAAGATTTTAAAAAAGATTTTAAAAAAGTTGTTGACTTCTTGTTGAATACAAGTTATGATAATAAAGTCGCTGAAAACAACGACGAAATGAACCTTGAAAACTGAACAAGCAAAACGTAATCAATAAAGTTTTTAGTAGCTGACCTCAAGTTAGTGAACGAAACAAAATTTTGGACATCAAACATGATGCCAGCAAAACAATTTGAGCTAATCAAATTTCTTTTTATGGAGAGTTTGATCCTGGCTCAGGACGAACGCTG
>NZ_JBNNTL010000002.1:502406-563343 GCF_050278745.1 Lysinibacillus sp. NPDC094403 | reverse complement strand
AAGCGACAATAGCTGTTAATTTTTGTTCATCGGAAATCACAAACTGCACCTCTTTTATTAGAATTTTAAAGTCCAATAATTCGGGTGCAGTTCATAGTGTCACAGATGAGACCCTGGAGCGAGCATCGCGAGTGAAGCGGCTCATCGGACGCCCCCAGGAAAGCGCACAGTCGGAACGGAAATCAACCACACGTTTTGGTGAAGAGCCATATATAGGGCTATTTAGTTTTTATAGCCGATGTACAGAGATAATAAAGTTGTTTTAAAAATGTGAGTCACTCAATTCAACAATAGGACCATTTAATGGAATAAGATTACCAAGCAAAACTAGATTTTTATGTTAACATTAGTATTATATTATAAAAAATACTAAACCTAGGTGATGGTAGGTGAAATTGAGATGATTTATTTGAAGAAAGCAATGACACTTTTGGCTTTCATTTTTATTGGTATTTTTATGATAGGCTCTTTTCCTTCGATTACAAGTGCTTGTTCGTGTGCAGATTTACCAAGTGTAGAAGAAGAATTTGAACGTTCAAAAGCCGTATTTAGTGGGAAAGTTGTTGATATAAAAGAGAAACTAAGTTTAAAAGGATATACAACTAAATCAGTTCTTTTTGAGGTAACGAACACCTGGAAGGGTGTTGAACAATCACAAATTATCATTACTACTGGTCAAGGTGGAGGCGATTGTGGATATAATTTTATAAAGGGAGAAGAATATTTGGTTTATGCTAACGAATCAATTATGTACGAGGCAAAATCGCTTGTATCAACCATGTGTGATCGTACCGGTGTGTTGAGTTCTTCACAGGAGGATTTGGAGGTACTTGGAGAAGGACAGCCCCCGATTGAAGAAGTTAATTTAAGTGGTAAACATAATAGAAATCAAATTTATATTTGGGCTACAGTGGCAGTAGCAATTGGCATTGTTGTGTTTTTCATTTTAAATAAAAGAAAAAGGTTGGATTAGTGGTTGAATAATGGTTATTGCAGAAAGAATTTTTGAACAATGCGATTTATGTTGATGATTTTGGTACCTCTCCAACTGCTGTAAATGGTAGCGATTTCTCGCTTTATAGGGCATGGTTAAGTATAGCTCTACTTGCAATTATTACTTTAATCTCTGGAATTAAGTTATGTAGTAAATAGAGAAAATTATCGTTATTCTTATGAAGACTTATTCATTATCGGGCGCGATTGTTGAATAAAACTTAGATTTTTAAACGATCTTATTGTTATATTTTTCAGTATAGTGAAGTATCTTACATCAAAAATCAAACAACTATATTTTTAACCCCGTCCTAAATTTAGAACGGTGTTATGCTTGTTTGAGTTGTTAAAATTAAATAACTTTATTATCATTTTACAAAACAAACGAGGGATTTAGTTACATATTTGATATACAAAACATCATACCAAAAAACAGAGTTGATTCTACACATTTTGTAGAGTAACTCTGTTTTTATGTTAACAGCAATAATCTTTTAGAAAACAGCCTTAACAAAAGTAGAATTAAGGTAAAGGAACTAAATGGTCGGAAACATCTTTTTGAGAAACTTCGCTATTCATTAATTATTCCGTAATACACTAAATCCTCATATTTTCCGTCTTTGATGATATGATCCTTTAAAATTCCTTCTTGTTTCATGCCAATCTTCTCCATTACTTTTCCTGAAGCGAGGTTTGATGAAAAATATCGGGCAAACACTTTATGCAGTTTCTTTTCTTCAAAAGCAAATTGTACAAGCGACTTCGCAGCCTCCGTGGCATAGCCTTTTCCCCAATACTCCTCGCCAATCCAATAGGCTATTTCCCCTTGATTAAAATCTTTAATATTCGATAATGCAATGGCTCCATATACTTCGCCAGTTTCCTTATCTGTAACTGCAAACTCATACGAAATATCCTCCATAAAATGATCGTAATGATGTTCCATCCACGATAATGCATCGTTTAAGCTATATGGAAAAGGGAGGTACATGGTGCTTTTATAAATATTATAATTATTGCAAAGCTTTGTAACCGTTTCTGCATCAGATGTTTGAAATAATCTAAGAACGAGTCTTTCTGTAGTAATCATTAACTTTTCACGAACATATCCCATTCAATCATCTCCATTAATTTATTATTTGACTCACATCACCAAAATTAAGAATGTCATATGTTAAAACGTTTGCTGTAAGATAAGTTGATTTCCGTTCCGACTGGACGCCCCTAGGAAACCACCCATTCGGAACGGAAATCAACCCCATGTTATGGTGATAGGACTATAATTGTAAATTACATTATATGGCATGCAGAAAATTCTAACAACACATGAAAGAGTTTTTCTGTTTATTCTTCTTAAACAAAAAGACAGAATCACATGGAGGTGATTCTGTCTGGGTTCATTTAGTTGAGTTTTTTAATAAAAACAACTTTTAAGTAATTGAATTCTGGATATTCACGTGGGGCACGGAAATCTTTTGGTAAGCTAAATTCTTCAACAATTTTATAGGCTGTTTTGCTTTCTTTAAATGCTTGATCAATAAAGCTCTTGAACTTTTTCATTCCAAAGCTTGCATTGTTCGTTGAAGCAACGATGACACCGTTTTTCTCCGTAATGGCGATTGTGTCTACGAGTAATTTAGGATAGTCTTTCGCAGTTGAGAATGTTCTTTCTTTCGTACGTGCAAAGCTAGGTGGATCTAAAACGACAAGGTCAAATTTTAAATTATGGCGCTGTGCATATTTGAAATAGTTGAAGACATCCATGACTTTAATATCCTGTAATTCGTAGTCGATGCTATTGACGCTAAATTGCTCAATTGTTTTCGCTAAACTACGCTTTGCAACATCTACACTTGTTGTTTTTATTGCTCCACCAAGTGCCGCTGCAACAGAAAATGCTCCCGTATAGGAGAACGTATTTAGCATATTTGTACCCTCTGCATAACGTTCACGAATGGCAAGTCTCACTTCTCGTTGATCGAGGAAAATACCTGTCATGGCTCCATCGTTTAAATTGACAGCGTATTTCATACTATTTTCCGTTACGATAATCGGAAATTCGCCAGGTGTTCCCATGACTAAATCGTCCTGTTCAATATACTGTCCCTTAGTATCGAAACGTTTTTTCTCATAAATGGCTTTGTAATCAACTGTCTCTGCAAGTGCTTCATATACCATTTCTTTAAATGAATAAATGCCTGCGCTATACCAGCTCACCATATAGTAAGAATCGAAAAAGTCGACTGTTAAACCGCCAATGCCATCACCTTCACCATTAAATACTCGAAAGGCTGTTGTGTGAGGATCGTTGAAAAATGCTTCTCGATTTTGAATGGCCTTTTTAAATTTTTTCATAAAAAAGGCTTTGTCTATTTTTTCGTTAGCATCGTTTGTTAATACCCAACCAATACCTTTGTTTTGTAAGCCATAGTATCCTGTGCCAATAAAACGGTTATGATTATCCGTTAGTCTTAGAAGTGCACCTTCTTCTTTAGGAAGGTGGCGTGCATCAACTGCATCTTTTGAAATGAGCGGATAGCCTTTTTTTAATTGATTAGAAAAGGGATTGTTAATTTGTAAAGCAATAGTTTGTGTCATGTTGTCATCCTTTAAAAAAACATTTTGCTCTATTATCGCACTATTTTATGCTGATAGACAAACTTATTTCACGAAATTAGCAATTTTTTCAGCTGTTTCAATCGTTGCTTCTTCGAAAAATTCCATTTTACTAAAGTAACTATGGATTAAACCAGTCATATTTACATGTTCAACAGTCACTCCGGCATCTGTAAGCTTTTGTGCATATGCAAGACCTTCATCGTAAAGGACATCTGCCTCTGCAGCTATAATGATTGTTTTTGGTAAAACACTTAAGTCCTCAATTTGAAGTGGGGATACAAGTGGATCTATATAGTTTTCTTTATCTGTATAATGCCCTGAAAACCACTGCATTCCTTGTTTGTCTAAGCCGTAGTGTTCGCCGTAAGCATTGTAGGAAGCCGTTGTAAAATCTACATTGACTACAGGATAAATAAGTGCCTGCGCTTTAATCGCTGGCCCATTTAATGTCGCAGCTAGGTAGGCGACAACTGTTGCTAAGTTTCCGCCTGCGCTATCACCAGCGACTGTAAGATTTGCTGTATCTCCACCGAAATTTTCGATGTTTTCGTAAACCCACACGAAACTGTCATAAGCATCGTAGAGCGGTGTAGGGAATGGATATTCTGGCGCTAGGCGATAATCAACTGATACAACGATTGCTTGGGCTTTTGCTGCTAATAGCTGACAGCCCGCATCTGTAGAGTCACAATTTCCAAAAACCCAACCGCCTCCATGATAATAAACAATGACTGGAAGCTTTTCGTCTAAAGCAGGTCTATAAATGCGCACATTAATTTGTGCACCATCTCGAACTGTTATTTTTCTATTGTCAATTGCCGCAAGCTGAGGGCTATTTGGTGACGTCCATTTTGGCACTATTCGAACGGCTCTCGCTTCTTGTGGTGTTAAATCATAGTACTGTATAGGAGATTCACATGCTTTTATATAACGGATCGCTTCATCTCTTAATATTGTCATCATCATCAATCCTTTAATTTTCTTTTGTACATTTCATTATAAACTATTCTTATAAAATTACTAGGATTTAATATCGAAAAAGAAAATAAATTAATTTCTAAGCAGAAATAATCTGATTGTAAAGTAAAATTATGTTTATAATATAATGGACGAAAGTATTTGGAGGTACAATATGATTTCTTTAATTGTGGCACATGATAATAATTATGTGATTGGCTATGAAAATGGCATGCCGTGGCATTTACCTGGGGATTTAAAATATTTTAAGGAGAAAACGATGGGGAAGCCAATGATTATGGGGCGTAAAACATTCGAATCCATCGGTAGACCGCTTCCTGGTCGACGCAATATAGTCATTACGCGTGATGAAAACTATCAAGCTGATGGGATTGAAGTGGTAACAAGCTTAGAGGGTGCCCTCGCCCTTGCTGGGGATGTTCCAGAAATTATGATTATTGGTGGCGAGCAAATTTTCCGCTTATCCATGGATATCGCAGATTGCTTGTACATTACAAAAATTAATCATGCGTTTAATGGGGATACATACTTCCCGAAATATGAGGAGGATTATGTACAAGTATCCTCAGATGAACCAGTAACAGCACCAGAGGGTTACACATTCCAATATCAGATTTTTGAACGGAAATAATCAGGTCTTTGCGGTGCGTGTGTTCACATCAATTCTCAAAACGTTAAAGGATTGTTGTAACACCAACGTTTACAAAGGTTTTTAGGTTCAAGTTGGTTCAAATCAATAATTAATATTACAAATTATTGAACAGATTTAAAGCATCGGCATCTTGCTGGTGCTTTTTTTCTGGCAGTAAATCCAGATAATAATTTTGTGTCGTTTGAATATTAATGTGACCTAATCGTTTTGAGACATATGCAAAATCTATATCTTGAGCAAACAAAAATGATGCGTGAGTATCTCTCAGAACGTGAAAAGTAGTTATTTTAACTTCGTCAATTACTACAGCTAATTGTTCGGACTGTTTTAAGCCGCCAAAGCCGAAAATATAACCATTTTAGTAAGTGTCACTCGATTGAAAAGAAATGGCATAACTATTTAACTTTAAATTATTATGCCTTTAAATTAATCTATCCTTCATTAATTCAAATCTATATTTCCTGACTTTGTTACAATTTGCATCTTATGATCACCATTACCTGAAAATCGCTGTAATCCCTTTTTTGTCTGTGAATTGCCGTATAGAGTTAAGTCAATTGATTGTCTACCACTGTTTGTATTGATATCTAATTCTAAATTAGGCTGTTCTTCATCAAAATTTACTGATACCTTACCACTTGTGGTTGTTATTTTTACATCATTATTCAATTCTATAAATTGAAGTTTAACATTACCACTACTGGAGCGTATTTCAATGTCATTATGAATTAATTCCTTCCCAGTAACATTACCAGATGATCCATCCAGAATTATTTTCTTCTTGAATTGCTTAGGTACTTTAACTTCTAAAGTCGGTTTTTTACTAAGGTTAAATAAGCGTGTAATATCAGTATCTAAATCAATTGATAACTGTTTTGAAGATTTCTTTAATATTGCACCTGGTCCGTCATCATAAACACTTAAATATGCTTCTATTTCATTTGTTTCGCTTGGAGAAAACATAACATCTGTACTTGCAAAATTTATCTTAATCTCCTCAATATCATCTATAGACTCTTTATTTACAACTACTTCTTTCTCTCCTTTTGAACAGCCTGCAAGCATAATTAGTATTAAAATTAAACTTATGGTTGTTTGTTTAATCATTTTCCTCCCTCCTTAAACTTGATTATATAAAATGACGTAAGGTCAGTTTCAAATTTTATGCAGTGGGATGCTTAAATTAGTTGAAAGTGACCTTACGTCATCTTTTATACTGTTATTAGAGCTTTTACTTTAAAACTTAAAGGAGAATCCTATTATGAAGAAAGACGATATCATTATTTATGCTTGCGTTATTATTGGAGCAGGAGTAGGTTTGGTTTTTGATAATGCTTTTCCAGGGGTGCTAATTGGCTTAGGAATTGGTTACGTATTAAAAACAATGTTTTTTAATAATACAAATGAATAAGAAAGTAGGGTATTAGCTTGTTTCATATTAACGAATTTAAAAAACTGAGCGGAGTATCAGTTAGAACCTTGAGATATTATGACAAAATAGGACTTCTGAATCCTGTATCAAAAACTGAAGGAGGTCATCGATTATACTCAAACAATGAGTTGAAGAAACTTCAGCAAATACAATTCTTAAAAACTATAGGATTTCAATTAAGTGAGATCAAAATGATGTTAGAGTCCGAAGAATGGGATTGGTCCAATAGTCTAATGAAACAAATATCATATGTTATAAGTGAGAAGGACCGTCTTTCAAAGATAGAAATTAGTTTAAGGGAACTAATAAACGGTATAGCAATTGATGGAGAAGAATTTAGGATTAAAAAAATTATGGACTTATATAATAATAAGGATTCTAAAGAAGTATTAAAATATAATCGAAATGAATTAAATTTTAAAAACATGGAAGTACTAGAAAAACTTCCGAAAATGGCTAGTAGCGATCCAGACTCTTTAGAGTGGATTGCTTTAGTAGGGCAATTAAAAAAATATATGCACCTTAGTTATAGTAATACACGAATACAAAATATCATTAAAAGAATGGATGTAAAAAAAGGTGAAGATTTTAATGAAGAAGATGCATTTTTAGATAAACTTTGGGACATTAGGATGTCGCCCGAGGAATCAAAAAAATATAACCTATATCCAATTGATCAAGAAGTCCTTAACTTTATGGAAAAAGCATATATACATTATCTCGGTAATAAATCATAGTTATTTGAACACAATTATTCATGTGGAGGGGAAGATGGGAACAGATATTTTAATTTCTTTGGGTGGCTTAGCTCTTCTAGATACATTAAGCCCTACAATTATTGGTGTTACTTTATTTCTGGTTTTAACAGACAATAAAAATTTAACATCAAGATTATTGGCATATCTATTTACAGTTGTCCTTTTATATTTTTCATTAGGTATCATTATGATGTTAGGCCTAAATTTTATTATAGAATCATTCTCAAATATTTTTCAAAATAAAATATTTAGCTGGGGAATCTTCATAATTGGGGTGATATTATTTACTACTAGCTTTTTTATCCCCGCAAATAAAAAAAGTAATATTCCAATGCCTAAAACTCAAAGCATATTCTCAATTATTATTATTGGTATTACGACTTTTATCATTGAGGCAGGCATGGCTTTACCTTATTTTACCGCTATTGGTTTATTAACTACAATAGATATACCTTTTTATCAGTGGCTTCCAATTATAGCAGTATACAATATTATTATGGTTCTACCAGCTCTACTGATATTTTTAGGATATAAATTATTTGGAAAACAGATAAAACCTACCTTAGTTAATCTTCGGAATAAAATATCAAGCAGCTCAAGTTCTGCCTTATCTTGGATAATGTGTATAGTTGGGGTGATATTAATATTTTACACGATAGATTATCTATAGTAAGTCTTTGCGAATGTAAAGGATCAGTCGATGGTGTAGTCATTGAAACTGACTATTTTCATGCCCATCAAGATGTTGCTTATCCGATAAAGGCATTGAAGAAGGAGTTAAATGGTAATATTCAATAAAGAAAAAATCGCTCCTTTTATTTATAAGAGGGCGATTTTTTTGCTGAGTTTTTATCCCGCATAAACGGGTAGTAATTTAATTTGTTCCGAAAGCATAGAAGTTAAGTGGAAGATGAACTGCCTGTAAATATCCGAATTAGTGGGGATGAAGAAAAACCCTACTGATTAAAGGTTCACTTTATAAGTAAAAATAAACGCAAGCATACATCGCTCCACATCCAGCTAACACAAATAGATGCCAAATTGTATGATTGTAGGGAAGTGAACGCCATGCGTAAAAGATAGCGCCAATCGTATAGAAAAGCCCACCTGCTAATAGTAAAGCAAAACCATGAAAGCCTAAGAAAAGATAGACAGGCTTAATGGCAAAAATAATTAGCCAACCCATACCGATGTAAAAAATTAAAGAAAGTTTCTCAAATCGATTAATAAAAAAACATTTAAAAATAACACCTAGTATGGCAAGTGACCAAATAATACATAATAAAGTAATACCTAGCGTGCCACCAATTGCAATTAAAAGGAAAGGTGTATACGTTCCGGCAATTAAAATATAAATAGAAGAGTGATCAAGAATGGCGAAAAAGTGCTTGTATTTTTCCGGCATACTATGTAACAGAGTCGACATTAAAAATAAAATGATCACAGAGGCACCAAAAATAGTAAACGTTGTAATTTGGAGCGCACTTCCGGTTTGTACAGCTGCTAAAATAAGAACAACTAGCGCTGGAATACTTGCGATAAATCCAATGCCATGTGTAATGGCATTCCACAATTCTTCCTTCCATGTTTTGTAGTCAAAAGAATCTAACATATCGAACACTCCTTTCGTGCTTGCATTTACTATACCCCAATAATTTTTATCCTGGAATTTACATTTGTCATGTTTTCAACATCAAAAGTGTCATATAAATGCTTAAATACTTGGAGGACTTTGTTAGACAAGGATTCGACAAAGCGCTATAGTATCCAAGGTAACGGTTATAAAATGGACTGAAACGAGCGAAACCTAATGACAAATGTCATGTTTACATAATGATTCGTTAGTCTATATAATAAAATTTAATGAAGTAAAAGGATGTGTCGAAGTGGGACGAATTCATATAGTGACGGACTCAACTTGTGATTTAACAAAAGAAGAAGTAGCGCAGCACGGTATACATATTGTGCCTTTAACGATTCAAATTGATGGAAAAACATATACAGATGGTGTTGATATAGAACCACAATCTTTTTTAAGCTCCATGCAGAATAGCGAAAATTTACCTAAAAGCTCGCAACCTGCACCGGGGAAATTTAAAGAATTATATGATGAGCTTGGTAAAAATGGAGATCAAATTATTTCTATTCATATGACTGGTGGCATGAGTGGAACAGTTGAATCAGCTCGTCAAGCAGCGCAACTGACGGATGCAGATGTAACTGTTATTGATTCACGTTTTATCGCATTTGGTCTAGCTTTTCAATTACGAGAGGCAATTAAAATGCGTGATGCCGGTGCTACTGTCGAGGAAATTATTGCACGTCTAGAAAAGGTTCGCGATAATACGTATTTGTATGTTGTTGTCGACACACTAGAGAATTTAATTAAAGGCGGACGTATTGGGAAAGGTAAAGGCTTCATCGGTTCTTTGCTGAACATCAAAGTAATTGCAAACTTAGAAGGTGGCGCATATAATCCCGTAACCAAAGTACGTAGCCATAAACAAGTTGTGAACTACTTATTTAAACAATTCCAAGCAGATACTGCTGGAAAAACAGTAAAGTCAGTTGGGATTTCTCACGCTGATGGAATGGTAACGATGGGGGAACCATTAAAAGAATTGATTGAGGGAACAGGTTTTAATGAAGTAGGAGTTGCCTTTACTTCACCAATCATCTCAACACATACTGGCCCAGGTGCAATTGGTTTTATGTATTTTGCAGAATAATATATAAGAGCTACTACATAAATAATTGTAGTGGCTTTTTATTGTTTAAAAAGTGTCATGCCTATTTATACGAAAATACATAATAAACACACATTTTTACTCAATACCTAGGTATAGTCACTTTTCATTGCAGTATGAACTATTCTATAATAGAATAAACAGCAAATGATGGAAGGTGGTCAAATGAACATTTGGCGAATGATAGTTTTGTCATGTTTGACCGTCTTTGTACTAAGTGGTTGTGTAATATCAATAGATGAACCGAATCCGCAAGCAGAACCAGAAGGGGAGCACGCAGGGACGGAGCAAGATATGAAACAGGATGAGCAACAAACAGAAAATGAGGAAAAAACCTCAAGGAATGTATTGACGCAAATTTTTGAACATTTTTTTGAGCCATCACCAGAGGATTTACGGAAAATTGATAATGAAAGCGCAAAGCAACTACAGTACCTAGCACTTGGTGATTCTTTGACAGCCGGTGTCGGTGATGAGTATAGTAAAGACGGTTTTGTAGGTAGATTAGCAGATTCATTGGTAGCTTGGCCTTCGATTTCTGACGTTGAAGTCGATAATCGAGGAAAAAGAGGAAGACGAAGTGATCAGCTATTAAAATTAGTGAAAAAAGGGCATTATGATGAAGAGTTGCAAAAAGCACAGCTCATTTCAATTACAATGGGTGGAAATGATGTCATGAAGATTGTCAAACAAGATCTGTTTAATTTGAAACGAGATGCTTTTGATAAAGAATTGCAGGCATATAAGAAACGCTATCGTAAAATTATTGAGGGCATACGAGAAAAAAATCCAACTGTGCCTTTAATACTTATCGGTTTTTATAATCCATTCTCTATTGTGACAAATGAAGCGAATGAATTTGATACGATTATTACGGAGTGGAATAAAGTCATTGAAGACATAGCGAAGAAAGATGCTAATGCGTGCTATGTATCAGTGGAGGACCTGTTTGATTCCAATAAAGAGCTCGTTTATCATTCGGATTTCTTCCATCCAAATGCAAAAGGCTATGAAAAAATGACGGACCGAATATTGAAAGCAATGGAGAAATGTAACATGGAACAAAAGATTAACAAGGAAATAGGCTTCGAGGAGTGACGAAATGAATAAATGGAAATTTGCATTTTTTGCCTTTGCGGGCACAGTGCTTTTTGCGATCCTCCTCGTCGTTTATTTAGCAACTAGACCAGTAGATGGAGTAAATTTAGCGGAGAGTTCAAAAGGTGAAAGTGAAGTAAAAGGTAACGTATTAGTTGTCCAAACAACAAAGAAGGAATTGGAATCTATATCGAAGAAGTATTTAAAGGATGCGGGAACGCCATTACCGTTGGACTTTACAATTGGTGATGATATTCAATTAAGAAGTACGTTAAAGGTGTTCTATACCGAAATCCAAATTTCTATGAACTTCGATCCGATAGTTGATGAGAAAGGGAATATAATTTTAAAACAGACGGGAATGAATGTTGGGCTGTTAAATATTCCACCGGAGACGACTATGAAAATTATGCGAGACACGGTGGATTTCCCTTCGTGGATTACAGTCAATCCGAATAAGGCAGAAATCTATATTGACTTATCGCGCATTAACATTGCTTCAGGATCTCGTATTAAAGCAAAAGAATTAGACTTACCAAATGATAAGATTCTACTCGAAATTATTGTTCCTGGTGCATAAGGAGTGAAGTAAATGGCAAAGCAATATGCAACATTTGCAGGTGGGTGTTTTTGGTGTATGGTCAAGCCTTTTGACGAAACACCTGGCATTGAATCAGTGATTTCCGGCTATACGGGTGGACATATTGTCAATCCAACATATGAACAAGTTTGCTCTGAAACGACGGGGCATGTTGAAGCGGTTCAAATTACGTTTAATGATGAGCTATATTCTTACGAGCAATTACTCGCGACATTTTGGACATTAATTGATCCGACAGATGCTGGAGGACAATTTTATGATCGTGGAGAGTCCTACACAACCGCGATTTTTTATCACAATGATGAGCAACGTGATTTGGCTGAACGATCTAAGGCAGATTTACAGGCATCTGGTAAATTCGATAAGCCTATCGCAGTGAATATTTTACCAGCAAGTCCGTTTTACCCAGCTGAAGAATATCATCAATATTATTACAAGAAAAATCCAATGCACTACGAGCGCTATTCTACCGGATCTGGTCGCAAAGCGTTTCAGGAGAAACACTGGGGGGCTAAAAATGACTAAAGAACAACGTTTAAAAGAGTTAACGGAGATGCAATATTATGTGACACAGGAAAATGGAACAGAGCCACCATTCCGTAATGAATATGATAAGCACTTTGAAGAGGGTATTTATGTAGATATCGTGTCAGGGAAGCCACTATTTAGCTCGCTAGATAAATTCGATTCAGGTTGTGGCTGGCCAGCATTTACAAAGCCGATTGAAAAGGAAGAAGTTACGGAGCATTTTGATGCTTCTCATGGGATGCGTCGCGTAGAAGTTCGAAGCTCAGACGCTGATTCTCATTTAGGACATGTCTTTCCTGATGGACCAAGTGAGCTTGGAGGCTTACGCTATTGTATTAACTCCGCAGCCCTCCGCTTTGTACCAAAAGAAGATTTAGAAAAAGAAGGCTATGCAGAATACCTTACATTATTTAAATAACAAAAACTCCTAGCAGTGAATAAATCGTGCTAGGAGTTTTTTTATCGAAAGCGACGGGTAGAATTGTCGGGGCGACGGAAAGAACAACCAAAGTGACGGAAAGAACCATCGAAGCGACGGATAGAAACGTCAAGGCGACGGAAAGAGCCCTCGAAGCGACGGATAGAAACGACAAAGCGACGGAAAAGGCAATCGAATGACGGATAGAATCGACAAAGCGACGGAAAAAGTCATCGAAACGACGGATGAACAATCGAGCGACGGATAGACCAGCCGAAGCGACGGAAAAGGCAATCGAAACGACGGATAGAATCGACAAGGCGACGGAAGAAGCCATCGAAACGACGGATGAACAATCGAGCGACGGAAAGAGCAATCGAAGCGACGGATAGAATCGACAAAGCGACGGAAAAAGTCATCGAAACGACGGATGAACAATCGAGCGACGGATAGACCAGCCGAAGCGACGGAAAAGGCAATCGAAACGACGGAAAGAATCGACAAAGCGACGGAAGGAGCCATTGAAACGACGAATCGCCCCATCGAATCACAGGAAAGAACGTCATAATTGTTTAGAAATATTAAATGATAGATCTTGCAATTCTAAATCCGATATCATCAATAAAGAAATCAGGCATACTCTTACGGCGACAAGTAGCTCCACATCCGCGTTCTTCCTCAGCCCAACTTCCTCCTCGAATTATGCGGTAATTTCCAAACATCTCTTCATCGTATAAGTCCCAGCACCACTCCCAAACATTACCTATCATGTCGTACAAGCCCCATTCATTTGGCATTTTTTCTCCAACATTGTGTACATGTTCGTTAGAATTATCTTTATACCAAGCAATTTCATCAATTTCACCATACCGATATCCTTTTGATTGAGCTTTACATGCATATTGCCATTCAGTATCTGTCGGTAATCGAAAACCATTTGAACTAGGATTGCATACAATTGATTTACTTTTCTGATCACAATCATAAAACTTGTCATATCCCAGAGCGTCAGACAATGAATTACAAAAGTTTACTGCATCTATCCATGAAACATTAACAATTGGTTTTCGATTTGTTATTGTTGTTAAAAAATTCTTCCCGATAATCATCGCATAAAGTTCTTCTGTCACAGTATATTTGGCAAGATAAAATGGCTTTATCTCAACATTCCAAGTAACTTCCTTTAAATTTTTTCTTATCCCCGGCATTCCAAATTTATAGGTTGAACTAATCCATTTATGTTCATTACGAAAATCTCGTAGGCGAATTTCTCCTTCAGGAATATACACCATTAATTCTATTAAATAATGATTTAAATTCGTTAACATTGTCCTCTCCAAATCTGAACCTTTTGTTTTTAGACACTATGATTTCTATTAATGAATTATTTTAAAATGCTCATATTAAAAACTTAGCGCTAGATCATGTATCTACTTCATTCTTTATGAACATCTTTTAAACGATTTTATTATTTCTGAGACACTTTAAACTTTAAATTCACTGACAAGATTACGCAGACTATCAGCTTGTTGAGCAAGCTCTGTGGCAGAGGCATTAATTTCTTGCATGGATGCAGATCCTTGTGTCGCTGCAGCAGCGGAAGTAACTGTGTTGGCAGCTGATTGCTCAGCATAGGCATTCACATGGACAAAATCATTGGCTACAGCGTTGCTATAATCAAGTGTTAATGCAATTTTTTCGACCATAGTCACGATAATTGTTGTCGTTTCTTTAGTGTGCGTTAAAATATTGTCTAAAGATTGGTTTGTTTCATTCGTTACTTCAACGCCACGAATAACTGACGATACACCCTCGTGGTTTTGAGAGATAATGGATGCTACTTCGTCTTGAATGGACGTTACAATGGATGTTACTTCTTTTGCGGCATTTTGAGATTGAACTGCTAGCTTTCGAACTTCATCAGCGACAACAGCAAAGCCTCGTCCGTGCTCACCAGCGCGTGCTGCCTCAATCGCAGCATTTAAGGCAAGTAAATTAGTTTGCTCTGAAATAGCAGTAATCGTGCCGATAATAGATGTTATGTCGGCAGATTTTCGCCCGAGTGCTTCAACTGTGGTAGTTGTGGAGGCCATCGTTTCTTCAATAGATTGCATCACTAAAGAAGATTGTTGAACGGAGCGACTGCCTTCATCAGCCGCTTGCTGCATAGCCAATGATGCACGCTGAACAGCATTTGCTTGCTCATTTAACTGGTGCACAGAATGTTCAAGATCACTCATTTTTTGTTGGGCGCTTGTCATACTAGAAATCGTATTCTCGCTATCACTTGCGATATCAGCTGTAGCGTCTGCAATATTCTGTATTGTACGAGCATTTTCATCGGCTAATGACATTAGTTCTTGGCTACTGCTTGAAACGTGGTCTGCCAGCCCACTGACACGTTTAATCAAATTAGATATAGATTCAATAAGTGTATTGGTTGAAGCGGCAATAGTAGAGAATTCATCATGATTACGAACTTTAACACGTCGTGTCAAGTCTCCACCAGCCTGTGCAATATCGAGAATGGAACGGTTAATAGACTGTGTATTGTTTTTTAATGATTTAAATAACATATAACCAAAAATAATAATGGCAATAAATCCGAATAGTGAAATGAAGAAGAAAGTAGTAATAGATAATGTAACTTGCTTGTTAAGCTTATCTAATTTTGCTTTATTTGCATCATCCATAACCGAATTAATGGACTCGATATTTTTATCAATATATAGCTTCATTGTTTCTCCGGTACCGCCCATCACGAGTTTGCGAGCTTGTTCAAGACCAAGTTCGTCACGCATTGTCATGACCTTTTTAGAATATTCAAGGTAATTTTTATAATATTGATCGATCGCCTGTATATGACTTAACTCTAGTTCTCTTTCTGAAAACTGCTTTACTAAGGTTTTTATTTTTTTATCGATAGAATCAATTTTCATATTATAGGAAGTAGAAAAGTTCCCATTCCCAGTAATTAAATATGCTTGTTCTAAATTGGTTAGCCTCGCAATTTCATATGCAAGTTGGTTGACAGTTAATTGTTCCAGGACGTTTTTTTCAGTAAAATCCTTCATTTGACTTTGCAGATTCTGAATATTGATATACGATAATATCCCCATTGTGCCATTTATAACAATAATGAGAGAAAATATAATAAGTACTTTGCCACGAATTAAATGGTAAAAACGTTGTCGTTTATCTTTAGTAGGAGGGAGATTATGCCTAGTGTCCTCTAAATTATTTGCTTTCTTTTTTGAAAAGCCAATTTTAAAGAGAGACGGGCGTTTTTGTACGGAGTTCCTGGATTTATGAGAGTTTTTCATCGCTATCACCTTCCTTTTTTTGAATACTGGTTTAAATTTTACCTTATTTTACTAGGCATTTCTATCGTTTTTTTTCAAAAAATTTTCATTTTTCAGATTAATAATGCATATTATTTTTCTGTGACGAAAGTCTAAAGTTCTCAAGAAAAAGATCGAGTTGTGCTAGTAGGATAAAATACTTAATCGATATTATTGTGACTAAGACGGTATTTTTTGATAAACTAGCGGAAAGCAGATGAGTAAAGAGAGGATTTCTAGTATGAAAAAGAGCTTTTATTTGTATGTACTGACATTCAGAGGTGGGGATTGGTCAGATCCGAAGGTGCGATTTGCGGAAGAAATGTTTCATGAGCATAATTTTCCGAAGCAGAGCACAGAATTTGAAGAGCTATCTTCATATATTGAATCATTCGCCACTGACAACTTAACAACAGGGGTATTTGATGAGTTGTGGGCATTATACGTAGAACAGGCATGATATAAGTTAAAATAATATAATTTATTTCAAGATGCTAGACGTCTAGCATTGCGTAAATAGCAGAAACACAGTATTATTTATAGTGATAACTGACAGAAAAGAGGGATTGCAGTATGAGTATTCATATTAATGCAAAAAAAGGCGAAATCGCTGACACAATTTTACTTCCAGGAGATCCATTACGTGCTAAATACATTGCTGAAACGTTTTTAGAAGACGTTACTTGCTATAACGAAGTTCGTAATATGTTTGGTTATACAGGTACGTATAAAGGTAAACGTATTTCTGTACAAGGTACTGGTATGGGCGTGCCTTCAATTTCGATTTACGCTACAGAATTAATGCAAGAATATGACGTTCAAAAATTAATCCGCGTAGGTACTTGTGGTGCAATTCAAAAAGATGTAAAAGTTCGTGACGTAATTTTAGCGCAAGCAGCAACTTCTGATACACGTATGAACCAAATCATTTGGGGCGGCAATATCGATTTCGCACCGATCTCTGACTTTGATTTACTATTAAAAGCATACAATGCAGGTAAAGATGCAGGTTTAAACCTACAAGTAGGTAATATCTTCACAGCTGATATGTTCTATTCTGATGAGCATCAAAACGAAAAATTAGCTCAATACGGCGTACTTGCTGTAGAAATGGAATCAGCAGCACTTTACACATTAGCAGCAAAACATGGCCGTAAAGCACTTTCTATCTTAACAGTAAGTGACCACATTCTAACTGGTGAAGTAACAACAGCAGAAGAACGCCAAACTACATTCAACGACATGATCGTTGTAGCTTTAGAAGCAGCAATTCAAGACTAAGCGTAGCAAGGGTTTATAGTTTGGAAGAAATTTCGAAGTGCCCAAACAAATAAATAGCATAAAAAATACTCAATGAGTGACCGAAAATATCGGAGCTTGTTGGGTATTTTTTATTTATAGTAAGTCGAATAATTCACTCGCTTGTTCCTTTTGTTCTTTGGCAACATAGCAAGCTTACAGAGCCATTTAACGAGCCTGTAAGAGTTGATAGATTTGGCTTGGGCTTGTCTCAATGGACTTTAGGAAGCTTACATATTTAACAAAAAGGTAAAAATCCAACAATCACTATTTACAACCCTTTCACCGAATCAATATTAAACAATATATGTTAGGGCTATCATTTATCACTCAATCCTGTTAAATGAAAGAAACATTGAATATTACCCCTATCCCAAATATTGGGTTTATGATAACATATATGTGAATCTTTTAACTTTAGAAAATATGAAAGGAAGTGTAATAATCAGATATGAAAAAGATATTGAAACCATTGATTAGTGTTATTGCCATTGGTGCCCTCTCTCTATCTATAAATATAGATAAAAATGTATTAGCTAATAATATTGCAAATACATGTGATTATAATTCGGCATCGAAAGGAAACCCTGATTTTTCCACAATGAACTGTTTGTTAACCGAAACAGCACTGAATTATGATGTTCCTCCTGAAATTGTGAAGGCAATAGCGGAAGGTGAAAGTGGAAATTGGCGTCATTTCGATGTGAATGGTGAAGCGATTGTGGCAGCTGATAAGGGAATTGGCATTATGCAAATTACAAATCAAGCCGGCTACAATCAAGATAGACTAAAAAGCGATATTGTCTATAATATTCAAGCTGGTGTAGAGACTCTAGATAATATGTTTAAGCGGAAGGATTTACCTAGCATCAACGGTGGGGAAAGAGATGTACTGGAACATTGGTACTTCGCTATCATGGCTTATAACGGTACTAAGCCAGTAAATAGTCCAATTGTCCAAGCAACTGGTAAAAGAAATGCAAATGCCTATCAAGAAAGAATTCTCCGAATTATTGAGAAATTGGAATTAATAGACTTAACAGAGCTACCTTTTTTACCCGAAGATTTTCAATATGACTCTAACAGCAAGGAAAATATTAAATTTTCAGCGATGAACTATGATTTTGATTTACCATTAAACAAATCAAAGTATTTTTTTGAAACAAATCAAAAAGTTAGTGCAACAACAACTAATGTAAAATTTAGAACAAGACCTTCTATTGATAGTCCTTCTATGGGTACTTTACGTGAAGGCGAAATTGTTACCATTACGGGTCCTTTTGAATATGAAGAAGTATCAACGAAGAAAAACCATTTTGTTTGGTATCCTGTGAAAAGAAGTGACGGGACAAAGGGGTATGTAGCATCAAGTTATTTAAACTACTCAGCTTCAACACCAACGCCAACACCTCCGGTAACACCGCCAACAACCGGAAACGTTGATGTATCAAAGTTTGCTGATTACAATGCAAACCAATACTGGGCTGAGGATTTTAAGTGGGCAGTCAACATCGGTATCATCAGTGGATACCCAAACGTGAAAAACCCATCAACAGGTAAGTACGAAAACTTACTTAAACCGTACAATAACTTAACGGAAAACCAAATGTTATCTATCCTATTTCGTTACTTCAAACCATCAGAACTAGCTTCAACGATAGCTAATACTTCATGGTATGGAGACGTAAACTACCAACTGGCTACAAAATACTCTCTACCAGTCCTAGGTGCAAACACAGCATCAAAACAAGCCATTGCAGGGAAGGATATCACACGGGGTAACTTCGCTCGTATCTTAGCTTCAATGCATTATGGTAAGACTGTATCTCAGTCAGAAGCTATTAAATTCCTTCGTGATAATGGTTTAACAACTACTAAAACAAATGAAGAGTTTAAACCAAATGATTCTCTAGCAAGAGCGCACACAGTGGCATTCTTCCACCGTTACGAACAAATATTCAATAACTAAATTGCTACTTACAAGTGAAAAGGTGACTATAAAAGTCATCTTTTCTTTTTTATGTTTAATAAATCCTTTCTTGACACTCCTCGAACCTTTCATAACTAAATTCATTGACACAGATTGCTTGATGGGAGCTACAAAGTCTTGTGTTAAGCTACTGGAGTGATTGAGAAAGCATAACAAAAGGACTTGCGTGATGAAATTATAATCACAAGTCCTATTCTTATTCAACTAAAGCCACGGTAAGTTTAATATTACTTCTACTTAATTAATCATAATGCCTCTAAGCGCAGAGAATAAAATGTATAACGAAGTGCATATAAGGAAGATAACCCATAATAAACTCCGAGTTCTTTTATATTCTCGTAACCCCATTATAAGTAACGTTATACTCAGAAGTATGAGCATCAATGGTAGTAAGTTGTAGTTTTCCGCAACTTTACTGTAAATACCAATTAACATAACAAGGATCGCAAAAAATATTTGAAATAACATTAAAACATCAAACTTTTTTTCTTCCATCTGTCACTTTCAAAAGATACCTTTTATAAACTAATCTATTTCGTTAGTTGAATAACTGAATATTAATTTATTAAAGTGTAACACATTTACAAATATTGGTGATAAATGAATGGTATGACTGACAGAAAAGCTTCGCTGTTACCAAACAACGAGTCGAGCAGGCTAAAGTAGCTTAGAAACCTATTCAAAAATAAAGCGTAGCGATTCAAGTGAGCAGATGTAAGTGAGTATATTTGAAGGCTAGTAAAGGGTACAGAATAATTTCTGAGCGAACCTTTAAGTGAGGGCGAAAAGCTGTCAGGATTGCAATAGAGGCGAAGCTAATGGGAAGTTTGCTAGACTACCTGAAGACCATCTTTTACAACGATTGTACAAGCGTAATGAGTATCTTATCGAAAGTAATCATCCGTTAAAAGAAACGATAATTATGCGAACAGGGAAAAACCCACAGTAAAGAGCGAACTTTTTAAATACTATCTATGGATTTGCGAATTCCCTAAGTAGAGCTAAGTGGCAACCTAAATTTGAATATGATATTGGATTTTAAGCATATAATTTTTTATACGGTGATTGTATTAACGACAGGGGCATGGTTTCCGATATTGAGATAGGGTATCTTCTTATTTATATGTGAGCTGTTGCACTCACACGAATTGAGGTTGCTATCGAAACTACATGATTAATATCATTATGTTGGTAAATATGTACCCCAAAAAATAGGGGACTAAAAGGGACTAAAATTTTTCTTGTTAAAGTAAAATCGCTATATAGCTTTTGTATATTTTGTGTGAAAGTAATGAACCTTTAAAAGTATCACAAACCTTGATATAACAAGCACTTTCTATCCTAACAGTAAGTGACCACATTCTAACTGGTGAAGTAACAACAGCAGAAGAACGCCAAACTACATTCAACGACATGATCGTTGTTGCATTAGAGGATGCAATTCAAGAGTAGTTGATTTATCAACGTTTTATAGGAAATTAAATAATAAAGAATCTAGGCAACCGACCAAAAATCGACCTTTTTTAAAAAATGGAGTTGAAGTAGTCGGTTGCTTTTTTATTGTTAAGTGACTATAGGTTTTATCTAATAAATTGATCCTCTTCATATAAGATAGTACGGAAATGCGCGAGAAATTAATTGCCCTTACATAAACAAAGCACGTTGGTTTGTAGTGCGTTCTTGTTAACAAGTTTTATTGACTGCCTGTTCGGTAGTCTTTTTTTATGTTTTAGTCTTCTGATAATTTCATATAATACCATTGTGGATGGAGGTGAGGTAGATAGAAACAAAAGCACATATTAATTTTATTGATTTAGTAAAAAACACAATCAGTAATAATGGACAATCAATTGCAATACGTCTTGAAGAAAAGCACAAAGGATTTGAATACGGTTGGAAGATGGATGGAAACGAAGTTGTGTTTTGGGTTAGTCCAACTTTGAGACTTAGTGATTACACAGGAAACATAATGAATGAATTTAGGTTCATTATAGGTCTTGACGAAGAACAGAATAAGTTTACTGTATCAGGTAAAAGTGTTAAGTCTAAAAATTTATTATAAATAATTAAAGTCACATCTAACTAGATGTGGCTTTTCACTCTGCTTCTTATTTTCGATAATAACATATGATTCCAAAAGCGTTAGGGAGCAAGTAGGGGCGATTGCCCGTAAGTGAAAGACTGATAAAAAAATTGGCGTAAGATTTATTGTGCCTTCTTTCAAATCATTCCAAAAGTTATTCGCTGTAAATGGTCGTTCCTATGGCTGTGAGTAATCTAAAAAAGTAGATGCAGGTTAGGGAAAAACATTTTTACAAACTTTATATGCGATGATACTATATATTAGGCGATGATTTCTAGAGTAGAGAATTGTTTCCTGAAATTGCTAATTATTCTCTTTAGAAATTTCGTTAATTAAAGAACGATAGAAGGTATATGAATATAGTGACTAATCTAATGTATTTATTTTGTTTAATAGTATGGGGGCTTAATTTTATTGCGGTGAAAATTCAAGGAACGCCAGTAAGCTTAGAATTATCCTTGACTTATCGACTAGTTATTACAGCATTTTTATTTATTGTCCTAGTATTGTTTCTAAAGCCAAAAGGGAAACCTACAAGGAAAGATATACCCTTTATCATTGTGTTTGGTGTATGTAACTTTGCTTTAAGCTATTTATGCCTATATTACGCAACAATATTAAGCTCGGCAGCAATCGTAACATTAATCTTTTCATTAAAAGTGATATTGACGCCGCTAGCTCTTCGTATTTTCTTAAAAGAGCAACTACATCCCCGTGTTTTATTAGGAGGCCTTTTGGGAGTGTTTGGTGTTTGTGTTCTCATCTATCCTTCTTTAAGTAATTTTTCTAGCACAGATGTTCTAAAAGGCATTATGATTGCGCTTTTAGGTACAGTACTTACAGCAATTGGTGATGTAAGTTCTGCAAGGAACGCCAGAGTAAAAATTGACCCTATCTATGCAAATGCTATTGGTTTTACGGTAGGAAGTATTTTAATGACAATAATTGTATTGTTACAGGGACAAAAGATCATTATTCCTACTTCAATTACATACATATCTGCTTTATTGTACTTAACATTGATTGCATCTTTCCTAGCATGGCTATTTTATTTAAAGCTTGTTGAAAGAATAGGTGCTGCAAAAAGCGGGTACATGGTAGCTTTATTTCCGGTAATTGGAGGTATTGCCTCTGTTCTAATTGGTGAATCACCTCTTTCAATATATTTGATAATAGGATGTCTATCAAGCTGTATCGGCGCAGCTATAGCTTTAGGATTTAAAATTCCATTTAGAATTAAACAAACGTGAATATAATGAAATATGGATTACAGTAGACCACTCAGTTTAAATGGGTGGTTTTTTGTATTTGTTATGTCGTTATCTGTGAGGACAAAGCTTGGTATGTCAAGCCGTAGCGAGAGCCGAAAATAAACAACACACAGACTTTTTCTAGGGAAATATGGAGTTTGAAAAGTAAATGGAAATACATACCTATAATGAGGTATTATTAATCTAAAAGACATTTGTAAGATTTAGGGGGATAATATTTTGAAAAAGGTATTTAGTTTGCTATTTATAGTTCTTATATGCTTTTGTTTATTGCAAATGTGTAAAAGTGAAGTTAAAGCAACTTTTGTAGGGGTGATTGAAGAGATGATAAATGATCGGGCAGCTTACGTTTATGTAACTAAAGCTGAAAATAATCCGGTTTACGGAATTATTTATGTAAATCTAGCAAAGAATCCCAACGAAAAATTTAAGGTTGGTGATAAAGTAAAAGTCGGCTATGATGGAACGGTAGAACCTACAGCACCATTGTGGGTTACTACACTTACTGTTGAATTAGTTGAGTAATGTAATAGTACAATATAGCGTTACTGTTTTTTTAATCTTCGTTAAGAAAAAACGATCAAAGAAAGATATATAAAGAAATTTCGCAAATAGAGGATGCTGATATCTAAAGCTTTGATATTTGTAGAATTAATTGACCTATTAGGAAACTGAACAAATCAGAGCCTAATAGGTTTTTTATTTAAGTAAAATATCGAATCGTGTCAATAAGTATTTCGTTTCCGCCTTTTACTAAAGGTTGAAGCAAACTTATCTTAGTTACTTCGTTGAACAATTTTCATTTAAAATATAATACCTCTTACATGCGTTTTTTTACCACTTATTAGATAGGAAAAGGGCTTGGTGAAATTAAATGTTACAGTATGAACAGAAAAGAAGGGAACTATATAAGAAAAAAGAATTTAAAAAAACAAAATACGCACAAATCAAAATGCATATAGGTGTAGAAGTGAGGTGATTCATTCGATAAAAATATAATTATGAAATAAAAATTTTTGGAGGTTAGAATGATGCATAAAAAAACTTGGCTTATATTTATTTGTTTAGCTATTTTAATATCTGGTTATTCCATTGTTCAATATTTTTTCATGGATGCACATCAAGCGGGGTTTGTTAAATTGAAGCTTATGTTAAACTCAACTTTGAGTTCGTTTTGGTACATAATGCTTTATTTGCATATCATATTTGGAATAGTAGCTTTAGTAATCGGTCCCTTTACATTATTTTCGAAGTTTAGAGAAAAAAATATAAATCGTCATCGAATGATGGGGAAAATTTATATGATAGGTATTTTATTGGGAAGTGTTTCAGGTCTTTATTTAGCATTTTATGCTACTGGAGGATTGGTGTCTCAGTTGGGGTTTGGTTTCTTATCTTTATTTTGGCTGATAACAGCATGCCGAGCCCTCGCTAAAATTAAACATAAGAAAATTCATGCTCATCAAAAGTGGATGATAAGAAATTATTCTTTAACCTTCGCAGCTGTAACATTAAGAATTTGGCTAGTGTTGTTTACTATTCTATTTGGATTTGAACATTTTAATCTTAGTTACACTATAATCGCTTGGTTATGCTGGATACCCAATTTAATCGTTGCAGAATGGTTTATACAGCGAAAACTTAATAGAGTGAAGCACCAGGACAATGCGGATTTACAATTTTAAAATAACAACCAATAATGGACTACTTTGTGATGAGTAGTCTTTATTTTTTCTAAATGTGTCCTCACTATCAAATTTGAAGGAACAACATAAAACAAATTGCCATCATAGCGGGGGAAGAGGTCGACACTCGCACTCAGGGGAAGTCAAAATACGCCAATGTCAAGAACACAGAAAACATCCATTGCGTTTTAAAATTAGTTTTTTTAATTAGAGCTACTCAATTTATAAGTATTAGATTGAACATAGAAAAAATAGTTTGGATGGTGATTGTTCTTTTGTTTGTAGGGGTGAAGAGGAGGCGATTTGACTAGTAGATAGGCATTTGCGTAGACTGTTAACCCTTTAATAGCATAATCTATATCGAAATCGAAAGGAGGAAAAAGTATGCAATACGATTACGGGCATGGTTATGGAGGACAACAGGGGGGAAGACATCCATACTACCCGGTTTCTCCAATGCATTATAATCCGACCCAGCATTATCCAACCCATCATTACTACCCAATGCATTACTACCCAACACATACAACATATCCATCACATCCATCACATCATCGCCACCACCACCATCACCACCACCATCAACAACACTATCCGAACCCACGCTATTACTAAGATAAAAAATGCACGTATTATGAAAAAAGAAACGACAAAATCATTTTAAGAGTCTGTCGTTCGCTTTCATTTAAATAACCATTTTATACTAGGTACAAATGGAGTGCTTTAGTGGCACTAACCTTATAAAAGTGTAAAAGGTGATTAATAAATTTTTCAATATCCATATATGACTTTTGTTCATAAAGTTTTAAATAGAGAAAGAGTCATTGGAGGAAAGTAATTCTGAACTAATAAAATAGAAGTGTAAGGATAACTTATGATTACCATATACTAAAAGAAAGCTAGTGCCGACAATTATGATGGATAACTGTTGGTACTAGTTAATTGTAAAATATAATTTCATTGGATGTTTAGTTGGGAAAATTAGAGACCAGATCATTGAGTAAAGTCATATTCTAAAGGGAGGGCAATATCTCTTTCCTTGACTCAAATAGATTCAGGAAATTAGAAAAGGTCACTCTGTGAAAGTGACCTTGAATGATGTTGTGTAAGGCTAAAAAACTTTAACTGTTTCTTATTTTCTAATAGCTCAAAAGAATTTTTCTTTTAAAGATTAATACATGAAAGTAGCGCCGACAATAATTAAAAGAATGAACAGAACAACAATTAAAACAAATGCTGAACCGTTATTGCCACCTCCATAGCTATAACCTCCGTAGCAACAGCTGTTGTTGAAATTGCCGACATTTCCGAACCATCCCATGTTGAATTCCTCCTTTCTACAACTATAATATGTATTGTTAGAGAATGCGGAGAGGTATTTATCCAACAAAAAGTCCTAAGAATTAGAAATTTGGAAAATAATCATGACTTAATGTACTTTGAGAAATAAAAAAGGGCCACTATATGGAAGTGACCCTTTAGTAACAATTCAAGGCGGTGTAAGCTAAAAAATTAGCTTAATATATTATTATGACGAGATAGCTACTTTTGTATAGTGGAATGCCTTAGTAAAGATTTAAAAATATAAAGGTAAAAAAATCCAACATGTAAAAAGTGACTTCAACATTAAGGACCAAGATAGCTTAATTGCCGTCTTGGTCTATTTTGTGTTACGAAAGTGGAAGTTTTACATAACAAATGAAATCAACGAGTATAAAAAATTTCTCTTAGTGCATGATAAAAAAGTATTATGGATGTTTTGTAGCGAGTGATAAATATCAGAAAAAAGAAAGTATATTGAGAGGTGAAAAGTTTAAAGAAATGGATATCATCCTAGCAATATTACCAGCTCTCTTTTGGGGGAGTATTGTACTATTTAACGTCAAGCTTGGTGGTGGACCCTATAGTCAAGTACTTGGGACGACATTTGGTGCACTTATTTTCTCTATAGGTATTTACTTTTTTGTAAAGCCTGAGTTAACACCTATAGTGATTGGAGTCGGAATTGTATCAGGCCTCTTTTGGGCATTAGGTCAAGTAAACCAATTGAAAAGTATTGATTTAATAGGGGTTTCCAAAACAATGCCCATTTCGACAGGGCTACAATTGGTATCCACAACGTTATTTGGAGTTATTGTGTTCCATGAATGGTCGACAACAACGTCGATTATATTAGGTGTTCTTGCACTTATTAGTATCATCATAGGGATCGTTCTTACATCGCTTCCAAATCCAGAAGAGAAACAAAAAGAACACGGAAGCAATTTGAAAAAAGGAATTTTAATTTTACTTGTTTCAACTTTTGGATATCTAGTATATGTCGTAGTAATACGCTTATTTAATGTAAGTGGATGGTCTGCTTTATTGCCGCAAGCGATTGGGATGGTAATAGGTGGAGTTTTATTAACATTTAAGCATAAACCATTTAATAAATATGCGTTTCGGAATATTATTCCAGGTTTGATCTGGGCTGCCGGAAACATGTTTTTATTTATATCTCAGCCAAGGGTAGGAGTCGCAACAAGTTTTTCTCTTTCACAAATGGGGATAGTCATCTCCACTTTAGGCGGAATTTTTATATTAGGTGAGAAAAAAACAAAACGACAATTCATAGCAATTATCATTGGGATTGTTTTTATAGTCGCTGCTGGAATTATGTTAGGAATGGCAAAACAATAAAAGGGAGGGCCTTGTATGTATCCAGATTTAGAAGGAAAAGTTGTAGTGATTACAGGTGCTGCTACGGGACTAGGTAAAGCAATGGGCATTCGCTTTGCAGCAGAAAAAGCGAAAGTAGTTATTAATTATCTTTCAAATGAAGCGGATATAAATGCTGTAGTTGAAGAGGTTAAAAAAGCCGGTGGAGAGGCCATTGCTGTACAAGGTGATGTTACAGTTGAAGCGGATGTCATAAATCTCGTTCAAACAGCTGTTAAAGAGTTTGGAACCCTGGATGTAATGATTAATAATGCGGGTATAGAAAATCCAGTAGCTTCTCATGAAATGCCGTTAAGTGATTGGAATAGAGTAATCAGTACAAATTTAACGGGTGCGTTTTTAGGAAGTCGAGAAGCAATAAAATATTACGTCGAAAATGATATAAAAGGTACAGTCATCAATATGTCCAGTGTTCATGAGAAAATTCCTTGGCCCTTATTTGTGCATTATGCCGCAAGTAAAGGGGGCATTAAATTAATGACTGAAACTTTAGCGTTAGAATATGCTCCAAAGGGTATTCGTGTCAATAACATCGGACCTGGAGCAATCAATACACCCATAAATGCAGAAAAATTTGCAGATCCAGCAAAACGTGCAGATGTGGAAAGCATGGTTCCGATGGGGTATATCGGAAAACCAGAAGAAATTGCTGCAGTCGCAGTATGGCTTGCTTCATCGCAGGCTAGTTATGTAACCGGGATTACTCTATTTGCCGATGGTGGAATGACTTTATATCCTGAATTCCAAGCTGGCCGTGGGTAAAGAAAACGTACTAAAAAAGGTTTCGAGGGCATCTGCTCCTTGATGCCTTTTTTTGCCGAGAAGCGACTTAGTTGAGGATTTGAAATTAAAGTTGAATAAATTTTTTATTTTTCTTATAATTAGTACCAGTTATTAAAACTAGATTATGAAAATTTATGTATTTTTATTGAGAAAAATAATATATATAGAAGGGGGAGTTAATATTTTTAGTTATTTGGAAACATTATTTTCTTATTGTTAAGTATTAGTACTTGAACATAATTGAAGGAGTGAGATATTAAATGATAAACATTCAATCAAAAGCAAGAATAACAGCGATAGGCACATACGTTCCTGAAAATAGACTGACGAATGAAGATTTAGAAAAGATAGTAGAGACGAGCGATGAATGGATTGTACAAAGAACTGGTATTAGGGAACGAAGAATTACGAGTGAGAATGAATTTGCATCCACATTGGCTTTTAAAGCTATAGAAAATTTAGTTGAACAATATCAAAAGGATATTACAGATATAGATTTAATTCTCGTTGCAACAACTACGCCTGATTATGCTTTTCCAAGTGTAGCTTGCCAAATCCAAGAACACTTTAATATTAAAGAAGTAGGTGCACTAGATCTTCACGCTGCTTGTGCTGGATTTACATACGGATTACATGTAGCGAACGGATTAATTACATCAGGTCTTCATCGTAAAATTTTATTTATAACGACAGAAGCTTTATCTAAAGTTACGGATTATACAGATCGAACGACATGTATTTTATTTGGAGATGGAGCTGCAGCAGTTTTAATAGAAAAAGGTGAAGAAATGCCAAGCTTTATTGCTAGTCATATTGGTACAAATGGTGCAGGAGGTAAGAATTTATACTTAACAAATTTATCAACTAGTATGCACGGTTCTCCTTTGAGTACATCTGGAAAGATAGTTCAGAATGGGAGAGAGGTATATAAATGGGCTTCACGTACACTTCCTACAGGAATAGAGGAATTACTACAGCAAGCAAAAATGCGACTAGATGAAATAGATTGGTTTGTTCCTCATAGCGCTAATTTAAGAATGATAGAATCCATCTGTGAAAGATCGGGTATTAGCCTAGAGAAAACATTAACTAGTGTTGAGTATATGGGAAATACATCAGCTGTTTCTATTCCATTAGCCTTACAATTAGGTATAAATGAAGGAAAATTAACTAATGGGGATACATTATTAATCTATGGTTTTGGTGGAGGCCTAACACATGCTGGGCTTATCATTAAGTGGTGTGTTGAATAATTTTCAATACCTTCTAAAAAATAATAAAAAGAGCGGTACTCAAAAGTAAAGCTGAAATCATTTTAAAGCCTGCTAAAAATAGCAAATTTCAAATTCTCAACCAGAATGATAGGGGATTTGAAATTTTTTTTGTTTGAACTTATCATTCATTACTTGTTGATTTAAATCTATTTTTTGATCTGCACTATCCAATTTATAACCTTTATCCTTCATTAGAGTATCGTTAACCATGTACTTCATGTTTGGATCTGGAATATTATACCTTCATTTCTAGTTTGTCTGTATAATAAGAGGAGGGGTTTTTTGGTTTTTATAAAGGAGATAAGGGGGCTAAAATGATGACAATCGAGGTTTTCATCGCAACAGATAAAGATTATTTTGTTGTTAATGAGATTGTAAAAGAAGGGCATGAAGAGCATGTGATGGAGGAACCAACGATTTTTAAAAGTGTGAAGTCAGTAATGCCTGAAACCTACTATAATGAACTAATTGGCAACGAAGAGAGTGATATTCTAATTGCGAAGGAAGATGAAATTGTAGTAGGTTTCGCAGTCATAAGTGTTGAAACTTCTCCTCCTTTCGAGTCACTTGTTCCACGGAGATATGCTTACATACATGATTTTGGTGTGAAGGCAGACTTACAAAGAAAAGGAATTGGAAAAATGTTATTTACTGCTTGTATAGCTTGGGCTAAAGAAAAGGATGTTGACTCAGTTGAGTTAAATGTTTGGGAATTCAATACGAAAGCAATTGATTTTTATAAACATTTTGAAATGAGTAGCGTAAGTAGAAAAATGAAATTAAACATTTAACGGGGTATCTTGAATTAAAGAGGCAGAATTGTGCAACTATCTTTGTGATGAGAACATTTCTGACACCATTCTATATTATAACTATCCTTTAAGTATGAGAAAACATGAAAAAAGGACTTCCGTTAATACACGCAAGCCCTAGAATGGAGCCAAACAATTGTTTCTATAGTTCGTTAGCCCATTCTTTGATTTAATTTTAAGAAGTCTTAAAAATCCAACATACATACTTAAGTTGGCCAGTTTGTTTTCCTATTAAAAAGGTATAAGTAGTATCCAACACACTTTATTTTAGTATTTGTGATAATAGGCAACACTACGCACTGGTCCATACTAAAGCTCTTAATAAATAAAACAAGCCAAGACCGGCAATAATCAATAGAACGAATAAAACAATAGCAAAGGCAAAATTTGTACCTGGTGTATTTACGCCAGAAGATGGATAACTCAAAACAATCCCCTCCTTATAAAAATTTATAGCAGGATTATTTGAAGAAAGGAAAAGTAATATATTATAAAAGACTGTAACAAAACCTAACAGCTTTTATAATATATTTACTTTTTTAATATACAGCTATGGGCACTGGGAAGAAGGGATTAATGGCGGCTTTCTACTGTTATTTCAAAATGTGGTTCCCATATACCGGCGTCCATTTCTACATAGTTTGTCTTTTAGATCATTTTGAAATTAATTACTATACGCTTGAGTGGGATTACCCACTTCATCTAGGCCCATATAAGCAAGCTCCACAAATAAGGGCTGATAAGCTACAGCGGGGCATTTGCATCTTTGGTGAAATAGAGAATACGGTGCTATCAAATAGGGACAATGCTGTGCGATTAATAAATGATACTTCCTTTTTTTCTTTATACTATGTTGTACAGAGTAATGAACTCAGGGCCAATCACCTGATGTATGGTGGGATTAATCCTGAAGTAATGATAAATTAGTTCAGCGCTACAAGTTGAGGATAACATTTTAAGAAGTTGATTTGATCGAGAGACCATTTCATTTTGTATTTTTATTTTCATTAGTGTAGGAATCGCCCAAGGCTAAGTTATTTTTTGAAAAAACATAGTAATATAAAATATTAAAAAAATTAGTTATGCATCTCTCTTTTTATTAGATAGAATTAAATAATACCTTATTTGGAAGTGGAGTGATGAAGATGTTTCCTATTTTAGATACCGAACGATTAGTGTTAAGAGAACTTACTGAACATGACGCTCAAGATGTTTTAAATTGCTTTTCTAATGCCGATGTATTACGCCATTATGGGCAAAATCCATTAACAAGTTTAGAGCAGGTTAAACAAATCATTAACAATTTTTCAAAGAATTATGATGAAAAACGTGGTATAAAATGGGGAATTGCATTAAAAGGCCAAGAAGGAATTATCGGTACTATTGGTTTTCAAGAATGGTCTACTGAGCATAAAAGAGCTGATATCAGCTATGCACTTTTTCCTGAGAGCTGGGGAAAAAGCTATGCAAAGGAAGCTGTTAATAGAGTACTATCATTCGGCTTTCAAGAAATGGATTTAATGCGTATTGGAGCTATTGTATTTACTGAAAATGAAGCTTCAAACAAGCTATTAACCAAATTAGGCTTTGAAAAAGAAGGGATATTAAAAAATTATATGCACCAAAACGGTGTTCCGTATGACACTAATATCTTTTCTCTAATAAAGGT
Organism: Lysinibacillus sp. NPDC094403; assembly: GCF_050278745.1. NCBI lineage: Bacteria > Bacillati > Bacillota > Bacilli > Caryophanales > Bacillaceae > Lysinibacillus > Lysinibacillus sp. NPDC094403. Next base: position 531,594 of record NZ_JBNNTL010000002.1, on the reverse strand, counting down.
TAAAACATCATAAAATGGCCAGGACCAAGATAGATTAATTACTGTCTTGGTTTTTATCATTAAAACGATGAAATATAAGTGATCTCTCGCTGAAATAAATATTCGAACTTCCTTAATATTCTTAAAATTGATATAATAGGAATGTTTAATTATTTAAATAATGGAGGATTAGGAAATGAAAATTGCTATTGTTTGTTTCGATAATTTCACTGATATAGATGTTTTTTTACCGTGGGATTTATTAAATCGTGTACGTTTAGTTGGTGGAATTTCAGATTGGAATGTTCAGCTATTAGGAACAGAAAAAACTCAAATATCTATGTCAGGTTTACGGATACCGATGACAGGAAACATATCTGAGATTCCTTTTGCTGATGCTGTAATATTTGCAAGTGGAAAGGGAGTGCAAGATTTATATCGAAATCAAGAATATCTTAACAAGATACATTTAGATCCTAAAAGACAACTAATAGGCTCTATGTGTTCAGGTGCGTTGCTACTAGGAGCGAAAAATTTATTAACTGGTAAAAAAGCTACAACATATCCAACTGTAGTAGAGCAGCTTAAAGCATTTGATGTAGAAGTAATTGAACAAAGTTTTGTCAACGAAGGAAATATTTCGACTGCTGCAGGTTGTTATGCGGCACAAGATTTAGTAGCTTGGATAATAAGGACCCTAGTTAATGAAGAAATGGTTGATACAGTACTTGAATCTGTTCAGCCAGTAGGTAAGGGTTTATATTTCCAAACCTAGTGAGTTGTCTATGATAGTGGGAAAAAATAATCGAAATTATAAGTGATATGCTCGTTTCCACAACAAACACTTTTAGTACTAATAAAAAGGATGAATTCAAATTATTTCAAGACCGTGAATAAACATTTACTTATTACTAAATCTTTAAAAAAAAGGGAAAGAGGAGAAAATGGATGGAAATATGAAGGATATAAAAAAGTATGGATTTGGAATATTTACAATTGTCCTAATCGCAATCGGATTTTTAATATTAATAAACCGTGTTGAAATTGGTGTTGAATCAGCAGACGAGTACTTAAGTAATACAATGGGTGGAAGCATGGATACAGAAAGTTTCTTAATAATAAAGAAAGGGTATGTTTTATCGAATTTCATATTTGGAGGAATTTTCTTATTTGTTGGACTTTCATTTTTTTGTATGTATTTATATAAATTTATAAAGGAATTGGATGTAGGGGACGAATAATAAAATCCATTATTTCTTTAGATTTGCTAGCAATCTAAAAGATCTATTTTTAGTTGAATGTATTGAGTTGCTCTATTTTCGTCCATCAAACATGAGCAACTCGCTGCGAAAAAAAGAGTCACCGGAGGATGTGACCCTTAGTTATCCTTTTAGAAGGTTAGGGATAAATTATTATTTCGCTAGGGAAAGTATGAGCATTTGAGATATTGGCAGTGTCGTTTTTTAGTAACTAATGAAAGTAGCGCCAACGATAATTAAAAGAATAAATAATACTACAATTAGGACAAAAGTGGACCCTGTGCCGTAACCACTACCTGAACAGCCCATAATAACTTACCTCCTTTCTACAATCTATAATACGTAAAGCAGTAAAAAGGAGAGCAGGTAATCATCTAACTTAAAGGCATAAATTATTTCAATAAGATTAAAAGATCTCTCTGATAAAAGTAATCACCAAATTAAGAATTAATAGTATAAAATAACTTTATATTAGCAAATGTGTTAAAGGAATATAGGTATGATTCATCTAATCAATAACAAGGATAAAATATCCCTCACTGATGTGTTTCAATTAATTTTACTATTGTTATTAGATCAATAGCTTTTGATAAAGGGTAATCTTAATAGGAGAGGAAATAAAAATGGAAAAAGAGAAATTACCAAAGGTTGGCGTGGGGGCAGTTCTCCTAGACAAGGCTAACAAAATTTTACTCGTTTTACGTAAAAAAGCACCTGAAGCAGGCTGTTGGAGCTTACCTGGTGGCAAAGTTGACTACATGGAAACAATAGAAAATGCGGTCATACGTGAAATAAAGGAAGAGCTTGGAGTGGACATTGAAATAACACGATTGGTATGTGTGACTAACCATATTATTCAATCAGAAGATGTTCATTATGTCGCGCCTACTTTCGCTGCTCGTATTACGAATGGAGTAGTACATAATAGAGAACCGCATGCTTTAGAGGAAGTGCAGTGGTTTTCAATAAATGATATTCCAGAAAACATAACAATGACCACCGAATATGCGCTGAAACAGTTAAAGTTTTTTTGACACGCCCACCCGTGTATAATGAGCTTCGGCGCAATATGGAGAGTAGGCCAGATGCATTGCCTACAGGTATATTACATAAACCTAAACATATTTTAGCTATATAGAATTCGATAAAAATGAAAATCACCAGCTACTCCAATTTGAGTTTCTGGTGATTTTTAATCATTAATTAAGTTTTTGTAAGACGCATGTTGTTTTCTGCTTTTTTTGAACTAAGTTTTTTCTCAGAAATAACAAGACCAGATAATGTTAGAACTATACCGAATGCCGACATATAAGTTATTTGTTCATGTAATACAATCATCGATGTTAGTACTGTAATGACTGGAACCGCGTAAATATAAATACTACTTTTAACGGTCCCTAGTATTTTAACAGCGTAGCCCCATGTAATAAAACAAAGAGCAGAAGCACCAAGACCTAAAAATAATAAATTGAATAAAGAAACTGGATTTGTAAAACGTTTCAGTTCCCATTCAAAATCAAATAGGAAAAGGACAGGCATCATAAATAAAATACCGAAAAAAAACACTCTTCTTGTCGTTTGAATTGTATGATATCCGTAACCGCTTATTTTTCTAGTCAATACAGAATAAGTAGCCCAAACGAGCGTAGCAATTACAGCTAATAAATCACCTAAGGGGTTTAGTTGGAACTTCGAAGTACCATTAAAGCTGATCAGGTAAATCCCAGTAATTGCAACAATAAATCCAATGAAAAAGTTGATCCGTAATGGTCCCTCCTTCAAAAATAAGTATGTGAGAATCGCTGTGAAAAAGGGAACGACGGAACTGATAATGCCAACATTAGAAGCCATTGTAAAGGTTAAGGCAATATTCTCTAAAAGGTAATACAACGTAACACCACATAAACCAGCAGAAGCAAATAGGAATTCATGTTTTTTATTCGTTACTTTGAGTCGGTGCGGGTAGATCATCAGTAACACAACGAAACCTATGACAAAACGATAAAATAAGATTTCAATTGGGGTAAAATCATTCAATAATATTTTAGTAGAGATGAAAGTAGTTCCCCAGATCAAAACGGTAATAAGTGCTGCTGTATGACCAACAGTATTTTTTTTCTCCATATATTAGTCCTTTCTAATAGTCGATTATTAATCAAGTTTAGTGAAAATATTTTGGTATTGTTTAGGGGTCAAACCGATAAATTCCATAAAAAAATGGCTAAAATGACTTTGATCGCCGAAACCACTATATAAGGCCGCATCTAATGGCGTCACTCCCTGTTCCAAAAGCTTCTTTGCCTCATTGATACGTATTGTTTGTAGATAGCGATACGGCGTAATACCGCGAACACGGGTAAATGCTCGTACTAAAGAATATTTATTCATATTTGCCATTCTAGCTAAATCATCTAAAGTAATTCGCTCTTGATAATGTGCATCTATATACTGACAAAGATTTTTAATCATTTCTGTTTTTGCATCAGAATTAGCTTCGTTAGGAGGCTCTGTATATTCGTCAAGTAATTGCTTGATTAGTGTATAAAATGTTTCTTGCTTTTTATCATTTGGTAATTCGTTCATGATCATCTGATGAAGATTATGTAATATGCTTGTTTGTTCACTTACATAAGCAACTGGAGTTTTAAACTGGGGCAGATAGTCTTTTCCAGTAATCTCTTTCGTTACTTTTCGCATGATTTCAGGCTTAATATTTAAACAACGATAATCTAATGTTTTGTTGTCAATCTGTTCACATGCATGATTATCCAGAGGATTAAAACATATTAAATCACCGGTATTGATGATATATTCTTTGTTTTTGCAAGTTAATCGTCTTTGTCCACTTTCTATGAATCCAATCACAAAGTATTCGTGGAAGTGGTTTGGGAATTTTTGCATGATTCCACAGAAACGATAAGCTTCAATTTGTAGATCATGATCAAAATGAACGGTTCTTTCTTCTAACATCTCATGAACACCTTCTTTTCGGGATATGAAAGTAAGTGTAGCACAAATTTTTCAGCTTTTATTGTACGATATTGACTACCTAAAATTTGACTTTTTCATTAAACCAGCTGTTAAACAATCATCGACATTATCATATTACAGCATTGTAAATTTGGATTTATAATTAAAAATTAGATTTAAATGTAACTGTAACCATGTTAGGATAATATATCGTAGGAGGTGTAGTTTGGCCTAAGGGGCTTGTGTTAACAGAAAAACACAAACGACCTTTTGACAATGATTATTAATGAAAAAGAGAAAAATTGTTCTCATCATTTGCTTGTTTACTATGTTTCTAACAGGCTCACGAATTTTATGGCTACAATTATTTGATAATACAGATCAACCCTATGCTGTAAAAGGGCAAATGGATTTGAGAAATTGGAATTTTAATGACGGTCATGCCATTACACTCGATGGGGAATGGGAATTTTACCCTTATAATTGGTTGATTAGTGAAGATAAGCATATAAAATCCACGAAGGATCATGCAAAATACATACAGGTTCCAGGAGGGTGGGGTACTTCTTTACAAGAGGGAGAGATCACTCCCTATGGTTTCGGTTCTTATCGCTTAAAATTACTCGTCAATCCAGAAGACAATATAACTTACAGTATTCGAGTTCCGAGTGTTCGGAGTTCCTCAGAAATATATGTAAATGGTAGAAAACTGGCGAAATCAGGTCAAATTGGGGAGAATGCTGAAAAAACAGTCGCCAATAATGTTCCGTATACTGCTTCCTTTGAAGCAAACGGTCACAACGAGATCGAAATCATAGTTCAGGCTGCTAACTTTAAGGATCCTCGTAATGGTGGAATTGTGCGCTCCATTAAATTTGGAAAAGAAGATATATTAGCTCGGGAAACTAATTTATCATTAGCTATGCAACAACTAGTAGCAATAGTATTTCTAATACACGCAGTCTATTCCATCATTTTATTTTTGGTAGGGAATAAGGATGTAAGATTACTTCACTTTTCACTGTTATCGTTTAGTAATATGCTTTATTACTTATTAGCAAGCGATGATAAATTATTATCCTATTGGTTTCCGATTAGTTATGATGGGGGCTTTAAGTTAGTTCATCTTGCTATGGTCGGCATAGGTTATTCACTGCTTCAATGTATAAAACAATGGTTGCCTCATAATGTGAGAAGGTATATACGTTGGTTCAGTATTTTCTGTGGCATCGCTGCATTGTTGGCAATCGTGCTGCCTACACGCTATGTAATAACCAATCAAGGCATTTATCTTATAATTTTAGGAATCCCAATGGTTATAACGATCCTAACTTTAATGCGAAAGTCTATTAAAGAAATCGGAAGTAATATTTTTTTACTTCTTGCCATATTAGCATTTGTCAATAATAATATTTGGGATGGTCTATTTATCATTTTTGGTATAAAAGTGATCATGTATCCATTTGATCTTATAATATCAATGGCATGTTTAGCTATATTATGGTTTAAAGATTACTCTAAAGTATATTCGGATACAAAAGAACTTGCTATTAAGCTTCAAAAGACAGATAAGTTAAAGGATGAATTTCTTGCCAATACTTCTCATGAATTACGAAATCCACTTCATGGGATACTTAACATTTCAAAAGCTGTTTTGGAAAGAGAAGAACGTGTACTCAGTGACAAAAGTGTCAAGGATTTAGAAACTGTGCTGTCTGTAGGACGTCGTATGTCACTTATGTTAAATGATTTACTGGATGTTATGAGCTTAAAAGACAATAATCCCAAGTTGCAACTTAGAACTTTCTCGATTCACACAATCGTATCGGGTGTATTAGATATGCTCTATGTGATGAGAGAAGGAAAACAGATTCAGTTAATAAATCAAATCCCTGAAAATTTTCCAAAAGTAGTTGCTGATGAAAATAGGGTTATTCAAATTGTTTTCAATTTACTTCATAATGCAGTGAAATACACGAACGAAGGTGAAGTGACAATATCAGGTTTTGTGAAAAATGGTATGGCGGAAATTGTGATTTCGGATACTGGTATTGGTATCGATGAGGAAACCATCCAACATATATTCGAACCTTATGAGCAAGGTACCATTAGTAAGGCAATGATTGAAGGTGGATTTGGGCTAGGACTAAGTATTAGTAAACGTTTGGTAGAACTACACGGAGGAACATTACAGGCAAAATCAGTTGTAGGAAAAGGGTCGGTATTTACTTTTACTTTACCGATATCTGATTTAACTGATGAGCAAGAAGCTACAGAAAATGGAGCTATGTTATCAAATGCGATGGAAGAATCAACGGTAGTGACATCAACAAATCCATTTGATGATAAAATTGAAAATCATTCAATCATCGAAGCAAATCGACCTAGAGTATTGGTCGTTGATGATGATCCAGTTAACTTAAGAGTTATCGAAAACATACTTTCAATAGAAAAATACGACTTAGTAACAGTCACAAGTGGTAGGAAAGCTCTCGATATTTTAATGATTCAAGAGTGGGATCTGGTCATATCAGACGTGATGATGCCAAATATGTCTGGATACGAATTAGTACGTACAATTCGTCAGCAATTTTCAATAACAGAACTTCCTGTGTTACTTCTTACGGCAAGAAGTCAGCCTCAAGACATTGAAAACGGATTTTTATCTGGTGCCAATGATTACGTCACAAAGCCTGTGGATGCTTTAGAGTTAAGATCAAGAGTAAAGGCACTAACCGACGTTAAACAATCTGCACAAGAAAGGCTTCGTATGGAGGCAGCTTGGCTTCAGGCACAAATACAACCGCATTTCCTATTTAATACATTAAATGCCATTATTACGTTAAGTGAAATTGATATCGAGCGCACTAGTAAGCTACTTGAAGCACTGAGTGATTTTTTAAGGGAATCATTTAAGTTTCAAAATATTGATGAGATTGTGCCGATTGAGGATGAGTTAAATCTTGTTCGATCTTATCTATATATTCATAAGGAACGTTTTGGGGAGCGGATAAATGTAACGTGGGAATTGGAAGTATCTACTGACGTCATGATACCATCACTGACTATCCAACCATTGATTGAAAATGCTTTGAAACATGGTATTTTGCCCCGTGAAACCGGCGGGAATATTCATATTCGCATTTTAGATTACGACACTTATATTGAAATAATTGTGTCAGATGATGGTTTTGGAATAGATGAAGCTACGTTGGAACGTTTACTTGTAAGAAAAACGGAGTTTTCAAGTGGGATTGGATTGCTTAATACAGATCTTCGCTTAAAACAACATTACGGTGAGGGACTTCGTATAAAAAGTAAACCAAATCAAGGTACAGAAATATCGTTTGTTGTTCTTAAAAAGAAAGAAAAATCAAAGCAATTTAAGCGTGAATTGATGGAGAAATAAGGATATTTAATATGAGCTGCATCCCCAATTAATAATGGGGGTGCAGTTTTTACATTCTAGAGCCCGGTCAGTTTATAAAAAAAGAATGATCAATTAAAATAACTTTACAGCTTGTTATTGTACTGCATTTAAATGCTTTTTTGTATTAGACGGTAAATTTCTAACATGAAATAAATAGCTGGTCATGTCATCATCGATAGGAAGACAAAAGATTTATCCGGTTTCTGTCCACAAAGTGCAAAAGATACGCATATGATTGATCAAAATCCGCATGATAAGATTGATCGTTTTTTAAATCATCACAAAGTCTCAAATGACGTATCTTTTATTAACGAAGGGATTTCAGTGACAACGTAGACGATATCTTGAAATATATTCTTTGGAGCATTTAGATTTGTTCATGAACCGTTCATATAGACGGCTCTAATTTGGTCATCTTTTTCTAGCCCATTTTAAATCAAAAATTTGTTTTTCTGTTCTCAATAATAATCATGTTTAAATTAGTGAAATATATTTGGAAGTACATAATGAAAAACAGATAACCAATAAGTTATCTGTCTTCTTCAATCATTTTGCAAACGGATCTTCCGATTCATATAGAAAACTTTTCTCAAGATTTTCTTTTGTTTCGGCATTGACTGTTTTTTCTTTTGCTTCTGCTTGTTCACTAGCTGGAGCTTCGTCATGAGAAGAACATGCAGTAAGTAGGAATGCTGCCATTGCTCCGATATATAAGAATTTTTTCATTGCTATAACCTCCGTTATTGTTTAGTTACGTTTTAGATTGCGCAATTACACTTAGAATATTACGGAAATGACAATGATAAATTTTGTTTTTGTAACAAAAAATGAAAAATGAACGTTAAACAATAAAAGGGGAAAAGGAGACTTTCTTAGTGTAAAGGGTACCTACCAATTAACGCATAAAGAAGTTGAGTTGGTTACAGATGCTAAGTTACTTGGACCGAACAGCGGGGCAGATAACCATGCTCCAACAAATATGACTTTTCCAACAGGCGGTATGTGGAAGCTGGATGCCTATATTGATGGGAAGTTATTTGGTAGTGTTATGTAAAAGTGGAGAATTGAATAGCTTTATAGTTACATTAAGTAATTGAAAAATACCAGGCAATCCACAGAGAGAGCCTGGTATCTCACTATTTTCTAATGACAATAGACAATTTATAGTTTGCATGCTTATTTAAATCGACTAGAAATTGATCTAATACTTCGTTTGACGGGAATCGACATTCAAGAAGATAGCAACTATCGCCACTTATTTTAAAGTTATTTTGAACAAAGTGCTGCTGAGTTTTTAAAAACGACAGATAAGGTTCGTGAAACGGACTTTTCGTATAAATATTAATAAATGCATGGACATGGCTACCTAATTTTATGTGATTCACATTAATTGTATAGCTCTCAATAACCCCATTATCTTCAAGTCTTGCCACCCTCGACGCCGCTGCTTGCCCAGTCAAATGAACCTTTTCACCCAATTCCTTCATCGTAATCCTGCTGTTTTTTGAAAGCTCATCTATAATACGCAGATCCGTACTATCTAACATGTAGTAACTCCTTTCATTATTCAAGTCAAATCGCTAAAAGACTTGATTTTATCTATGTAATTACTATTTGGACATAGTATAAACTAAATGTAATTTAAAGAAAAGGAGTTATAAAAATGAAAATTCAACAAATTCGCAATGCCACTTTAGTACTCGAATATGGAGGGAAAAGATTTTTAGTTGACCCAGTTTTAGCAAATAAAGGTGCATATCCACCTATTCAAAATTCTGTGAGACAAAATCAAAATAACCCATTAGTTGAATTACCAACATCCATTGAAAATCTCATTAATGTCGATGCTGTAATCGTAACTCATTTACATTTAGATCATTTTGATGAAGTCGCTAAAGAAGTACTACCGAAAGACCTTAAAATGTTTGTGCAAAATGAAGAAGATGCGAATGAAGTTAAAAACGCTGGTTTTATCAATGTGGAAATTTTACAAGAAGATACTGTTTTTGAAGGTATTCAATTAACTAAAACAAAAGGTCAACATGGCAGAGGAGAAATTTTAAAATTTATTGGTCAAGTGTGTGGTGTTGTCTTTAACCATCCAAATGAGAAAAAATTATATATCGCTGGAGATACTGTATGGTATGACGGAGTTCAAGAAGTGCTCGAAAAAAATCATCCAGAAATTATTGTCGTTAATGGGGGAGACAATCAATTTTTGGAGGGAGGTTCTCTCATAATGGGGAAAGATGATATTTATGAAGTTCACAAAGCTGCTCCGAACGCAAAAATTATCGTTAGTCATATGGAAGCGGTCAATCATTGGACATTATCAAGAGCGGATTTAAGAAGCTTTATCAACGAAAGAGGAGTTGCTGCTCAGGTATACGTGCCGGAGGATGGTGAAGAATACATATTTTAATTAAAAAGCATATTAATAATAGCTAAATCCTGTAAAATTAATGCAGGAGGGATCTTATGAAGCATTCCATTTATAACAGTGAAAAAGGTAGATTGGCTATTTTAAAGCACTATGAACAGTATTTAAATTCATTTGATTTTGAAGTAGAAAGAGCTTTTGTGGATATATCCATTGGAAAAACACATGTGCTAATAGCGGGTCCAAAAGAAGGAAAGCCATTGTTTGTTTTTCAAGGTGGGAATTGCATTAATCCGATGACATTATCCTGGTTTAAGCCGCTAATACAAAAGTATAGAATTTATGCGCCGGATACGATTGGTCATCCAGGATATAGTGAGCAAAAGAGAATTTCAGCAAAAGATAATAGCTTTGCGCAATGGATAGCTGAGTTGATGGATTATTTTAATATTAAGAAATGTGCTTTCTTAGGTCCATCATACGGAGCGGGTATCATTTTAAGGTTAGCAACCTATATGCCAAATAGGATTGATTGTGCTGTACTTGTTTCTCCTGCTGGATTAAAACTTGGCTCCAAAACGGAGATGATTCAACATATCTTAATCCCTTTGCTGATGTTTAAAAATTCTTCGTCAGCCAAGTATCTTGAGAAAATTACCGATAGAATGTCTGCCAATTGCATGAAAGAGATGGATCGGCAGATTATTGGAGATATTTTTCGTTACGTCAAATTAGAGCAAGAGATGCCTAAATTAACAGTTAGAAAAGAATTAGAAAATTATGTTTCACCTACATTAATTATCGCTGGAGAACAGGATATTTTCTTTCCAGAAAAGAAAATCAAAAAAAGAGCTGAACAAGTCATACCAAATTTGACTATTTTTCAATCATTTAATATGGGACATTTCCCTTCAGAGGATTATTTAGAAAAAATAAATAACGTTATTATTGGTTTTTTTAATAAATATTATTGATTGTTTTTAGAGAGCGTCCTAAAGAGGATGCTCTTTTTATAGAAAAACAGACACCATTAGTTATCTGTTTTTTCGGTTTCAGTTTTTTAAAATTCTAAGCGCATAGTATGGCACATTTCTTTAAATCCATGTTTGTTATACAAGTTAATAGCGCCAATATTTTCTGCTAATACATTTAACTCCAAGTAGTCTAGTTTACGTTCTTCTGCCCATTTTTTTGCCTCATGTAACAATACTGAACCAATGGTGACATAAGTTTTAACAAATGTCATCCACAACATTTGGTGGTGATCCTAATATATGTAAATAAAGGAGCTTTAATAAACTCATAAAGCTAACACAGTATAAACCGCATAGGATATCCAATACTAAAGCTGTTTTAAACATTTAAAAGTGAAAGGAGGAAAATCATCAGTGAGATTTTTAACATGGGGAATTATTGGTGCCGCTACTATTTATGGTGTGGTGAGACACTTTGGGATGGCGAATGTCGACAACGCACAACCAATGGCACAATCTAATCAACAAGGCACGACACCAGTACAATTAGTAGCAAACAGCAATCCACTTACCGCAAATACACCAAAACAATAATGCAACAACTAGCTTATAGACTTGTATCTGTTATTGGTCTATAAGCTTTTACATAAAAATTGTAATAGTGAGTTAAAACCTTATATGATTATTTACAAAAGTATCCATAAAAATGTAAGGTTGTGATAAATTAAACTGAAATGATGTTTGTGATGAGAAATATTAAGTGCATTTGGAATTCTATTGGTGACTAAAGCCTACAAAGGTTCTTTTTAGTTTGGCCAATTAATCGTCATCGATTAGAAGACATCATAATATCTTAAACTATATATTCGATATATTCGTTTCACTAGGTGGGAGAGATTTATTTTGAACTTAAATTTGACTATGAGAAGGATTTCTTCTTGTAGTCTTTTTTGTATTTCAAAAGAAGAGGAAGATCGAAATGAAAGGGGCGGAGAACAATATTACATACAATCAATAAAGGCTTTTACAAGAATTTCATTTCAAATAAAAAGGTATTAATGCTATAATATGGAAATATAAAAACGGGTCATTTTATTGAAAACACTATGTAGTGCTTTTCATATGCAGGGTAGGAAAGGAGGTCAAGATAAATGAAAATTACCATGCGATATGGGGTTGACGCTCCGTTTTGGGTTGCCTTATTAATTATTATCGGGCTGGTATTTACGTTATTGGGTGTGTTTGGTTCAGTCAATGGGTTTGTATTGGGCTATGGTTTGATTTGTCTTGTGTCGGGCCTATGGATGTTTATATACTCAACAACAATCAAAATCGCACACAGAGAGGTGATTTTGAGCCTTGCGCAAGCTAAATCAGGTGATGAACTTCTTGATGTGGGAACAGGTCGTGGACTTTTGGCTATTTCCGCATCTCAAAGGGGTTGTAAGGTTACAGCCACTGATGTTTGGTCAAAATGGGATTTGGGAGGGAATGGAAAAGCTAAACTACAAGCTAATATGGTTGCTGAAAGTGTGGCAGAAATCGACATCGTGGATGCAGACGCTCGGGAACTTCCATTTTCGGACGGAAGTTTCGATGTTGTTGTCTCAAACTTCGTAGTCCATAACATTAAAAGTGTAGAAGGAAGAAGGAAGGCGATTCTTGAAATGTGGCGAGTTTTAAGCCCAAATGGTCGATTAGTCATTTCTGATTTCAGTAAAACAGCTGAATACATTCAAATATTGAATACAGTTTCCAATCGAGTTGAAATAAAGCAATTTTTTTATACATTTCCGTTTTCAAAAGCTTTTGTTGTGCAAAAGATTTAAGAAATCAATAAACAAAAAAATTGTATTTACCAAAAGGTTCATATAACAGGGGGCAGAAAAAGGAAATGATGATTATAAGTTTTCTTTTAACTGGTTGGATATTAAGTTGGTTTAAGTTTGACGAGTTATTTATACAAGCACTCAAGGAACTATTTAACAAGAAGGTGACAATTGCAAGTTATTATTTTATATTTTTTTGTATTGGGACAATTGGAGACTTAATCTTATTTTTCAACGGAAATTATATAACTAATTTATTCAGCTAACGACCAGATTACGGAATAAAGAAAACAGCTTATAACATTAAAAGCACAGAGCTCTCTGTGCTTTTTTAACCTTCCATCTCAAAATAAAGAAGACCTTCTGGAGATCGACTTCCAGCATTGGGGATAGAAAAAAGGGAGAGCACGCTTTATCGTGTTCTCCCTAAGAAACTATAATACTATCTACTTTGAGTTTGAAGGGCTAATTTAACACCTAGCCCTATATAAACGAAACCGACAGCCTTTTCAAGCCAACGCGAACCATTGCTTGATGTTTTCGTAAAGATTTTTTCGCCAATAAAGCTTGTAATTATAGCTAACAAAATAGTATACAAAGCACTCATCACAACAAATGTAATTCCTAAAATCAATAATTGTACAGTGATGGATTGGCCATTATGTTGAACAAACTGTGGTAAAAACGCTAAGAAAAATAATGCAGTTTTTGGATTTAAAATTTCCGCTAAAAAACCTTGTCGGAACGAAGTACTTGCCGGACTTTGTTCAACAGTTGGTTTTTCTATTTTTTGTGGTTTTGTTAGTAGCATTTGAATACCTAGATAAACAAGATATGCAACACCAATATATTTCACTACTTCAAACGCAGTGGCAGATTTCATTAAAATTGCTGATAAACCTAATACAGCTGCTGACGTATGGACTAAGTCACCTAGTCCAATTCCTAGTGCCGTGAAAATACCGTTCTTTTTACCACCTTTCAACGTTTGCGTAATGGTAATGATAACAGCAGGACCAGGAATTAAAAATAAAAGAAGAACTATTGCAATAAAAGATAACATGTTTACCCATCCTATTCTAATAAACTAAACATTCAGTAAGAGAATAATAAAATTGACTTAATGAATGCAAGAAATATTATATTCTATCTTCTGTAGGACTGTCGATAATGAAATTCTAAAAAGAAACTATTTATAAAAATCAGAAAATGATTTGTTGATATTTGTATAATATTATATATTATTGGATTATAGTGAAAGGAATTAGGTGAGAAATTGAAAACAAAGAGATGCGATTTATCTTTGGTCATACAAATTATTTTAATAGTTTTCATTATGATCATTAGTATGTATTGCTTAAAAACTGAAGATTTTACTATGTTGCCTTTTTTACAGATTTTGTTAGGGCTTAACTTTATCATAATAGGCTTTCGAGAATGGAAAAGAGGGAAAAAAACGTATGTAAGCCTACTCTATTTCGGTGTTGCGATTTTTATATTATTTGTTTTTGTAATATCTTTTTTTGATTAGTAGGAACAAGTTCATAGGGAGGGGTTACAATGAAGAATATTATTGAAATCGTTAGAAACGTAGATCAACTAATGGTTCCGCAAAATTTTGTTGGGATAGGTCCTACTAGAAAGGTGTTTCGTTTTAAAAATTGGGTCATAAAAAAGCATCTACATGAAATTGGTTTTATACAAAGTCAAAATGAGCAAAAAATTCATCATGCATTAAAAAAGAAAGGATTAGCCAATTACGTAGCACCTATTTTGTATTTGGATGAAAAAATCTCAATACAACCATATGTTCAAGCATTACCTTTAGTAAATGGTGAAACATTTGACATAGATTTTAAAACTGATTTGCGTCTATCCGCTAATTTAAAGGCAGCAATCGAAGAAATTGATCGAGTTCATGATGGATTTGACTTTTTAGATAGCAGTAATTATGGCGAAGATGAGCATGGTCAATTGATGTTATTAGATTATGGCATGACGAAAAATTTATATGAAACAAAATGGGTTCCGCTCGCAGAAGCAGGCGTGTTACCACAAATTTATTTTGAGCCATGTACAAAATGTGGTGTAGAAAAAGAGCTTAGAATTTATGGTGAAAATGATATGGATAGAAGATGTTACGAGTGTGGTAAAGAGTAGCAGTATTTCTATGATGTTATTTTTTACAATTCGTATCTTAGGGATATGGCTTTTTTTTATGTTAATTATAGTACCAACTACTAACATTTAGTGTTAGAATTAGGTTACAAATCCTTTGGAGGTTATTAAATGATAGATATTCAACAAATACAAGAAGTATTAAGACATCGTTACCCATTTCTTTTAGTGGATAGAGTATTGGAATTAGAGGAAGGCAAGAGCGCTGTAGCAATTAAAAATGTGACGATAAATGAAGAATTTTTTAATGGACATTTTCCTAATTATCCAGTAATGCCTGGTGTGTTAATTGTAGAGGCTTTAGCTCAAGTAAGTGCAATTATTATGCTTACTAAAGAAGGGAATCAAGGTAGACTTGGATTACTAGCAGGTATTGATAATTGTCGCTTTAAAAAACAAGTTAAACCTGGTGATCAACTGCGTCTTGAAGTGGAAATTACACGCTTAAAGGGTGCCATTGGTAAAGGACGTGGAGTTGCAACGGTTGACGGAGAAATAGCTTGTGAGACAGAGCTTATTTTCGCATTTGGAAGCTAAGTCCATCTGATTTTAGAGAGGCTGAGACAAAAGTGTTTCAGCTAACAAAAATACCGAACTATCCAATTGAAACGCTCATAAAGTGTTTCGGAATAGTTCGGTTTTTCTATTTATCGTGTTTTGTTAATTTAGAGATTATTCGGCTTTATGAGGAACCATTTAGTTATGTCCCAGCCTCTTTGTTCTTTGTTTAAAGGATTCTAATATATTTGTTGAACAATATAATAAACGGATGAATCTAAATGGAGGTGATTACATGAATCATCATATAGCCCTTTATATAGTCACTTGTATCATGCAATTCATCATCCTCACAAACATCACATTATTAAACGGACAATGCAAGGGGATTACAATGTGGCTATGTACTGGTATATTTATTTTCTCAACTGAGGTTTTCATCTCAAGCAGATCAAATAAAGTTCTAATGAAAATAATCGAAAAATAAAATACATAAGAGTTGATAATTACAAAAATCAACTCTATTTTTTTGCCCAAATTGTGAATGTTGTGATGAAATATCCATAAAAAACCAAAAATAAAAAATTTAAATGGAATAAATGAATGTATACTTAAATTAAAATAACAAGAGATAATTATTAAGGGGAGATATTATATGTCGGAAAACACACCATTTATAAAAAATGTTCCTGATGAAGATGTGAAATTTTCTGTTATCATACCTGCTCATAATGAAGAAAATTATATAGGTGAGTGTTTAGAGTCAATTGCAAAGGCTGCACAACCTTATAAAGATCAAGTAGAAGTTATCGTTGTGCTAAATCGTTGTACCGATAAAACGAAAGAGATTGCACAGTCCTACAATTGCGTGACATTAGAAAATAACGATAAAAATTTATCCAAAATTAGAAATGCTGGAGCTTCGTTAGCGAAAGGTGATATTCTCATTACAATTGATGCTGATACTCGAATGACAGAACACATGCTATCTGAGGTTGAAAAGCACCTAGCTTCCAATCAATTTATTGGGGGCGGCGTGAACGGAAATTTTGAAAGAATGTCCTTAGGTATAGTAGTATCTACCATGCTATTAATTGTTCCTTTATTGATTAAGTATGGTTTTATTTCTGTAGGGATCTTTTGGTGTTATAAAAAAGACTTTCAGGCAATAAAAGGTTTTAACGAAAATATGTTAATGGCAGAAGATGCTGATTTTGCTAAACGTTTAAAACAATGGGGCAAGAAGAACGGTAAAAAATACGGAACGATTAAAAATGGAATGATTACTTCGTGCAGACGATTTGATCATTATGGAGACTGGATGTTACTTAAACGTCCTGATATGCTTTTAGCTTATTTAAAAGGTAATAATGAAAAGGCTGCTAATGAAGCTTACTATGATGACCAAGCAAGATAATAAAAGCTCAAATGACTCATATTCCAATTTGAAAAATCATTTAGACCACTTCGTTGCACTAAAACGGGTGGTTTTTATGTCTAGTTTTTTGGAATTTCTAGAAAACGGAATGATATGGTACGAAAAGTTCTCCACAGATACTTAACATCAATAAAATTTTGTCGAAAATAACATACAATCTTTCCGTTCCTTCATATACTTGTATTGTCTGAAAGATTTAAAGGTGACTATGTTTTGACTATAAACAAGCTTTCTATTCATAATACGGTCATTAAATCAGGTAATCCACTATGAGAGGATGAGGGGTTTGAAGCATCCCGGCACAAATGTTTTTGAAAATAAAGAGGAACTATTCATACCTGAAAAAGCATTAGATAAAGATTTTTGTGATCGATTAGTGAAAAAAATCCATAAAAATATACTGAATGAAAATATAGCAAACGATGTTTATATGGCTTATTTCGTGATTTTTGATCAACAATATAAATTGAAAGAAATTCGATATTTACTTGATCTTTTAAAATTGCAATCAAATGAAATTATTAGATCTAAACCAATTTATATTACATTATGTGGTGTTATCCTATCATTGATTACAATTATTGCTTCTGCCATCAATACTAAACTGATGATTGGGATCTCACTTGTCCAAATCGTTGCTCTTGCAGTTTTAAGTTTTAATGTAGCTATATTGTTTATTTCCTATAAAATAGAAAAAGAATATAAAAAAATATACGAAGTCATTAAATTAATAGACTATTATTTGAGTTTTTATAAATAGGACGAATCAGTCATTATAAAACAATGGGAGTGGGAAATATGCAAAGTACTATTGATCAATTAGATTTATGGGTAAATACGGTCCCTGAAGAATTCCATAAAATGTCTGAAACAGAGATTTCACAACGACCATCACCTCAAAAGTGGTCAAAAAAAGAGATATTAGGGCATCTATGCGACTCTGCTATTAACAATTTGGAAAGGTTTGTTAAAATACAATACAATATGGAACCCTTAATACTAACTCCTTATGATCAAGTTCAGTGGGTAAAAATCCAAGGGTATCAAGAATTATCGATTGATGAAGTATTGGAATTATGGGTGAGCTTAAATAAAAAAATTATTAATGTTCTAAAAAATATCCCTAAAGAAAATCTAGCCCTTAAATGTGGTTTTGACAGTAATGAACTCGTGACACTACAATGGCTTATTCAAGATTATCTGGAACATTTGGAACATCATTTAAAAAAGCAAATTTTAATATAACCCTAGGATGCCTTCAAGGATAACATCTAGCTACAATCTGTAAATTTTCGGATGGTACGCTTCTTTTTAGCTTCAAAGAATACACAGTAACAAAAAATCAAAAAAGAGCATTTTTTTTATCATTCCTCAAATAATAAGGTACTAAATAATTTATTTGAGGAAGTGAAGATTTGAAAAAATGTCTGTTTTTGTTGTCTGTTTGCCTTTTAACTATCTCCTTTTATTATGTAAAAGCTGGCGCAGCAACATATGAAAATAAAGGAAGAAAGTATTATGAAGAAGCAGGACAAATTGTTTGGGAGATCAAAACGGATGAAAAAATTGTTGCTCTTACCTTTGATGATGGGCCACATCGAAAGTACACATCTCAGATTTTAGATGTATTAGACAAATTCAATGCGAAAGCAACTTTTTTTATTGTTGGTCAAAATGCAGAAAAAAATCCTGAGGTAATATCAAGAATGTATAACGAAGGACACGAACTAGCCAATCATACATTTTCGCATCCTCTAAGAACAAATGTCTCTAATTTACTTAATGAGATAAACCAAACGAATGATACCATTCAGAGCATCACAGGATTTAAACCTACTTTATTCCGACCTGTTGAAGGGCAGTATTCGGATGCAATGATTGAAGCGATTGCTAAAGAAGGATATAAAGTTGTTATGTGGTCATGGCATTTAGATACTCTAGATTGGAAAAGTCCAGGTACGAATAGAATTGTTGACACTGTGTTAAACGGTGTTAAAGAAGGAAATATAGTTCTTTTCCATGATGGAGGCGGAAATCGCCATCAAACTGTGAAAGCAATGGAAAAAATAATACCTGAACTTGAAAGACAAGGATATCGATTTGTCACGGTTTCTGAATTACTCCAAGTGCAAAGTAATAAAGGCCATAGCAAAAGTAAATAAGTATCAGTAGTGTTTAAACTACATCTAAATGTGTCATTTACAAAATATTCCATTAGTTATTCCCATGAAATAGGGTTGGCTGGGCGCTTTACTAGGGGCGTCAGGGCAATAAGTGTTTTCTGTGCGAAAGCGCAGTGCAACGAAGCGGCAGCAACAGGATGTTGGGCAAGAAGGTGTTATCACAGGAGTAGCCTTCGTTCCTCTATTGCTGATTCCAAGCCTCCACTCCAATCAACAAATACTAATACATGTATAACAAGTATCATCTTCAGTTTTGATGTTGAGAAAAAAATATACTTTTTTCGATTTTAGTGTATACCAATTTAGTCTTGCTCAAGGTACACAAAATTCAATAAGTTATTTTCCATTGAGAAAATCAGGCTAAAGTGTAATTAGCCTGATTTTTTTATTTCTATAAATGACTTTTCCATTTCACTTTACTTAATTTTTTTACAGATCTTCGTGACTAAAAACGCTTAAACAAAAAAAGGTATAATTATCTTAATAGGAGGGGATTGGCATTGTGTAAGATTGAATTAGTGGAATTTAATAATGAGCTTTTAGAAGGTATTGGGAGTTATTGTCTTAGAAGTAAGAAGAAATCATCTGGATATTTAAATAAGAATAAATGGCTGAACAATAGATTCGAAGAAGGCTTGAAATATGTGCAAGTAATCGATAATAAAAAACAAGTAGGCTTTATTGAATATACAGAAGCTGAATATTCCTCAAGAGTGGTTCATGCTGATGGTTATTTAGTGATTCATTGTTTATGGGTAAGTGAAATCGGGAAAGGTTATGGTACTCGATTAATCAATAAATGTTTAGAAGATGCAAAAAAGCTAGCAAAAAAAGGTGTTGTTGTTATTTCGAATTCAAAAACGTCTTGGGCGCCAAGTAAAGAGATTTTTTTGAACAACGATTTTCAACTTATTGATACGGCGCCATATGATTTTGAATTACTTGTCTACCCATTGAGTAACGAATCCGAACAGCCATATTTTCCGAATGACTGGGAGGAAAGATTAAAAAAGTTTAACAACTTAACGATTTTACGTTCATTCCAATGTCCATATGTCGAAATTGCAACAGAAAATATTATAGCTGGTGCAAATAAATTGAATATACCGGTTGAGCTTATTGATCTTAAAGGTAGAGAAGAGTTGATGCAACTTTCACCAACCCCGTATGGTATTTTTTCAGTCATTTATAAGGGGCAACTTCTTACTTTTCATAGGCTAACAGTACATTCTGTTATAAAAAAATTAAGAGAACTTACTTAAAAACAGCTCAGCGCAAACCAAAATAAACATTAGAAAATTTTAAGTGTGAATATGTGGTTATTAGGGTATTTAATATGTAGTAAATTTAATATCTATCTTTATACTGCGAATATGAAGATAGTTTGATTAAAGTACAATAATCCTGCTTTTTACATTAAAGAGAAGGGAAGGGAAACCATTGGTAAAAATTCGCCAAAAACTAGTATCAGTTTCGCAAGCAATCAAAATAACAAATGGTAAAAATAATGCAAAAAAGTATATTGTCGTTCATGAAACTGATAATACGAACAATGGAGCTGATGCCGATGCCCATGCCCGTCTACAAATAAATGGCAACAGCAGGCAAGCAAGCTGGCATTGGCAAGTAGATGATAAGGGAGCAGTACAATCATTTGAACATTTTTGGGAATGCTGGGGAGCAGGAACATATGTCGGTAATAGTCAAGGAATACAAGTAGAAATTTGCGTAAATAGTGATGGTGACTATATTAAAGCTGTAGAAAATGCTGCAAGTCTTATCGCAAAAATAATAAAAGATGAAAATATAGCAACTCAGAATATTGTTCAACACAATTATTTTAGTGGGAAAAATTGCCCTCGGAATATTCGAGCTGGGAAAGTACCTTGGTCACAATTTATTGAAATGGTAAAAAGCGCTGGAGATATTCAAAATCCTCCAGTAGCAACACAAAAATATCGTATTTTAACGGGAACGTATAGTACACTTAAAGCAGCAGAAAGCGCAGCACAGGTGATGAAAACATCATTCGGTTGGCTTGTTTACATTGAGCAAGACGGTGCAAATTATCGAATTAAAACAGGAACTTTTACAGGGATTAATACTGTGAAAAATGCGAAAATAAAATAAAAAATGATAAATTGGCGCAAGTTACTTATATTAAAGATGCAGAAGAGGATGTATAATTTCTAATATTCTATGAGGATTTTAGTTGACTGCTTCGAGGAAACGAGTAAAATAGAAAAGCAGTACCATTATATACCTACAACTTAGCAGATAACAGAGGTGCCTATAGAAAGTGCTACTTAGGCACCTTTAAATTAAAAAATCCAAAGCAATACACCTACATAGAATAAAGTGCTTAACAAAATATCGATTCAAATGAAAAGTTGCTTTAAAATGATGGATTTTTTGAAGATTGTTGTAGGAAAAGATTTGTCATAATTTTTGACAGTCTTTTTCTTTTCGTCTTCTCTATAACCTGTTAAGATGGTAATAGTGTGACATCAAGTTAGTGTATATGAGAGTGGTGACAATCAAGATGGATGAACAGAAAAAAGATAGTATAGAACAGCAGCCGGAACAAACACCCCCTACTGAAGTAAAACCAGCAGGACAATTTATAAAAATGAAACCGTTTAAATTTATCATGGTGATGTTCTTTACGATCCTTATTACTGCAGGCTTAACGATATTTGCGTTAACTTTCGGAGAAAAGAAAGTAGTTGAAGTGAAAGTACCTACTGGGCGTGCAGAATTTTCAAAATTATACGAAGCCTATGATTTACTAAAAAACAACTATTACAAAGATATCGACGATTCAAAAGTGGTCGATGGTGCTATCAATGGCATGTTTGACGCTTTAGGTGATCCGTATTCTGATTTTATGGTGAAGGAAGAAGCAGATCAATTTAAATCTGGATTGTCTTCTAGTTTCCAAGGAATTGGTGCGGAAATTCAAGAGCGTAACGGCTCAATTACAGTTGTGTCACCTATTAAAAATTCACCTGCTGAAAAGGCAGGGCTATTACCGAAAGATATTATCTTAACTGTTGATGGAAAAAGTATTCATGGGTTAAGTGCATCTGAAGCGGTAGCTCGTATTCGCGGTGAAAAAGGTACACCTGTAAAATTAACCGTGAAACGAGAAGGAAACGCTGAGCCACTTAATATGACAATTGTCCGTGATGAAATCCCAGTTGAAACGGTTTACGGTGAAATGCTTGAAGGTGGTATTGCCCATATTCAAATAACGTCATTTAGTGAAAATACAGCAAAAGAATTTGAGAAGATTCTTGCGGATTACGAAGGTAAAGGCTTAAAAGGTATCGTAGTAGATGTGCGTCAAAATCCTGGTGGCTACCTAGATGCTGCAGTAGAAATTTCGAATTTATTTGTTCCAGAAGGTAAACCGATTGTACAGGTACAACAAAAAGATGAAGACCCGAAAATTACAAATGCTATTGCTGGTAAAAAATACAATGTTCCAGTAACAGTTCTTGTTGATAGCGGCAGTGCTTCTGCTTCTGAAATATTAGCTGGTGCATTAAAAGAATCAGCTGGTGCTAAAATAGTAGGAGAAACTTCGTTTGGTAAAGGTACAGTGCAAAATGTCACACCATTAAAAGATGGCTCTAACCTTAAATTCACAACAGGTAAATGGCTAACACCAAATGGTAACTGGATTCACGAAAAAGGTATTGTTCCAGATGTTAAAGTGTCATACCCAACTTATGCATCATTACCATACTTAGATCCATCTACTGAAATGAAAAAGGGTATGCAGTCTAACTCTGTAAAAGCGGCACAAGAGATGTTAGAAGTTCTAGGATATGAGCCTGGTAAAGCAGATGGCATTTTTGAACAACGCACAGAACGTGCAGTGAAAAAACTGCAAGCTGCAAGTGGTCTTGAAGAGACTGGTGTTTTAACGGGTGATACAACGTATGCTTTAATGGATGCATTACGTGCTAAAATAAAAGCAGATGATCCTCAATTGTTAAAAGCAAAAGAACTGCTTACTGGTACACCAGCAAAAACTGAGTAAACTACAAACTAACAAAGAAGCTGTCGCAGCAGGCGTCTCAAATTGCCTTTGCGACAGCTTTTTTTATGGGAGGTAATAATTGTGAAGGACGTATATTTATTTAGTGGCTTTTTAGGTAGCGGAAAAACATCCATGCTAACGGATGTTATTCGACAACTAAAGGAAAAAAATTTAAAGCCCGCTGTCATTATGAATGAGCTTGGAAAGCTACCATTTGACTCACAGGCTGTGGAAAAGGATATTCCGCTAAAGGAGATGTTAGAGGGCTGTATTTGCTGCTCTGGCGCTGAAAAAACAGAAGCGCAAATTCAATCTCTTCTATTAGATAGTGACTTTGATGTCCTGATTATTGAAACAACAGGCGCTGCACATCCTGTTGAAGCATTAGACGCTGTCTATTCACCATTATTCGCGGAACAGTTAAATATTAAAGGAATTGTTACGGTTGCTGACTCAAAGCTATGGATGGACCGAGAGACATTAACCCCACAAGTGCGCTCCTTATTTATGGAACAAATCCGCCACGCACATTTATTACTAGCTAATAAAATGGATCTACTAACAGATGCAGAGCAAGCTCAGGTTGTTTACGAGCTACAAGGCTTTAATCCTCATGCTTTCATTTTACAAACTACAAATGGGCGAGTGCCGTTACGTTTGTTAGAAGATTTAAAGGCAACAGTTCGAGTGGATAAACAAGATATTGTGAAAGCTCCTATAGCATCGATGCATCTAGGCTCGCGATTAGTTGAATTTAAGGACGTGGACTTTACGCAAGAACAATTTGAGGATTGGGTACGTACATTACCTGAAACTGTGTATCGAATGAAAGGCTATGTGCCAATTGAAGGTGTGAAAAATCCTATGTTGTTTCAATATGCATATGGTATGGTCCAATGGCTTCCGGAGTACGTAAAAATGCCCGCAAAACTTGTTATCATTGGTGAAGATGTAAGTAGCTTAAATGTAATAGGTCTTGATTAAAGGCTGAGGCTGGTTATAATAGATAATCTAAAACTGCTAAATTCTACTAGTAAGACGGAAATTTTGTTCTTGTCGTCTTACTTTTAGTAGAAATTATGGCAGTTTTTTTATGTGAATTAGTTGAAAAAAGGTAACGTATTTCAATATTTTTAGCTTTCATTGCTGTAAGATTCTATTTGAATCTTGAAAATATTTGATAGTTTTTAAGGTATGTCAACCCTATTTAAAACGTAAGTATTTCATAGGCTGGTGAAACTTGCTAAAAATTATTGCTAAAAACCCTCTATTTGATGCGAATCTATTTCACTCATGGTGTTGTTAACAGATGCTGGTAAGAAATTTATTAAAATCGTCCCTTACGATTGGTTGCAGAGAAGGAGGAATTGCAAAATGAAAAAAACACTAACTGCAATTTGTGCAACATTTCTAATAGCAGCTCCAATTCAAATGGCTTCCGCTGCTGCAAAAACTACAGAGGGGAACACAACTACAGACTGTAATAAAGTTTATTCTCATAAATGGTCAAACCAATGGTCAAATCAATGGTCAAATCAATTGTCAGACCAATTGTTAAATCAAAAGTGGTTTGTAACTTTACCACAAACACAAGCACCATCAAAAGAAGTACAAGTACCAGAAAATAATCAAACACCAAATAATAATTCACAAGCAACAAATAATAATTCACAAACAACAAATAACAATACACAAACATCTCAAAAAGATAATACAGCAACTGCACCATCTAAGACTACACCATCAACAACTACTTCAGATGTGAATGCTTTTGAACAAGAGGTAGTAAAATTAACGAATGCTGAACGTACAAAAGCTGGTTTAGCACCATTAAAAACAGATGATCAACTGATGGCAGCTGCTCGTGAAAAATCACAAGATATGCAATCTAAAAACTATTTCTCACATACAAGTCCAACATTCGGTTCACCATTTGATCGTATGAAAGCTTTAGGTATTACGTATAAGAGTGCAGGTGAAAATATTGCACAAGGTCAACGTACACCTCAAGAAGTAGTACAAGCTTGGATGGATTCACCAGGTCACCGTGCGAATATTTTAAATGAGAAATTTACGCATATCGGTGTGGGCTATGTGAAATCAGGTAACTACTGGACACAACAATTTATCCAAAAATAATAGTATAAATTGAATAGCTTCATTGAATAAAAGGATGTCCACTAAGTCGTATATGGCTTAGTGGACATCTTTTTTAATGCAAACATGGAAACTAGAAATGTTTATAGTTTGCTATTCATGTTGTCAAAACTATTATGATAGTGAAATAAAGGTGCCATAATAAATTAAGTATGGCTCTTTGGCAAAACGAGGGGTTGATTTCCGTTCCGACTGTGCCGAAGCCGTAGTTACACTTATTTTAAACTCCACACCATTTCAATGAGACTTGAAAATATGTGAAAAAAGTTATTTTATTCAACAATTTTAATTACATTTGGCTTAAAAATATATAACAAAGATATACTAATGATTAGGCATCCAGAATACAACATTATATTAGATATAGTCATATCCATAACAATGGCAATAGAAACAAAAGCATATGAGAGTGGGACAAGTCCGTTCGAAAATGCGTTGACAAGGCTCATCACTCTCCCTATTTTATCTTGCTGGCTTTTTTCTTGAATTATTGAAATAAGTGAAACATTAATGACAGAAGAAAGTATCCCCATAATTGATAATAAAAAAATACCTTGCCAAAGAAAATTAATGTACCCAAGTAAGGATAAACAAATTCCAAGTACAGTGATAATAATTAAGATGGATAAACCTCTTTTTTTTCTGTAATTAACTATTCCTACTGTTAACGCCCCTGCCAGCATTCCTCCTTGATAGGAGCTCTGTAAAAAGCTTAAATGCAATGCTTCTCCATGAATTACATTATTAACAATAAGAGGAATCCCCATTTGAAGGGGACCAAAAAAGAAAAAATTAACGACTATAAGAATGATGAGCATGTTTTTCAGAAATGACATATTCCAAACATACTTAAACCCATCAAAAAGTTCGTCTTTAGTAGAACTTTTTTTTGAGGGAGCATTCCTTATTTGTTCACCAATACAAAATGAAAATAGGAAGGTCATGAACAAAAAAGCTGCAATAATTGAAAATAAAAGACTAAACGATCCTTTAGATAAAACCCATCCGCCTATCATTGGTCCAGAAAACATGGCAATCTGATTTGAACTTTGTATGAATGAATTAGCTCTTGTTATAGATTTGTTCGAAACTAACAATGGCAGCAGTGAAGTATTGGCCGGGGAAAAGAAGGCATCTACAATTCCAAATAATATGGCAAAACCAATAAGCG
Source organism: Lysinibacillus sp. NPDC094403 (assembly GCF_050278745.1). Taxonomy (NCBI): domain Bacteria; kingdom Bacillati; phylum Bacillota; class Bacilli; order Caryophanales; family Bacillaceae; genus Lysinibacillus; species Lysinibacillus sp. NPDC094403. The sequence goes on along the minus strand of NZ_JBNNTL010000002.1, from coordinate 505,100 downwards.
ACCAAATTTCAAGGATGCTCATTTGAAGGAAGACAATCATAATAACAACTATAACGCATCGGAGAAAGCTTGAAACAAGCATAATACGTGACCTTCTAAAGCGATCTGCCCACACGCCTCCAACAGTCATAAAGAGAACGCGAAAAATCATCGTCATCATCATAACTATTCCTAATGCTGATTCCATTTTCAAGACTGTAATAATATACCATTGTTCTGCGAATAAATAGGTAGATAAAGCGACAAAAGAGGTTGTACTTGATAGCCATAGAAATATAAAAGAACGATTTTTTAATAGAGATGAAGATTTTTCTTCCTCCGGAGGTGACCAAAGTACATCCTGATTCCTCAAACCAATCCCTCCATTACATAAATGATTTGACCTTAATTCTTTTTCGTAAAAATAGGCTCTTCAATTTGAAACGCAGTCGTCATTAAATAATAATGTTGCTTTTCTTCTTCAGTGTTATCGCTATTGAATTCTTCTAAAAGAGCCCTGTATTTTTGGGTGAATTCCAGGAATTTTTCTTGGCTAACCGTAAATTCTGTTTGGAGAGAAAGGTTGTTCCATTCTTCTATATTTGAAGAACGTAATTTGAATGTTTCATCAGGTGCGGTTAACACACGTGTTTTAGCACGACTTAATACTTCTAAAAATGATTGTCTAGTGGCTTCTTTAGATTCAACATAATTAAGCAAATGATCTGCAGGGATAAACCCTCTTGCTACAGCTTGATAATATTTTAATAAATTGCCTCCGCGTTCTTCAGTCATTACGAGCTTAATAATTCCATGTTTCTCTAATTCCCGAATGTGATATAGAATTTTTGCCCTAGATAGGTTTAATTCATTAGCTAGCATGTGTACTGTGTAGGGTTCTTCAACTAGATACATTAGCATCTTTGTTCTAAGTGGATCACTTATAGCCTTTAATTGTTCATAAGATTCAATAATTGAAATAGACTTTTGCTTCATGCAATAACCACCTTTTTAACCGGTTAATAAATATTAACTGTATTATAAACTGTAAAAAAATACATGTAAATCATTTTTTGGAAATTTTATTTTTATTTTCCTGCAAAGTTTAGAGGTGTTGCTTTAAAAGGGGGAAGGGGTTGTAGTTGATGGACTCTTGAAGATTTATTACTTCTAAATTGAAAAAAACTAACTAGAACAATGTCTAGTTAGCTATTTTTACTTTGGTCAAGTTTGTATATCTTTTTTGAACAAGTAATAAACGTATTAATAAAGTAATCGCTCCAGTTGTCAGACCTGCAACTAGTCCGATCCAGTAGCCAAAGGGTCCGAAGTCTGTATGAGTGGCAAGTACATAACCGACAGGCAAACCGATAACCCAATACGAAATAATGGCCATAATAAAGGTCACTGTAACATCCTTGTAACCTCTCAAAGCACCTTGAACTGGAGCTTGGATAGCATCAGATAGCTGGAAAATGGCCGCATATATTAAAAAATGAACGGCATATTCTAGCACTTTTCCATCAGTCGTATACATATTTGCAACAGGTTCACGAAGGATAAAAAGGATACAAGCTGAAATAAAGCTAAATAAAATTGCGGTCCCTACACATAGATAGCTATACTGTCTAGCATCGTGCATACGGCCAGCACCTATTTCAAAACCTACTAAGATCGTAACGCCCATCGAAATGCTAAGAGGTACCATATAGAGCAGGGAGGTGAAATTTAAAGCTATTTGATGAGCTGCTATGATTTCTGTACTAAAGTTACTCATCATCATCGTGACGGCAGAAAAAATACTCGTTTCTGCAAATAAGGATATTCCAATTGGCACACCAATGACTAAAATTTCCTTCCAACGAAGCCATTCTAATTTTGGCCAGTCGTGGAATAGGCGGAAGCGCTCAAAAGGCACACGTTTTGCAATAATCCAAACTGTGATCAAGAAAACTAGCCAGTATGTAATGGCAGTTGCAACGCCCGCACCGATTCCGCCAAGCTCGGGTGCTCCAAACTTGCCAAAAATAAAAATATAATTCAACACAATATTAATAGGCGTTGTAAGCAATGTAATAATCATTGTGACGCGTGTTTGTCCTAGTGCATCGATAAAACAGCGCATAACAAAAAATAAAAAGAGTGGTAAAAGACCAGCACACATCGCATAGATATAGGATTGGGCAATAGTATGTACAGAGGCTTCTAAATTCATATTACCAAGAATCCAGTCAATACTGACTAATAATACAATTAAAATAAGAGCTACTAGTACGATAGCTACATAGATTCCTTGCTGAACAGCATTCTTTGCTGCCATCTCTTTTTTAGCTCCAACAAGCTGTGAGACAATAGGTGTAATCGCTAGGAGAATTCCAGATAAACCAGTGTAAACAGGCATCCAAATAGAGGAGCCAATGGATACTCCGGCTAGATCAGCGGTACCGTAACGACTCGACATTAAAATATCGAAGAAAGAAATAAGATAAATCGCTATTTGAGTGACTAAAATTGGTACGATAATTTTTAATATTAATGCATATTTTTCTTTTAATGTAGTTGTCTGATTCATAGAGTATATCTTCCTTCATTAACATAATTAATTAGTATAGCATACAAAATAGATGAAAGCTGAAAAAATCAATTATCCCCGGCATCACAGGCTTTAGATCTGACGCTTCGCTTTCGCTACATAAAACACTTGTAGCTGCCGCT
>NZ_JBNNTL010000002.1:502146-502308 GCF_050278745.1 Lysinibacillus sp. NPDC094403 | reverse complement strand
CTTCACTTTCGCTACATAAAACACTTGTAGCTGCCGCTTCACTTTCGCTACACAAAACACATGTAGCTGCCGCTTCACTTTCGCTACACAAAACACATGTAGCTGCCGCTTCACTTTCGCTACACAAAACACTTGTAGCTGCCGCTTCACTTTCGCTACATA
>NZ_JBNNTL010000002.1:501913-502047 GCF_050278745.1 Lysinibacillus sp. NPDC094403 | reverse complement strand
ATAAACACTTGTAGCTGCCGCTTCGCTTTCGCTACATAAAACACATGTAGCTGCCGCTTCGCTTTCGCTACATAAAACACATGTAGCTGCCGCTTCACTTTCGCTACATATAAACACTTGTAGCTGCCGCTTCG
>NZ_JBNNTL010000002.1:324510-501817 GCF_050278745.1 Lysinibacillus sp. NPDC094403 | reverse complement strand
TTCGCTTTCGCTACATAAAACACATGTAGCTGCCGCTTCGCTTTCGCTACATAAAACACATGTAGCTGCCGCTTCGCTTTCGCTACATAAAACACATGTAGCTGCCGCTTCGCTTTCGCTACATAAAACACATGCTGAAAGAAGTTAAAGCTTCATCTATATCTTTTCGTTCGCATATAGTAAAATAAAAGACTGTAAACAAAAAGTAGTATGGTTAATAGGAATAGGAGAATTAATGTGAAACAACAAACAATCATTTTAACCGGTGGAGGGACAGCTGGTCATGTATCGCTCAATCAAGCGATACTCCCGTCTTTACAAGAACTAGGTTATGATGTCCACTATATTGGCTCAGACCAGGGCATTGAAAAAGAATTAATAGGCGAGGCATTCCCTAATGTTCCGTTTTACGGTATTTCAAGTGGAAAATTGCGTCGTTATTTCTCGATGAAAAACTTTACAGATCCATTTAAAGTGCTTGCTGGAATTATGCAGGCTTTTCGTATTATTAAAAAAGTAAAGCCCCAAGTAATTTTTTCTAAGGGAGGCTTTGTTTCTGTACCCGTTGTCATGGCTGCGAAACTTGCTGGTGTTCCAGTAGTCATTCATGAATCAGATGTTACACCTGGCTTGGCCAATAAAATTGCGCTACCATTTGCATCACATATCTTTACGATTTTTGAGGAAACATTGCAGCATTTACCGAAAGAAAAGGCAACCTGCACAGGCTCTATTATTCGCCAAGAGTTATTTATGGGAGATCAAGCAAATGGATTATCATTATGTGGCTTTACAACATTAAAACCTGTTCTTCTTGTTATGGGAGGGAGTCTAGGTTCAGTTGTTTTGAACGATGCACTTCGTAAAAATTTACCAGAGCTAGTAAAACAGTTCCAGATCATTCATTTGTGTGGTAAAGGAAATTACGACAACTCATTCGAATCGATGCATGGTTACAAACAGTTTGAATATGTGACAACAGAATTACCGGATTTATTACATGCGGCAGACTTTATTGTCTCACGTGCCGGCTCCAACTCGATTTTTGAATTTTTAGCACTTCACAAGCCGATGTTATTAGTGCCGTTATCTGCACAAAAAAGTCGTGGTGACCAAATTTTAAATGCCAACTTATTTAAAAGACAAGGCTACGCGGAAGTATTACAAGAGGAAGAGTTAACAAAAGAATCCTTTAAAAAATCGGTTCATGTGTTAACCGAGCGCAAAGCAGAAATGGTTGCAACTATGGAGAAAACACAAAGACCAAAAACGCCAGATGAAATGGCGAAACTCATTTTACAATATGAAAAGTAGGCTTTACACATGATTTGCTTCAAGCAATAGTTAAAATATAGAAGCGAAGATCACGTTGAAGGGTGCTATAACATAGCTTGTACTAATGTACAGCTATAAAAATTAAAAATACCCGAAAATAAAAGCTATGTGTCTGTCATAGTGACAGAACACATAGCTTATCTTTATGAAAAATATTACATCGCTTGTTCTTCGCCATCCTCCATTTGATTGGCAGTTGTAAGGTAGAACAAATCTTTCGGAATTTTATATAAATTAAATTGTGCCTCACCGCTGTTAACCTGTGCTAATAATGTTGGATGACTTTCATTAGCACTCATAACATAAGGTAGCTTTAAGGCTGCACGCTGTGATTTTATATTTTCAACACGAATACGGAGAAATACCGTATGGAAATTATAGTCAAAAAATAGTTCATTCAAAAAAAGCATTTTCGCTTTTTGGTTGTAACCTTGACCTTGATAAGGGAGTCCAATCCACGTTCCTAAAAAGCCTGCACCATCATTCACATCATGAATGCTAATGGTACCGATTGGCTGACCCCAATCATCAGTAATGGTCCTAGAAATAGCGAGTCCCTTCGCTTCTTCTTCAATCAGTTGTTTTGTCATAAACCAATATTCATCAGCTGATGTGGCTTTTTGACGGACAAATGGGAAAACAGAAGGGTGTGATAATAGCTCATAAAGCTCTGTACATTCATGTAGGTCTCGATGTTTAAGCATACGAAACGCCTCCTTTACTAGGGTAGTTAAAACAATTCCTTTAAAACATAAAGAAGAAAACTAAAATTCGCACTGGAATTAAAACCCAAAGAACTAGACGTTGTAACTATGATATCCATAATTCCCCGCTGTCTTACTGATTTTTCGACCATACCGAAAAAAGGCTAGTTTTTTTAATATAATATAACAATCGTACTGCTTTATGCAATCATTTTCCTCGCAAAAACAAAAATTAAATTTATTTGTCAGTAAATTCTGAAAAACAAATAATTACGCAGATAGTTAAATTTTGTTTATTTATAATTAGGAGTTTTAAGTCTAAAATATCAAATTTATTAGTGAAAATATTTGGATAATGTTTCTTTAGGATTACGTTTTTTCTTTAAAAGAGGTAAATTATCAAAAAATGCCCTAAAAAGGATACAATTTTTCTGATTTGAGAAGGGTGATTCTTTTAAATTATGTTATAATAGTAGTATTGATTTTATTGTATAAACAAAAAATATATGAATATTCTAAATTCTATATTAATATTTACGACTTACGGGGGTGACAGCATGGAATATCTTTTAAGCGAAGAATTATTTAATGAATTGTTTATTGGCAAAGATTTTGTCTTTTTAATGAAAAAAGTGGGAGACGATTATCAATATATTCGCTTAAATCAAGCAGCTCGAGGTTTGTTATCACCTGAGGCCATTGGGAAAATGCTATCTACCCTTACCTCAAGTCGCTATTTTTCATTAATTCAAGAGAATTACAATCAAGCAATTACGAAGCACAGTCAAGTTGATTATGTGGATTATGCTTATTTCAAATCAGAAGTTCGCAAATATGAGACATCTGTTCGTCCGCTTAAATATAATAATGAAGATTATATTTTAGCCATAACAAAAGAAATTCTTTATGATCGTAATATTGAAGATAAGTTTTTATTTTTACGCTCAATGTTCGATCATGCCTTTTTTTCAACAGTCATCTTATCAGCTGAAGGAACTATTTATGAAGTGAATTCCAGCTTCACCAAGGACTTTGAATTAGATACCGAAACGGTTAAACAGCAAGTATTCATTGACCTACCAATTGTTCCTAAAGATGAAGTAGGAAACATGCAAACCTATTTACAAAGAGCTTCTATGGGCGAAAATATTAGTGAAAAGCTCATCAAGTTTCATACACTGGATAAAAAAGAGCGCATCTATTTAGTTTCACTTTCACCAGTTATGCAGGGGGATAATTCTTTTGTAATTTTTCTTCTCATGCAGGATTTCACGCAATTCATTGAACAAAAAGCGGAGTTACGCTCAAAATCTCATGGTTTAGAGGTTTTTAAGGCTGCTCTAAGTTCTGCTGCGTACATCGCTGTTTTAGATAGTAATGGTACAATTCTAGAAGTTAATGATTTGTTTTTAAATGAGATTGGCTACACCGCAGAAGAGCTAATAGGTCAATCATGCTATATAATAGAGCCTCGTTATAATAATACAGAGGACATATTACAACTTATTGGTAAAACACTTAAAGCGGGGGATATTTGGCGAGGAGAGCTATGCTATCGTACAAAATTCCATACTGATTTTTGGGTAGAAGCAGCTATAGTCCCATTAATAAATGAATTTGGCAAGACGGAACAATATATATCCATTAACTATGATATTACGGACAAGAAAAAAATGTTAACAGAATTAAAAAATATTGAACGAACATTCCGTCTTATTACAGAAAATACAAATGATTTGATTGTCATCACAAATGAAGATGGCATCATTATCTATGCCTCACCCTCCTACGAGATTTTCTTAGGCTACGAAAATGTAGAATTACAAGGTCAGTTTTACAGTAACATTGTCGATGAACAAAGTAAGATGGCTTGGGAAACGTTTCTAAATAATTATTCTGGTCAAACAGAAACACAGTTTGAACTACTGCTAAAGGCAAAGGATGGTACACCTGTTTGGACTGAAGGAAACGTAACGGTTGTTCATGACCCAGAGCGTGAAAAAGTATCGCAAATCATGATGTTATCTCGTGAAATAACTCATCGTAAGGAACGCGAAAATGATCTATTATATTTAGCTTATCACGATACGTTAACACAACTACCAAATCGTCGTTTTTTACACAAGGAGTTTCCTAAATTATTGGCAGAAGCGCAAGACCACAATGAGTGTCTAGGTTTGCTCTATATCGATGGGGATGACTTTAAAAATGTTAATGATCGGCACGGCCATGACACGGGGGATGATTTTATCCAGAAGTTTGGCCAAGTATTAATTACGGCTGTACGTAGTCATGATTTAGTTATTCGTATGGGTGGCGATGAATTTATTGTCGTCTTAACGGGTTTAACTAGGGATGATGAGAAAAGAAGTACACAAATGATGCACATTATTAATCGCATCCGTAATGAACTAAAAAAGGGTTGGACCATTGAAAGTCATTACTTTGCTCCAACTGCCTCTATTGGTGTTGCTTATTATCCGGATCACGGTAATTCATTAAATGAATTGCTGGAATTAGCAGATCAAGCTTTATATAAAGCGAAGGAAATCGGAAAAAATAATCTCTATATTGCTGATTCACTTTAAAAAAAGTCTGTACAAACAAGTAGATACTTGTGGTACAGACTTTTTGTTTGATGTTATGCTATAACAGTGTTATGTAGGAAACCCCTCATAGTAATTTTGGAATAGAAGGTGATGAAATGCCTAAGATACTTTTGGTGGAAGATGAGAAGCATATTGCTCGCTTTGTGGAGCTAGAATTAAAGCATGAAGGCTATGACGTATTAGTCGCTTTTGATGGACGTGAAGGACTTGCACTAGCTTCATCCGAAAATTTTGATGTGCTGTTATTAGATGTTATGCTTCCAGGGATAAATGGAATTGAAATTTGTCGTCGGATACGTACGCAGTCAATGGTACCAATTATATTGTTAACGGCACGAGATGCTGTAATGGATCGTGTAGCTGGCTTAGATGCCGGTGCAGATGACTACATAGTAAAACCATTTGCAATTGAAGAACTGCTAGCAAGAATTCGTACTATTTTACGTCGAGTGACACCTGATGAGAAAAATAGGGGATCATTAAATTTTCGAGATATCGAAATTGATGTATTGGCCTACGAAGTTTTTGCACAAGGGAAAAAGCTTGATTTAACGAAAACGGAATATGATTTACTTAAATTATTATTAGAGCATAAAAATAAAGTTTGTACACGAGAGCTAATTTTAACCTCAGTTTGGGGGTATGATACGGATATAGAGACAAATGTCGTAGATGTATATATCCGGCATTTGCGAACAAAACTACCGGGTGATATGAATGCCTATATCGAAACCGTTCGTGGGGTTGGATACGTGATGCGTGAATGAAAAAGCTGAGAGATTATATAGTCAATCTATCCTTACAAAGAAAATGGATGCTAACATCTAGTGCTGTAATATTTTTTAGCTATACAATTATTTGTATTGTCGTTTATATTTCGCTACATACATGGCTATTAAATGACGAGCAAAGCAAAATCAAACGGACAAGCGATGATTTGGTGTATTTTTTAGAGTCACAGGGACCCAACCTTACAATTCAGGAAATTCAGCAAAATAAAGGGCTTATAGATTCTATTGCGGATCGTGATCAAACGATTAGAATGTTTAATGCAGATGGCGTTCAGATTCTTCGTATTAATAATACTTCACAGGCTGCACCACTTACCTCGATAGGTGAAGTTATTGAAATGGAGAATGATAATAAGGACGTCTTTGTCATAAATCAGCGGATTCAACTTGGTTTCTTTCAAGGATATATTCAAGTGATTCATCCATTATCAAAGTTCCAGTCTTTGATGCATTATTTATTGACTACAATGCTAATAGCTGGCTTAGGAGCATTATTGTTATCAGCTTCTATTGGGTATTATCTAGCCAATTATTTTATGAAACCGTTGCATGCGTTACGTTCATCCATGAAAACTGTTATGGATAAAGGATTTAATGAACCAATTCAATTAACCTACACCTCTCATGATGAGGTTGGTGATTTATTGAAAATGTACAATGCGATGATGAATGAATTGCAAATTTCTTTTGCACAGCAGCAACAATTTGTTGCCGATGCTTCTCACGAATTACGAACGCCTATCCAGGCCATTGAAGGACATCTCTCCCTTTTGAAAAGATGGGGGAAGGATGATCCAGAAATTTTAGAGGAATCTATTAATACTTCACTAACGGAAATTGCACGGATGCGTAAAATGATCGAAGAATTACTAGAACTTGCGCGCCGTGAAGAAAAGGACAACCAAAGTGAGGCTGATGCAGTAGCTGTTATAGAAGCGGTTATAGAGGAGACAAGACATCTTCATCCAGAAGCTCGAATAACGCTGTCGAAAAATGAAAAAATAGGACGTTTGTTCATAACAGAAAATGCACTTAGGCAAATTGTTCGTAATATAATAGAAAATGCAATTCGTTATTGTGAAAAAATTCCTGAGATTCAAATTTCACTTTCTGTTACTGGAAAAGAAGTTCAATTAGAAATAAAGGATAATGGCATTGGTATAGAGGAAGAATATATTCCATATATTTTTGATCGCTTTTATCGGGTTGATGAAGCTAGAAATCGTCAAATAGGTGGAACTGGCTTAGGGCTAAGTATTACAAAAATGTTACTTGAAAAATACAATAGCTCAGTGGAAGTCAAGAGTGATAAAAATGTTGGAACCGTTTTCTTGATGAAATTCCCGCTGAAAAATTGAGAAAAATACACGCTTTATTTAATTATTCTATCCTTTGAGAAAAAAATTGCTTAATTTGCTAAAAAGAGTTGTATTTTTTGTGAAGAGTAGTAAGATTGAGATGGAAAAAACGTTCTTTAAATTATGGGTATGTTGTGTTAAACATCCTTTTAAAGAACGGAGAAATATTATATAATTAATTGTATTTTAATTAATGGAACTGCCGAAAGGCAAAATTTGGAGGTCATTTTTCATGTCGAACAACGTTACAACTGTAAGTTCTCCATGGTCAGCTTTCTCTGGTCCTAACCTAGGATATGTGATGGAGCAATACGACTTATTCTTACAGTCTCCTGAAGAAGTAGAACCGGAGTTAGTATTATTATTCCAACAATTTGGTGCACCAGTAGTAGTAGAAGGTGAAGTAGCTGTAGCTAGTAATGCAGCAGCTCCTGCTGGCGATTACAAGAAAGTGTTAGCAGCTGTGAAACTAGCAGATGCAATTCGTACACAAGGCCATTTAGCGGCAGATATTTATCCTTTGAAAAACCGTGAACTACAAACAGCTCAAATTGAAGAAAGCGCGTTCAACCTAAGCGCTGCAGATTTAGCTGAAATTCCTGCAGCAATCTTCTTCAAAGATGTGCCAGCAAACGTGAAAAATGGTAAAGATGCAATAGATTACTTAAAATCTGTTTATACAGATAAAGTGGCATTTGAATATAATCACGTGGGAGCAACAGAAGAACGTGATTGGATTCAAGCACAAATTGAAACAGGTACATTTAAACAAGCATTAGCTTCTAATGAGAAAAAAGCTTTATTAGATCGTTTAACTCGTGTTGAAAACTTTGAGAAGTTTATTCATAAAACATTTGTAGGTCAAAAGCGTTTCTCTGGTGAAGGTTTAGATACTCAAATCGTCCTATTCGATGAAATTTTGAAAACAGCTGAAACAAATAACGTAGAAAATGTACGTATTGGTATGGCCCACCGTGGTCGTTTGAATGTGTTAACTCACATTTTAAATAAACCATACGATATGATGTTCTCTGACTTTGCACACGTATCTAATGAATTATTTATGCCGGAAAATGGTCGCCTTGAAATTACAAAAGGCTGGACTGGTGATGTAAAGTACCACATGGGTGCTTCTTACAACCGTGAATCTGGTATGAATGTTAAACTTGCTTACAACCCATCTCACTTAGAAGTAGGAAATCCGGTTGTTTTAGGTACTGCACGTGCATCACAAGATGACACTTCTAAACCAGGGCAAGCTGTTCATAACCGCACAAAAGGATTAGGTATTCTTGTGCACGGTGACGCTGCGTTCCCAGGTCAAGGTATCGTAACAGAAGTATTAAACTTTGCAAAAACTGAAGGGTTCACTACTGGTGGTACAGTCCACATCATTGCTAACAACATGATTGGATTTACAACTGAACTACAAGACTCTCGTTCATCTGTTTACTCTTCTGACCCTGCAAAAGGTTACGAAGTACCAGTTGTGCATGTAAATGCAGATAGCCCTGAATCAGTAGCATTAGTTGGTCGTTTTGCAGCTAGCTACCGTCAAAAATTCGGTAAAGATATCATCGTTGACCTTATTGGTTACCGTCGTCATGGTCACAATGAAACTGATGATCCAACAGTAACAAACCCTGAAACTTATAAATTAGTTTCTAAACATGAGCCAGTCCGTGCTTTATACGGTGCTCAATTAGCAGCTGAGGGTGTAGTTTCTGCTGAGGAAGTAGCTGCACTAGATACAGCTATTTATGCAGAAATGCAAGTAGCTTATGATCATGTAAAAGAAATGGCAGATAAAGATGAGCATAAACATTTAGAAATGCCAGAAGAATTAAAAGTAGAATTCCCACAAATTGATACAGCAGTTGGTGCGGAACGTCTAGAAAAAATTAACGAAGAGCTTCTAGTATTTAAAGAAAACTTCGAGCCACAGAAAAAACTTGGCAAAATTTTAGAAAAACGCCGTGATGCATTTGCTTCTGCAAAAATCGACTGGGGTCATGCAGAGACTTTAGCTTATGCAACAATTATTCAAGATGGCACACCAGTACGTTTTACAGGTCAAGATGCACAACGTGGTACGTTCTCTCAACGCCACTTAGTGTTACATGATAAAAACAATGGCGATTTATTTACACCACTTCACCATATTTCTGGTGCAAATGCTTCATTTACAGTGCACAACTCTCCACTGACAGAAGCAGGGGTAGTAGGCTTTGAATATGGTTATAATTTAGAAAATGGCCATGTATTATCAGTTTGGGAAGCTCAATTCGGTGACTTTGCAAACATGGCACAAGTGATGTTTGATAACTTTATTTCAGGTGCACGTGCTAAATGGGGTCAAAAATCTGGTTTAGTTATCCTTTTACCACATGGTTATGAAGGTCAAGGTCCAGAACACTCTTCTAGCCGTATGGAACGTTACTTACAAATGTCGGCTGAAAATAACTGGTTCGTAGCAAACTGCTCAAACGCAGGTAACTACTACCACTTATTACGTCGTCAAGCAGCATTATTAGGAACTGAAGGCGTTCGTCCACTTGTGGTTGTATCACCTAAGTACTTACTTCGTCACCCATTAGCTGCAGCGAATGCTGATCAATTAGCAAATGGTTCATTCCAAGAAGTAATTGAACAACCAGGCCTAGGTTCAAAACCAGAAGCTGTAGAGCGCATTGTTTTAGGTTCAGGTAAAGTGATGATCGACATTGCAGACCGTATTAAAGACGGTGAAGGTTTCGATCACCTACACATTACTCGTGTAGAACAACTTTACCCATTCCCAAAAGAGCAAGTTGCTGGTATTATTGCTAAGTATCCTAATGCAAAAGAAATCGTTTGGGTACAAGAAGAACCTAAAAACCAAGGTTCTTGGAATTATGCATTAGAAACATTACACGACCTTTCAGAAGGTAAAAAGCTACGATATGTAGGTCGACCTGCAATGAGTTCGACTTCTGAAGGTGATGCAGATTCTCATAAAGCAGCTCAAGCCGCACTTGTTGAAGAAGCAGTTGCTGAGCCTGTAAAGGTTAAATAATCACATATTAATTATTGAGAGCCGGGCTACTTGCTTAGGCAGTAGCCCTTTTATGTGCACCAATGCACGTTAATTAAAGGAGGAAATGAAAGTGGCTGAAATTAAAGTCCCTGAATTAGCAGAATCGATTACAGAAGGTAGTATCGCACAGTGGGTAAAAAAAGTGGGCGATCGCGTTGAAAAAGGTGAATTCATCGTTGAACTTGAAACAGACAAAGTAAACGCTGAAATCATTTCTGAAGAAGCGGGAGTTTTAACGCAAATTTTAGCTGAAGAAGGCGATACTGTACTTGTAGGTCAAGTTATCGCAGTTGTAGAAGCTGGCGAAGGTGCAGCACCTGCTCCAGCGGCACCAGTTGAAGCAGCAGCTCCAGCTCCAGCAGCGCCACAAGCAGCACCTGCTCCTGTAGCAGCAGCTCCAGTTGTAGAAGAAACTTCTGGTGAGCGTGTAATCGCATCTCCAGCAGCTCGTAGACTTGCTCGTGAAAAAGGTATTGACCTTGCTGCTGTATCTCCAGTAGATCCACAAGGCCGTGTACGTGTACAAGACGTTGCAGCTCATGGTACAGCTCCAGTAGCAGCACCACAAGCAGCTCCAGCAGCACCTAAAGCAGTTGCAGCTGTAGATGAATCACGTGTGACTGTTGAAAAAATGAGCCGTCGTCGCCAAACAATTGCAAAACGCTTACTTGAAGTAAAACAATCTACAGCAATGTTAACAACATTCAACGAAGTAGATATGACAAACGTTATGGCTTTACGTTCTCGTAAAAAAGACCAATTCTTCGAGTCAACTGGCTCAAAACTTGGTTTCATGTCATTCTTCACTAAAGCTGTAGTTGCAGCACTTAAAAAATATCCATATGTTAACGCACAAATCGCTGGTGATGAAATTCACTTAAACAACTTCTTTGATATCGGTGTAGCTGTATCAACTGAAGAAGGTTTAGTAGTACCAGTTGTACGTGACGCTGACCGCAAAAACTTTGCTGAAATTGAAGATTCAATCGCAGACCTAGCGAAAAAAGCACGCGACAAAAAATTAGGTTTAGCTGATCTTCAAGGTGGCTCATTCACAATTACAAATGGTGGGGTATTCGGTTCATTAATGTCTACACCTATCATGAATGGTACACAAGCTGGTATCCTTGGTATGCATACTATCAAAAAACGTCCAGTTGAAGTGAATGGTGAAGTAGAAATTCGCCCAATGATGTACTTAGCACTTTCTTATGACCACCGTATTATCGATGGTAAAGATTCTGTAGGTTTCCTTAAAACTGTTAAAGAACTACTTGAAAACCCAGAAGATTTATTATTAAATTCTTAATTCCTGAGTTTGGTAAAACCCTGCGAACATTGTTTCGCAGGGTTTTTTCTTTTTATATGGAGCATTTATTAAATGCGAGGGAATAAAGAGCTATAGGGACGGAAAGAAAAGCCAGAGTGACGGATGAAGCAATCGAAGCAACGAGAAAAAGAGCTAAAGCGACGGATGAAGTATTCAAACCGACGGATATGTTGTCCCAATGTATGCGAAAGCTTCACAGAAAGAAACGTATAGTGCAAAGGGTATTATCTTTACTGTTCCACAATTTCTTTTGAATTACTAAAGAGTAAGTTATATATTAATTATTTGCGTAATTTCTAGAAAACTAACTCATCATCTCATTTGTTATAAGCGTAACCATGTATATGAGTTGTTTGGAGTACGTATAATGAAGTATGGGCGACTTTACGGACTCTCTTGGCACTAATTATTTTCACCTTTGCAAAAGTGTATATAAGGCTTTAAAAAGGATAAAAAACTCTAATATTGTAATTAATCAGAAAAGTAATAATATTATCTTGACTATTAAGTTAGTTTTATAGTAGTATCTATATATCAATTAAATAAACAAACCTCACTTTTATCCTATTGTGAGGTAGAGGCGCGGTATTTATTAGTTCATTGTTGAGTATAAGCAAGCGAAGACGCAATGGAGAAGGAAATATCGCCGAAGTATAAAAGGAGCTCGTACTTTTATGCTGGGTCTGCAGTGAATAAGTGCAGGACTGTCCTAGTAAATTATTTTCCAGGTTTACTAGGTTGTGCTATCTCGGAATGATGGAATTATAGTGAGGATTTGGGCAACTGTTAAAAAAAGTAAGACCTAAGTTCAGTACTTAGGTCTTTTTTGGTACAGTTGTCTTATTTTTTTACAGAAAAGGGGAATGTTTCATGAAAAGAAAATTGTTGGTATTGATGTTGACCGTAATGACAGCAATTATGTTAGCAGCTTGTGGTGCTGGAGGCAAAAAGGATACGACATCGTCTAATGGAGGTGCAAGTTCTGATACGAAAGAAAAAGGTGTGTTCCGTATCGGCATGGAGGCAGGTTATGCTCCGTTTAACTGGACGCAGCAAGATGATGCAAATGGTGCAGTAAAAATTGCAGATAATGCAGAATATGCTGGTGGCTATGATGTGCAAATGGCGAAAAAAATCGCTGAAGGCTTAGGAAAAGAATTAGTTATCGTAAAATTGGAGTGGGATGGTTTAGTACCTGCACTACAATCCAATAAAATTGATGCAATCATTGCAGGTATGTCACCTACTGCAGAGCGTAAAAAAACAATTGATTTCACTGAAAACTACTATACGTCTGATTTTGTGATGGTCATTAAAGAAGGCAGTAAATATGAAAATGCAAAATCTATCCAAGATTTCTCTGGTGCTAAAATTACATCACAATTAAATACATCTAACTATGAAGTTATCGATCAGATTAAAGATGTAAAAAAACAAACTGCAATGGATAACTTCCCAGCAATGCGTGTAGCGTTAGAAGCTGGAAAAATTGACGGCTATGTTGCAGAACGTCCAGAAGGTATTTCCGCTGCTGCTGCAAACGATAAGTTTACTTATGTTAAGTTTGAACAAGGCTTTGATACTGATATTTCAAATACATCGATTGCAGTTGGTTTACGTAAAGGTGATGCAGATCTTGAAAAAATTAATGAAATTTTAAAAGGTATTTCTGAAGAGGATCGCCAAAAAGTTATGGAAGAAGCAATTCATCAACAACCAGCAGCACAATAACTTGAATGCACGGGCTAACAGCTAGCCCGTGTAATAAATAACAATCTCTCTAAATATTAATAATGTCTTAGCTAAAAGTTTCATAAGATAAAAGAAACAGAAAACGGTAGAGGGCTAAGACGACTGTAACAAACAAGCAACACGACGTTGTTAGGAGGAACATCATGAGTCTGGATTGGATTATTTCTATTGTTGAGAACAACTGGCAAATGTTTTTAAGAGGTGCGTATTTTACATTACTTATTTCAATTAGTAGTACAATTATTGGTGCACTTATCGGATTTTTTATCGGAATTATGCATACCATCAAGGTTCGTAAAAAGGGTGTAAAATTCTATAGCTTAAAGCTCATTAATTTTTTACTAACATGCTATGTTGAATTCTTCCGTGGTACACCAATGATTGTACAAGCAATGGTTGTATTTTACGGATTAGATATGGCATTTGGCATTGATATGCACTTTATTACGGCTGGTATTTTAGTTGTTTCACTAAATACAGGTGCTTATATGGCTGAAATCGTGCGTGGGGGTATTGTTTCCATTGATAATGGCCAGTACGAGGCTGCATCGGCAATTGGTATGAATCATTTTCAAATTATGCTTAACATTGTATTACCGCAAGTTGCACGAAATATATTGCCTGCAACAGGTAACCAATTAATTATGAATATTAAAGATACAGCAGTATTAAACGTTATCGGGGTTACGGAATTATACTTCCAAACAAAGTCAATTGCAGGTAATAACTTCCGCTATTTCGAATCCTTCTTTATAGCTTGTGTCCTTTATTTCATCATGACTTTCACAGCATCGAGAATTTTACTGTATATAGAGAAACGACTGGATGGACCAGATGCATATCAAAAAGAACAGAAAGAAGCAGTGTAGGGGGGCGAACAAATGACAGTTATTAAAATAGAGCATTTAAGTAAATCATTTGGGCGTAACCAAGTGTTAAAGGATGTAAATTTCCAAGTAGAAAAGGGCGAGGTTGTCTGCTTAATCGGTTCTTCCGGATCAGGTAAATCAACACTACTACGCTGCATTAATTTACTGGAAACACCAAGTGGCGGTCAAATTATTTACAAAGGCGAAAACATTTTAGACGAAAAGCATAATATCCAAGAATACCGTACACATTTAGGCATGGTATTCCAGCAATTTAACTTATTCAACAATCATAATGTGCTAAAAAATTGTACAGTTGGTCAAATGAAAGTACTAAAACGTTCGAAGGCAGAATCAGACGAAGTTGCTTTAAAATATTTGCAAATTGTAGGCATGGATCAATACGTCAATGCGAAGCCACGGCAGCTATCTGGCGGTCAAAAACAGCGTGTAGCGATTGCGCGAGCATTGTCAATGAGCCCAGATGTAATGCTTTTTGATGAACCGACGTCAGCCCTTGACCCAGAAATGGTTGGTGAAGTGTTGAAGGTAATGCGTCAACTAGCAGATGCAGGGAATACGATGTTAATTGTTACTCATGAAATGGAATTTGCTAAAGAAGTAGCAGATCGCGTTGTCTTTATGGACAAAGGTGTTATTGTAGAGGAAGGGCCACCATCACAGGTTTTAGTAAATCCTCAGCATGAACGGACAAAAGAGTTTTTAAAACGAACATTAAAATAAATAAGGTTATGAGTTTGGTTATAATACCTAAAAAAGTGAGTCCAAATTAATGGGCTCACTTATTTTCTAGAATTCCATTCTGCATATAAAACAAAGCAAATTGCAAATGCCACGGCAAGGATAAAAAACCATTGCGGTACACCACCAAAGCTCATAATAACACCTCGAAATGAAAAATTTTTAGTAATGATTTGGTTAAAAAACGTATAGTTACGGAGAAAATATGGTCTTCTATGGTTTTTTTCTCCACAAAAGTTCAAAAATATTATAAAATAAGCATTAGACATTAGCTTCGTGCTAGTAAAGAGAGGTAGAGAGATTATGTTACATTTAAAATGGAAAGATGCTCCAACTGTACGTACAGTAACTTGTAAGCATACAAATGCATCAAAATATTTAGTTTCAAACGTATTAACAGTAGGGAAACAATATGATGTGAAAAATGAAACAGAAGAATTCATTTTTATTATCGATAACACTGGTAATATTGGTGGTTACTATAAAGAATATTTCGAATAAGTGAGTAAATCAATTTCGCCTTGGCGTAATTGTTGCTGTCGCTACGTTAGCACTACTCTTTCGCACAGATAAACAATGCGTCCGGATTTTGAATTGTGCCTAGGTCTGCACGAGGGCCGACACGACGTCGGTCATTTCGGTAATGCCATAGGACGTGGCGTTTTTATCGATGCAGGTCAATTAGCCGTTTTCGCAAGATGCGAAGGATTTAGGCTAACATCCTTTATTCATTCCTTTTAAAATCCGTGACATTCGCCGGAGGCTTGATTTTCATTCAATGGCCTTCAATGAAAATCAAAGGGTGGTTCAGATGATTTCTGAGCCACCCTTGTTTGTTGGAAAAACGATATTACCCATTCTTAAAAGTCTTTAATTCAGCTACATCCTGTAGCTGCTGTTTTTCATGCTCTGTAGCTGTATGAAGGGCAAAGACGTCTTTGATAGCTGTCTTAAGCTCTTGCTGTGTATCTTTGAATTTTGATACTTGCTGTTCAAAGGAGGGGCTAGTAAAACGATCATTTGTACGAGATAATCTCTCCTCTAGCTGCGCATAGTGATGATCCATTTGCATGGATAACATCATGGCCAACTGATTTTTCCAAAGTGGAATAAGGGTAACGATTGAAAATTCGATTTTTTCTGCAAGCGTTTGATTGGATTGCTGAATCATGCGTATTTGTGGCGCAGTTTGTAAGGCAACTTGCTGCGATACTTGTAAGTCATATATACGTTGATCTAGACGTTCGATCTGGGCGACAAAATCATTAAGCTGTTGAATAGCTAGTGGCTGTTTAGATACCTGTACACTAGTCACCTTTTCAGGAAGTTCAACTTCAATGGCTTGCTGCTTCTTCATTTGTCCTGCTGCAATAGCAGTCGCTAACTCCTCAAAGAATCCTCTATTATGTGCATAAAGTCCTTCTAGCATTTCTACATCTCTAATCATTTGAAGCTGTGCACGTTCAAGCTGAACACCAATTCGTTCTACGTGGATACTAATACGTTCAAACTCCGTTAAGGTTTGCTTAACAGTAGGCTCAATTTTCCCAAACATTTTTTTAAAAAAAGACTGTTTTTTTGGTTCTAATGCGTTAGGGTCCACACGGTCTAACGTTTGCATTAATGAGTCTAACATTTGGCCAATTTTTGTGACGTCTTTCTGTTTTACTTGTGCAAGCATTCGGTCCGCAAATTGAGAAAGTTCACGCTGTGAATCTTGCCCTAAAGACAGGACGGACTCGAAGTTTGTCAGGTCAAGTTGACTAGCATAAAGAAGTGCACGACTTTGTGCAAGAGGCGATAGCGTTTCATACGTCGCCATCGCCTCATTATTTGTAGTTTCTAAATAAGATTGCACAAGAGGGGAAATACCTTGTAATGTATTTAGTTGAAATGCGTGATTATTTGCTGTCACTTATCATCGCCTCGCCATTCCAATTGTTCTTTTCTTCTTATATTGGAACGATTCGCAAATTCGATTTCCATTTGAAGATGGTCGATATCGTTGGAAAGCGCATCCTTTAAATCAATTTGAATCGTATCATTTAAATCAGAAAGTGTTTCTCTTGTTTTTGATAATGTAAGCTGGATTTCCTTGTCCTTCACAGGCTGCTTCGATAACATCGTATATTTATCCGTTAATTCGACAGCGGAAGGTAGATGTGCATAGAAAAACTCTTCAACATTATAAAATTTTCGTGGATCTGTTTTAACAACTTTCACGATATTTTTTGAAATACGTGTCATTTCGAGTAATTGCTTAAATGCAGAAACAGAGCGTACACGTAAGTAGTTTTGACTTAATGTTTGAATGTTTTTATTGGCTGCTTTAAGTTGGGTTTCAATATGTTTGTATTCTTCTTTTGTTATACCTGCTATTTGCATGAATTTCTTTTTTTGTCTATGTTTCATCAACACTGCACTCGACGCGTATGTTCCAGCAAATAATAAACCACCAAGGAAGAATCCTGGATTTGCCGCAATTGCTGTGATAGAAACAGTTGTTAGTGAAATTAAGAAGCTAGCGGTATGTCTAGAGAAAAACTGTCCGACACTGAGCATGTTTCTTCCTCCTAGCATTTAAATATGTCTATATTCTTATACGAAATAATCGACATAAAGTTTCAATGAAAAAATAAACCTTACATAAATTTTACTGCTATTTGTAAAGTTTCTCAATGATATTACACTAGAACAAGAAAAACCTTTGTTTTATTAGGAAGAAAATAGGATAGACGAAAAAGAAGTCCGACATTGCTGTTTCATCTACACTCGGGTGGGTGTTAAAATGTTAATCAATTTCATTATATCGTATTCAAGATTAATGTAATTCGCGAGTTTTTTGTATTGCTTCTCACGTTGTTAGTCAATTTTTTTGTTTTTTCTTAAAACATTAGTATTGTTTTTTCATCTGTTGTTAATTCCTCGCTATCTTTTATAAAAAAGCGTATTCGAGATTATTTTCTCAATACGCTTAAATTTCGATGAACGAATCACGCCCGTTTTAGGTTTAATCGTACGACTTAAAATGATTTAATTGTTCTGGCGAAAGGGTCTTCCCATCAATTGTATGATGCTCAAATTGCCCTAAATTGTCTTTATCATGTGCAAAATAAACGTAGACGACATTTGGTTCATCTGAAAAAATTACGTTTACCCAATAACTTGGAAGACCTGCAAAATGCCATTTACATTCAATAGATAGTATAGCTTCCTTCGGATAAGACATATCTTCGATCAAATAGTTTTCGATTCTTTTTACATATAATTGCTTTTTGATTTGTACTGTACAAAATGGTGCAAGCAACATAATAATTAACGCAACTATCAAAAACTTTTTCATTCGACATCTCCTTAAACAAGTTCTACCCAAATTTCATGTAAGAATGGCTTTTCTGTCAACTCATTAAAGATACTATTTCGACAATGATTCATCGAAAGCCTTGTTATGATATTTTTTTCTAAATGAAATATTGAGTTCATTTCATAGGGATAAGTGCTGAGTGACGAGCTTTTCTTAAATGAAAATTTGCCAATGTCTTCTGCATTAATTGTGGAAGACTTTTATTATTCAAAGAAGGAAGTAATGTAATGGGAAAATAAAAGCACATAATTAGAATTAACTATTGGTGGTATGATTTGGATGGTTTGGACATGGTCGAAACTGTAAGAGTCTAATTTCAAAAAAAATAATTTTCAGCCGAAAGTTTGATGTAAAAGGGTATTGTTTTTATTATAGTATTTCACAAATACATGTGAAATAGGAGAATATTGTAAATGAAAATTAAATCCCTTACTTTACAAACTGATAATTTACAAACGATGAAAGAATTCTATATTAATAAATTAGGGTTTCTTATGATTGTTGAAACTAGAGATAGCTTTCAAATTCAAACAGGTACTAGTATTTTGGAGTTCACGAATAGAGATACAGTAAGCAAACCATATTATCATTTTGCCTTTAATATTCCAGCAAACCAATTTGAAGAAGCGAAATTTTGGTTAAAAAACAAAGTCCAACTTTTAACAGAAGATGGAGAAGATGAGGTAAACTTTTCTCATTTACCAGCACACGCAATATATTTTGAGGACCCATCAGGGAATATTGTAGAATTTATAGCTCGTTATGGCATAAACGAAGAAAGCTCAGAGCCGTTTACTATTAAAAGTATTTTGCATATTAGTGAAATTGGTCTTATAGTTGATGATGTGTTTAAAGCAGGAAAAGAATTAAGTAAAGCTCATATATTTGAAAGGGATAACAAACCGTTAAGTGAAAAATTTCTAAATTTTATGGGCGTTAGAGATAAAGGGATATTTATTATCCTTGCACATCCCGGAAGAAGATGGATTTTTTCAGATAAATATTCAAGCATTTTTCCACTCAAAATTTCAGTTGATAAGGGAAAAATGATAATGGTTAATCATAAAGGTGAATGCATACTCAATGATTGATCTGAATGCTAAATATAAGGGTTATCTATGGGTAATCTTAGAAGGAAAAGGTTCGTAAGTTGTTTGGCTTTCGGTGAATAAGTGATGAATAAGAAATTATATAAAGCTCTCTTAATCAATACTTGTGAATCACCCACTGCTACTCGATTATAGGTTGAAAAATATTACCATATATTCTATTGTTTTTTATATACCCAAAAGGGGAATAGCGGAATAATAGGGGGATGAAATATGAGTCAAGTTTGTGTGATCAGCATTTATGTACCTAACATTGAAAAAGCCATTGAGTTTTACACTACTGTTTTAGGTTTTGAAGTAAACAAACAATACGGACCCAAAATCGTAACACTTGTTCACGGAGATTTACCTCTAGTTTTAGAAGAATCGAAAAACTCTAAATCGATTCCTAAAGATTCTTTAGGTGTGGTTTTAGCATTAAAAACAGATGACATACATCAAACAGTCAATAAGTTAAAAGAACATAAAGTTGAGTTCATTGCAGATGGGCCGATGGATTGTCCTCCAGGAAAAGTTATTAGCTTCAGAGATCCTTTCGGAAATGTCCTAGAGTATTTGCAATTTATTTAGACCATAATGTTTCAAAAAGATACATCTAACAAGGTGTATCTTTTTTATTTCAATTGTATAAAAATAATATTGTTAAATAAGTTAAACAACATTATAATAGTGTTAATTTAACCCATATTTTGAGATACTTTCATGTTCTAAAGTGTTTTTCAATATCTCATGTAACAAAGTTTGTGCTATAAAGGTGACTTTATAGATAGAAAGGGAGAGTCAGCATATGCAAAAAAACACTAATAATAAGATTGAGATATTGGATACTAAAATTATTTTAGAGGAATACAAGGAAAATATCGAATTCATTCAAAAATCATTGAAACAACTTGAGTTGGAAATTAGTAATTTGCAAAGCGGAGGATTGGTTGAATTAGAAAAATTGGCTAATGAATTAAGTATGTTGCAGATGCTTTCAACGAGTATAAAATTTAAAGCTAATAGTCTTATTTGTAATAACCGTAAAACCATTGAGACATTAATGACTGAATGACATATTGATATCAAGTCACAGCCCAATTGGTGTGGCTTTTTCTTATACTTAACTATTAAAAACGAAAAGAGCAGCAAGATACTACTCTTTTTATTAATAATATCAAATTTACTACTACGTGCATTATAGTTAATTTTTTATGCTACATAAATGGTAAACGTTGCAATGCTTGAGCAATAGAACCTTTTCAATTAGGAGATACAACCGAAACAAAACTCTTTTCCATAAAACCTGGCCCCATCGTTTTGCCCGTTTAAAAAAGTCCGCTATATGCAGCAGTCAGTCACTTTATTCAAGTTACTGTACCATTTCTTTAGAAATCAAGGACATAAGTAAATATTAGAAAATTTTACATCAGAAAAGCGCGAGAAATCAACTTTTTTAAAAATGATTTTCTTGCGCTTTTGAGGTTTTGACCAGTATTATGTCCAGAGTCATTTTACTTTCAAATAAGTATTGTTGAGTTTTTTGTTTTTCTTATAGTTAGTATCTTATGAAAAGTCTTTAATCTCGTTCCACATACTTTCCGTCATTTTGATGGTGATTATCATTATATGATACATATGCTTGAATGACTTTACCATTTTCAACTTTATATACATAAAGTACTGTTGGTTCGTCAGCAAATTTAACTTTTATTTGGTATCCAAATGCTGTAGTTAATAATTCTTCTTTATCAAAACTAGTTTCCCAAGATGCATTAGGGTATTTCTTTTCTAAATGTTCTTCAACCATTTGAGTATATTTATCATATTTAGCGTCCTGTATATGCGGACGAACAGTTAGGAATACTGCATAGCTTATAAGGATAATAACTATAAAGCTATACAAAATTTTTTTACCTTTTTTTCTTAAAAAAAATGAAATCACAAAAAGAAAAAAATAGATCCTATTACAAAAAATAACTCTATCGCTTTTATAGCCATATAAATACCTCCTAATTAAATCTATTTTAATAAGATTCTTCTATTTTTATTTTAGCTTATGTAGTAGACTATCACCCCAATAAGTTGAGGTCTGTAATAAGAAATAAGTGATTTTTACCAATGTGATTTTATGGTAAATAAAATAAACATACGCGTATGGCTTTTATTGTGTTTTATATTTCTACTGATGACATATGATTCCACCTGTTCTATGATTAGTATAGAAGGCGGTGACAAAGATGAGAGAAAATATAGAACAGATTACAATTAATTTTTGTGAACAAAACGGAGATGTAATTATGACGTATGACATCAACGACTCTCTATCAGCTTTGATTCCGAACGTTGGTGATGTAATTAATATAGATGGCAACTACAGGGGCGTAAGTGAAAGAGCTTTTACTTACAATCCAAGAAGTATCATAGTTACAATCTATTTAGAAGAGTTATAATCCGGATTTCAAAGTCACACTCATTATGAGTTGTGGCTTTTAGTATGACATGAAGTCCTATGGATATATCGAATGAACTTTGTGAAAAGAACTATTAATTGTGAAGGACAAAGCGCACAAAGCGTGTGCTATGCCTTTCTACAATAATTTGATTAAAGGATATAATTTATCTGAGGTAGTTCGCTTTTTTAAACGAACTAATTTTTGAAGGTCAGTGGAAATTTATGTTAAAATGTTTTATAGATTATTAACGTCAATTGGGGGGAGTGGTGTCTTGAAGAAAAAAATTATAATTATTGTTTCTTTTTTTGCTGTAATTATATTGCTGCATTCAACACCAAATATGGCATTAAGAACATATGTATTTTTCCTGGGTTATCCAAAAGCCGCAATTACTTCAGGAATTATTGAAGATAAAGAACATAATGAAGTAGATAAAGATAGATTTGCTGAATTAAATGCCAAAGCATACGCCCTAACAAATCCTCCAATAGAAAAAGCTACTCAGACCGAATTAAGAAACTATCTTGTGAGGAAATTTGGATTTTTACATTTTGCAGAATACTTAGGTAACACGTAATAACCTTCGTCAGTTAAACAGGGGCTTAGTTCAATTAAGTTAATAAATTATTACACAAAAAAACGCTCACATGACTGAGCGTTTTTTCTGTCGTTTATGTTAATCTGTTAACATTATTTGGCGTGTATTCGATTAAATCAGAGATGTCGCAATTTAAAGCTATACATAACGCTTTTATAGTATTTAGAGCAATTTGTGTTACCTCATTCTTTTGCAAAGCATATAAAACTGATGTAGAAGTGTCTTACATTCGTCTACGCTTGCATACAGTGTTTGGAAGCGAATATTTGAAAGGATGTGTGGGCAAATGAAAGTAACGGTTAAAGAATGGCGTGTAATGTCTGATCGCAACAAACAATTACTTTTAAATGCGGTAGCAACTAAATAAAACATAGATGAAAAGTGGAATGAGAACATGCAGCATTGAACACAACACTAGAGAGACATAATAAAGCATCTAAATAATTATTTGCACTAGCTACGACAGGCGTTTTTTATGGAAGGTAAAATAAAAAGGACTGGGGTAATATACCCAATCCTAATTAATAAAATATAAAATTGCCCTTAGCAAAGTCATTTTAGAAAAAACCGTATTCATTCAATGTTAAAAATAGCCGAAAATCTTGATAAACTTTGATATTAATGCACTATAAAAAAGAAAGAAGTCAGACTAAATAATGTCTGACTCCATGCGTGTATAACCTTTTAAATCATCAAAAAGCTCTAATGTAAATGAATTGGAATCTGCTTGAGGGCTAACACCCTTTTGAACAAATACTAGGAATTCATCAATCGCTTTTTTTGATCCTTCTACTTCAACTTCAATTTGTTCTTGACCATTTAGTTTACAGTAACCTTTTAATCCTAGCTCAATCGCTTTTTGTTTAATGAAAAAACGATAGCCAGTACCATAAACATCACCGAAAAATTTAATTAGCGCGCGCTTGTTCAAGCTAATACCTCCTACTAGTTAAGGGGGGGAAGAGCCCTCCTTTGTGCTTAGTGCATAACACGTTCATTATCTAAATATGCAATTAAATTATTGATAAAATAAAGAACCTGCTTAGAAGCCTGATCTACTTCTTTTAAATGAACTTCAGCCTGTTGGATATTCCCAAACTTATAAGCCTCTGCTGCTAATTTCGCTGATTCATGAACACGTGAATGATATGCGTCTAATTCACGATAATCTTGCAAGTGCCCGAAACGTTCTACAGTGCGAGCAGATGTATACCATTTACCGAGACGACAATCTGTATGTGAAGAAACATCACTTGGTTCGACGGTTTCAAGACCGAGGAACATATTATAAATTCGCCATTTCCATAAAATATGATCGGCCTTTGATAATTGTAAAAGTGCTATAGACGATAGCTGAACATTATTATTAGCAATAATGTCATTTCGGAAACGATTAATTTCTTTTCCTAATGAGTGGATATCACTAGATGTATTATGGCTATATTCGCGAATATCGTCCTGAAGGTTAGAAATTTCAATCATTCTTGCTGATACTTCATCAATAGCTGCAGCCTGTTCCTGTGATATCGCAGCTGTATTTGTGACATCCAGATTAATGCCTTCAATGGCACTAACTATCGCATTTAACAATGGTAACGATTCTTTAGCTTCCACTGTTGCTTCTTTAATAATCTCTGTCGTTTCTGTAATCGACTTTGAAACATCATTTGAATAGTTCTTTAAATGAAGTACATTTGTAGTTACTTCACTAAGCGCTGATACCGTTCCCTCAGCAAGTTTTCGAACTTCCTGCGCAACTACGGCGAAGCCTTTACCATGTTCACCTGCACGTGCAGCCTCAATTGATGCGTTCAAAGCAAGTAAATTCGTTTGATCGGCAATTTGGTTTATTAACGTTACAACATTTTCGATATCATTTACCCGCTTTTGTAATTCTGAAAAGGACTCAACAATCGATGTAAAAGTCTCTTCGGTTTTAAAGATTTCAGAAAGGGCATGCTCAATTGCATTTTTGCCTTGTACAGCATGATCAACAGATTCAGTTGTTTTTTCAGAAATACGGGAAGACATTCGAGCAACCTCATTAATAGAAGCGGCAATTTCTTCAGTTGCTGCGGTAGAGGATTGGATTTCTTCATTTTGTTTATCTAAGCTAAATACTAAATCTTTCATATACATGATTTTTGCGTTGACATCCATTAAAGAGGAAATTTCAGCGACTACATTTTCAATAGTACGTTCTGTTAATACTTCAATGAGTAATTCTTGATCAACATTGACTGCAGATTGGAAAGATTTCATGTATTCAAATGCTTTATTAGGTTTCAAGCCAAAATTATGTAAAATGTATGTAGTAATATAAAATGCAAATTGATTGAAAACAACGATTAATTTACCCGGTTCATATTGATTCTTTCTGAACAAATTGAAAAATTTAACAGTTTCATCTACATATTCATCATCACGAGTAGCTAAGAAAAATTGAGTTAAGTATCGATTAATATTTTCTTCACTAATTGTTAGCTGAGAGGAGAGAGAGATTTCCTTTAAATAGTTATTAAAAATAGCGTTCATTGAAGGCGTGATATCTTTAAGTTTTTTGTAGAGAACTTTTAAATTCTCTTCATCTTGAGAATTGAAATGATTAAATGCTAGTGTTTTATTAAAACGGCCAGTTGCATTTAAATTTGTACCACGTTTTAATAATTCATCGAGTTCGGCTTTAGGTCGAATACTTGAAAACATAAAAAAAATACCTCCCAAAAATAATGAATAATAAGGTAATAATAGCATATTACAGAGTGTTTTAATAGACATTTCAAATGTGTTTGCTAAAATGAAAATATCTTAATACAGCAGGGAATGTGACATATATGTATACAATCATTTACATGAAAGCTGATTATGAGCCTTGGTGGAAGTTTGAGGGCTGGGAGGCTTTTATTCAAACAAATGAAACATTTGAAACGGAAGAGCAATTTGAGTCAGCATTACAAACAAAACTGCAGCACTTCCGATTAACATATGAAAATGAGGCATCTAAAGAAGGTGGATTTTGGGCCTTCTGGTCAGAAGATGAAAGCGTTTTTTGTGAAGCCTGTGATGATGATGTACAAATATATCACGGTATTATCACTTTAAAATCTGATAAATAGAAAAAATATTTTGAAAATAATTAAAAAAACATTTTTTCTTTATTTGACAAAATTATGAATGCCAGTTATACTTAGTTTAACAATTTAATTGCTTCACCGGAAACATGAATTCACATATTACAAAAAGTGATCGCGTTAGTTCGGTACTCTTTGTAATATGTGAATTTTTTTTCATTCGCTGAAGAAATTACATATTGTTCACTTTTATTTTTTGGAGGTTTTCTTAAATGAAACAAGGTACAGTAAAATGGTTTAACTCAGAAAAAGGTTTTGGATTCATCGAAGTTGAAGGCGAAAACGACGTATTCGTACACTTCTCAGCTATCCAAGGCGAAGGTTTCAAAACTCTTGACGAAGGTCAAAAAGTGGAATTCGAAGTTGTAGATGGCAACCGCGGACCACAAGCTGCTAACGTAACTAAACTTTAATTCTCAGTAATTAAAATTACTTTCGTTAAATTAAGGCATCCTATTTATGTAGGATGCCTTTTTTTTGCATGCTTAGAACATTTGAGAGTTACAAAATATGAATACTAGTGACTTGGTATATGAATGGGTTTTGAAAAGTTAAGTTTCTCAATTTGATATAATCTTATTATGTAAACAAAATAAAGAGCTTGTCTCGTTAGTTTGAGGACAAGCACCTTTTCGGAGAATTATTTATTTAACTTCTTTCAGTGGGTGTAACGGAATCGGAAAGGAGTTCAAATAGGATGTTAGCCTAACATCATTGCATCCATGCGATAAAGGCTAACTGACCTGCATCCTGCTGGCCTAAGCACAAAGCTGATTCCGGATACAATTATGCCGAGTCATAATTGATTATATGCTGTAACACCTGAATGGGTATAAACAAACCGACTTGACCATATGGATCTTTTTTTGCCGTTGCAAAGATGATTCCGATAACCTCACCATCTGCATTTAAGACAGGACTTCCACTATTTCCTCGATAAACAGGGGCCTTCATCATTATAACGGGTTCCTGCCAATCCTCAAGGTAAGTTAAAGTTCCTTCATTTGCAATGCCCGTAAAAGCTAGTGGATTACCGATGAAATAAACATGCTCATTTTTACTATAGCTAGGATTTTTTGCAAGCGTGAGGGAAGGTAATTCATTACCAGTCACTTGCAATAGTGCTAAATCTACGTCTGGGAAACTTTGCAGTAACTTGGCACCCATCAAACCTTCCTCAGGGAAGATGACGAATAGTGATTGAGCATCTTCTACAACATGTGCATTGGTTACGATAAGTCCATCTGAAGAAATCGCAAAACCAGTACCTTTACTAGTACCAGTGGAGATTTCTACGACAGCCTTTTTATAGGTTCTTATATCTTCTTGCGCTGATAGACGAGCAGACACCTTCAAAAATTCTAGAGCTGGAATGGAGTATATTTGAAAGATAAGTGCAAATGTATTGAAAAATAACACCAATGCCATACTCCAGACAATCCATTTGACAATTGGTTTTTGTTTTTTAGGTTTTTTACCTTGCTGGTGCTCTTCTTGTTCTTGGGTTAACGCCTTTTGTTGTTCAGCGAGGACAAGGTCGATCAATTCTTCTTCCGTCAATTCTTCATCTGTTGTTGACCTATGTATATCGTTCATCAAAACTCCCTCCTTACTCAAAATGAAAGGCGCCCAAGCATTGACGCCTGTGAAGCGAATCTCATTCAATTTTCTGTTGCAAGTTCGGCTCTGTGATTGTTTAATGTTCAACAAGTCTGATTGACTACTGATGTTTGTCCTTTGGCTCAGTATTGTTTACAGTCAACGAGTAATTGTGCATGAGAAAGTACAAGTTCATGGTGACTCATAAGCAAGCTCTTTCAGCTATTTTCCCTCATTATACTTGAAGTTCCTAGGCTATACGAATGTTAGGAACCAGTTTTCTAGAAAGCTAATCTTCTTATTAGTCGCATCGACAGGTATACGTAAGTCAATTGGTATGGCAAAGATATACCAACTATTGATGATTGGAACCTGAACATTCATCATTTTATAAGGCTGTTTTCGAAAAGATTATTGCTGCTTTAGTATAAAAAGGAGAGCAATATTTTATAGTACCGTCAGATGTAAGTACTTCTTATTAAGAAATCGTTGCGAAATAAATTTCTATTTATTGTATAATTTAGATAGGAAATAACAAAAGTACGAATAATTTTTTAAAAGGGAGTTAAATAATGGATTTCTTCAAAATACTTATGTATTTTCTTATAATTATTGCTAACATAATAGGATTTTTTGTGTTTTTTAAGAAGAAAAGTATATATTCAGCCGCCTCAACAATATTATGTTTAACTTTAGTATTTGGTGGAGCAGGAAGTTTATTAGCAATAGCTATTATTGATGATCCATTTGCAATATTTTATGGTTTGCAAATAGGGTACATTCTGCTGATTAATGGCGTGATCGTCCTGTTAATTGCAATTCTAAAATCAGTAGTAAAGAAAATATATAGTACAATATAATAAATGTACTTAAATTTCAACTGTGGTGTAATTAGATTTGTGACTCAAACTTAAAAATAGCTCTTTTACGCGTTCTATGTGTTCTACTTTTTTGCTTTGTTCTAGGTATCGAAACCATATTAGGAGTTAATTTTGACGGTTTAACTTCTAAAATACGTTGTATCTATAATTATCATTTAGTTGATAAAGAATTTAAAAAAGTAAATGAGTTTAAAAAACCAGCTATTATTACAGATTTGACAGTTACATACTAGATTATGCTTGTTGATTATCTTAAGACATCTCCTAATTGAACTAAACCCTGAATAGTGGATACTTTAAAAAATGTCCCTCTGTTCAGGGTTTTGTGTTTTTTAATAATGATGTAGCTTTATAAAAAAGTTTGATCATTTATAATAAAGATTGATAATTTGTAATAAAGATTGATAATTTGTAATAAAGTTTGATTAAAAACATCTCACCTCTATAGATTTTAATAGATGAGGTTTTTTCATTGGAAATTTATGATAATTTATACTGGATGATATTGTAAACATTATGGATATGGTAAAATAAACCACCTGAAACAAATTAAAAGATACGGAAAAAGAAAAAATACATCCAATCATGGGGGGCATTTTTAAAAGAGATTCCTATGTTTTATAAAGAAAAAGTATTTTCGCTTAGAAATTAATGTAAGATAAATTTTGTAACATCAATTTTATTAAAGCTTAAGGAGAAAAACATATGACTTTATATTCCGTACTCGTGGCGAATAGCTCTTTACAAACAGTTGATTATACAGGAATTGCTGAAATTACAGTAAGAGAATTGAAAAAAATATATCCAATTACAGAGAGTACAACAGCACAGTCGTGGCATTTGATGGATGATGATGCACGTATTTTACATGTACCAGATGAATCGGCTTTTGGTCATTTGAAAATATTTCAGTGGAATAATCCACCATATGATTTAGAATTTTATAATGAAAAACCCTTTGTATACGGCATCGAGGGAGATTGGGGGCCTAAATTTTTAGCGGACTTTTTAATTTATTTGAAGCAACATATAAAACCGGAGCAAAGCGCCGAATTAATTAGGTTTTGGGCAGAAGATTATGACCGAAAACTAAAAAGCCGTCGTATCACTATTGATGAAGTCGAATTGCATCACCTTGAAAGCTTAAAGAACGAGGAATACATACGTGTCGTTTTTGTATAGCGATATTTAGAATGTACTTACTCATTAAGAACTTATCGTACAAATGATGGAACTACAACTTCTATTTTACAGTAACCAGTTTTATTACATAAGTAGTGATTGTATATTCTTTATCTGACTGACATGATGCAAATATTGGTGTTTTCATCTTACCAGGAGAAGGTATGACTATTGAGTGAGAGCAATCGCTTCTTGTACTCCCATGAAAGAACTTAATCCCATCTTTCATTTTCTGTGGTGAAGAGCTTATTTTCGCGCTTCATGGATGGCTAACGGGGCAGTTTAGTTGAATAGTGTTATCTAACTAATGTTCAACAATCGGGCCATATTATTGAATAACATTCTTTAATGAAAGGTTCCCAAAACGACGCTTTGGAAAGGTTTGTGCTTTGTCTAATAAACAGATTTGATAAAATAGATAAATGAAACACTTATAGAGGTGAAAATATGGATGATATTTTAAAACAACTAGTTGAAATTAAAACCGAATTAAAAAAGCCATTTCCTACTAGAGATATTAATAAAATATGTGAAGATGTTCGAACAGAATTTTTGAATTTATCCGATGAGGATGAGGTGGATTTCTATGAAGATTTTCGTTATTACTGTGTGAACATATCTGGAACGCTAAGTTATGTTTTAGCAGATATGACAAATCAAATTCCACAAGGACAAATTGACATGCTATATAAGTCTTTTTTTGAATACTATAATCAATATGAATTTCTTGAAGACCGGATAGCAAACTATAATTATTTCTTTCAGGAATATAAAACCTTTGAGCAAGCAAGGAAATTGTTATTACAGCTGTTGTCAAATAACCATTATCCATTAAAACGACAGAGTCTTTACACAAAAATAAATCTGACTTTTGAGAAATGAACTTGAAATTTATACAACAAAATTCAATAAAATGAGTTGCATAGTCAGCCCTTTTTTTCTTTATTGAACTAACGGAGGTTAGTTTAAGAAGCAGGTTAATTAGAGAGGTGGAATTGCTAATGACAAATTATGGTGATGAATTGTTCAAGGGAACAGCTTGGTATTATTCACGCTATAGACCTTTATATCCAGCATCTTTAATAAGGTATTTAATAGATAAGTTTTCTCTCAATGGTACAGGTCAAATGCTTGATTTAGGGTGTGGTACTGGACAATTGGCATTCAGGTTCGCTGATTGGTTTGAAGGCATAGTTGGGATTGATACAGAACCTGAAATGATACAAGAAGCAATTCGTTTGGGAAAAGAGTTTAGAGTAGATAATCTGGAATGGTTTAATGGAGAACTTGATACATATAAGATAAAATTTGAGGGGAATTTTAGATTTGTAACAATTGCTAAGGCATTTCACTGGATGGATAGAGAAATGATCCTTGATACTTTATATGGAATGATTTCCTATGGTGGTGGTATTGCAATAATCGATAATTATTCTCCAAATAAGGAACTTTTACCATGGAAAAAGAAAGTGAACGAAGTAGTTAAACAATGGTATGGAAATGAAAGAAGGGCTGGAAATACAACATATTCACACCCAACAGTTAGCTATCAAGAAATTATATCGAATTCAAAATTTGATTTGGAAATGTTCGAACTACCAACTTATGAGCAAGAATGGACCTTAGACTCAATAATTGGTAATCTGTATTCAACTTCCTATGGTTCTAAACGATTTTTAGGAGAAAATGTTGAAATGTTTGAAAAACATTTAAAAGAAGAATTATTGAAAATTAATAATAGGGGTATTTTTAAAGAACAAACAAATATATCAATAAAACTCGCTATAAAGAGATGATAAATTTGTTTGTTATACTAGTGGGGCTTTAGTGAAAGAAGAATCAATAATTTAAAGATTAAAATCATGATTAGTTATTCCATTAAAGGGCGCGATTCTTTAATGATAAATGAATCTTTCTTTATGAAATGGCCTCTTGATTTAAGAACCGAAAGGGTTTTTCTTGTTTATTTTAAAGAGGTTTTTTTTATCGTTGCAATATTGAAATACTAAATGAAGGATTGGAAGTGTTATTTTGACAGAACAACTAATAAAAAGGCAATTAAAAAATAAATATAGTAATTTTTCTCCCACTCGTTTAACTGGAGGTTATACAAATACAACTTATTTATTAGATGGGACACATCCTTTATTAGTTGTTAAAGTGGCTAATACTTTTAGCCAGGATATTTATAATGAAATAAATTGTTTGAAATTAATTCAAGAAACAGGAATAGCACCAAAATTTTATGAACTTTTGGAAACCAATGATAATCAAATAACAGTAATGGAATACCGAGAAGGGAAAAATGGTCAAGCAATTTTTGATGATAACGATGTTGAAAAAATAAAAGAGTTATATAAAAGTTTAGGTAAATCTCTTGCTAAAAACATACATTCCAAAAAATATAATTTTAGCTCAAATGGAATAAAAGAATGTGACTTACACGCTATAAAAATGAGTTTAGATTTTGTTCCTGAAGAACTAAAAAGAAAATCTAAAGTGATATTACAAAAAATCAATGATTCTAAAATGGATTGGGTTTTAACGCATGGTGATTATGGAATGCACAATGTATTATACACCGAAGATAACGTCCTTACTGTTTTAGATTGGGAGTGGTCTGAATGGGCGAACCCTTTAAATGATGTAGGTTGGGTATGCTGGTTTACCAAACTTCACTATCCCAAACAAGCGGATTCATTAAACAGCGTTTTTATTGAACAATATAAAACCAATAACCCTATTTTTTTATCTTCTGAAACATTAAAGGGTTATTGTGTTTATAAAGTATGGAAAATCCTACATAAGATTAAAAATGCGCCATTAGAAGTGCAACAGGAGTGGATAAGACGTTTGGAATGGACAATAGAAACTGATATTTTTGATTTTATCAACTAATTCAACAATCGGGCGCGATTGTTGAAGAAGCATCTCTGTCCTTATTAAACTCCCATGAAAGGACTTAATCATCTTTCATTTTCTGTGGTGAAGTACTAATTTCCGCGCTTCATGGATGGCTAACGGGGTGCTTTACTTGAAAATCATTGAGTTGCGCAGGCAACTCTTTTTTCTTATTGTGCTAACGAAGCAGTATAGTGCAACAAGGAACGATAGAAATACAATAAATATGGAGTTTTGGGGAATAATGATACTAAACAAAATTAAGGAGAATCAGAAATGAAAAAATTGCTTTTTAGCCTTATCTTTGTTTTAGTAATTCTTCCTTCACAAACACACTCTGAGAATAAAATTGAAGAGTTGCCACCTTGTTCAGCAATACTTGAACCAACAAAAAACGTACCTAAAAATGCCAGAGGAGTAGCACTGATTTATAATATTGAAAGA
This sequence comes from Lysinibacillus sp. NPDC094403, assembly GCF_050278745.1. Taxonomy (NCBI): domain Bacteria; kingdom Bacillati; phylum Bacillota; class Bacilli; order Caryophanales; family Bacillaceae; genus Lysinibacillus; species Lysinibacillus sp. NPDC094403. The sequence goes on along the minus strand of NZ_JBNNTL010000002.1, from coordinate 469,587 downwards.
AAGTTTAATGATGAACGAACAAGTCTCAGTGTTCACGCACTTCATTTACCAAAACCATCTAGTTTTGGGGATTATGATGGTTATGAAGTATTAGCATATATTCCGAAGGAAATAAGTTGGATTTTCTCATTATCCCCTTTAACTAAATATGGAGAAACTATTTGGGCTGGGAATTTAGATGAAGTTTCTCCTATAATGCGACCTACTCGTATCAAAGTCCGAACAGTCAATACAACGACAAAGAAAACTGGTCCTATTGTACTTGAAAAAATACTAAAACCTTGTTGAACGGGTGCTTTAATTGAAGATTCGCATCCAGAAATAATCAATCTTTATTATAAAAATCAAACTAGATAAATAAAGAACCAACTGTTTTGATCAAACTTTGTTTCAAAACAGTTGGTTTTTTTCTGTATAAAATCAGCGTTTGCAACTTACTCTTAATCGAACTTTATTCAAAAGCTACAAATGAATATCTCGTTTTGCTAAACTTTACTTAGTAATAACTGGGTAACATAGAGGCAGAATTAGAGCTTCTGAACTCCAAGACGGCGAGGAAAAAGTTTTAGCACCGCATGAAAACATCAGGTAATCAATGAAGTGATTCGTAAATTTTAACTATAAATCTGTCATCCGAATGTTAGGAAAACCAGTTTTCTAGAAAGGTAATCTCTTTACTAGTCGCATTGACATGTACACGTAAGCCGATGGGCATCGCATGAAGGGGATGAGTGTGACAGCAGTCAACATCAGCGATAATAGGAATTGCACAGTCATCGAGCTGCTCTAGCAATACATCATATGGCTTTCTTCCGGTGCCTAAATCATCATATTGTTCATGTTTACCTAAAATAATCGCAGAAGCTTTGTCGAAAATGCCGTGTAATTTTAGCATGGCAAAGTTTTTCTCAACAACAGCAATTGTTTTAGATGTATCTTCAAGAAGTAAAATATCTCCCTGATTTATGTGAGGGAAGTAAGGTGTTCCAATAAAGCCGTACATCGTATTTATATTTCCACCTATTAAACGACCTTCAGCTATACCAGGTTGTACAGTAATCCATGAATTGTGATGCTGCGTTTTTTCAGTCGTTTTTTCTAACCAGTTTAGTCGGTCATCTGTCCAAATAGGAGGGATTGGCATGTTATAGGGAAACGATAATGAATGTAAAAACATATCTTTAAAATATTGCTCTGTATAATGGACAAAAGGTGGAAATTCACCAAATGTAGAAGCGACAGAAGGTCCATAAAAGACAGGAATACCGGTTTTTGCATACATTGCGAGAAGTATAGCGGTAACATCAGACAACCCTATAAGTATTTTGGGATTCTGCTTAAATGCTTCGTAGTCTAAATAGGGCAGCATACTATTGGCGTTAGTACCACCCATAGTTGGTAAGATCATTTTGATGTGGGGATCACGAAGTAGGGCATTCAGCTCTTCTGCTCGTTCTTTTGGTGTACCGGAGCGGTAAAAATCTTCTTTTCCAGTTAAAGTGCCTTCTTTTATCGAAAAGCCGAGTGCTTGCAGACGTTCCTTGCCTCGTTCATAGCGAGCCTTTGCAATAGTTGTAGCTGGTTTGGAAGGCGAGTAAATGCCAATGGTATCGCCTTTTTCTAATGGGAAAAACATAAAATACCTCTTTCCATTTAATATCAAAGGCTATTATACATGATTTAACAATTTTATGATCAGTATACGTGTTTTTACGAAAGTCATGTAAAAAGTAACTGAATTGAATAGTTATAGCAGAATATTAAATAATAATATTATGTAAACTTAGTGTTAGAAACTTGTAAGAAAGTCTCTTATTTAATAAGATAGAAATGTACTTACGAAAATGGGGGGCGTTTATATGTATCGTCATGTAGATGATTTTTTAAATGAATGGTCAGCATCAGCACAAGGGACATTTCAAGTATTAAAAGCCGTTACAGATGAAAAGTTAGAGCAAAGCATCGTAGAAGGTCACAGCACGCTAGGCTGGTTAGGCTGGCATTTAGTTGGTGCTGCTGGTTATTTCAGTTATTTAGCAGGTTTAAATGTGCCAATGATTCGTCAAGAAGATCCAATTCCATCTACAGCTGCTGAAATTGTAGCTGCTTACGAAAATGTAGCAAATAGTGTGAAAGAGGAAGCAGCAAAGCTATCAAATGAAGATTTGCTGGAGGAAGTCAAAGGCTTCACTGGACCGATAGCTAGAGGTGCATTATTACGTGTAATGGTCGATCATCAAACACATCACCGTGGACAAATGACGGTGCTCCTACGTCAAGCGGGCTTACCAGTACCAGGTGTTTTAGGACCAACGAAGGAAATGAGATAGTAAACTAGAGAAGTTAAATGATTAATAGAGGATATTAGTTCAATCTTTGAACTAATATCCTTATTTTAATACATATGGTATAGTTAATGGCTTTACGTTTACTAGAGAATAAGTGAACCAGTAACACCCATTAATGTTTATACTAAAAAAGAAACATTTGAAATACCTACCACTGTTGCTTTTTATCAAGTAAAGTAAATTGAATCAGTGAAGCACGCAATATTTGGTTATAAAAAAACAGGGTTCTCCTTTTTGAATAGGAGAACCCTGTTTTGTTCATTAGTTTAAGCCTTGGCTATCTTTCCACTCAAGGAATTCATCATAAGTTAATAGTTTATCTAAAATTGTGCCGTCTTCACGGATTTCGATGACACGGTTCGCAATTGTTTGGATGAACTGATGGTCATGAGATGTGAAGAGCATCGCACCTTTGAAGCGCATAAGTCCTTCGTTAAGTGCTTGAATAGATTCAAGGTCAAGGTGGTTCGTTGGTTCATCTAGTAAAATAACGTTTGCTGTGGCAAGCATCATTTTAGATAACATACAACGTACTTTTTCTCCCCCTGATAGTACAGAAGGGGATTTCTTTACTTCCTCACCAGAGAATAGCATACGACCTAAGAAGCCGCGTAAGAAGCTTTCTGTTTCATCATCAGGAGAGTATTGGCGTAACCATTCAACTAATGATTTCTCTGAACCTTCGAAGTATTTATCGTGATCATTTTCAAAGTAACTTTGAGAAGTTGTTACGCCCCATTTGAACGTACCAGCATCTGCTTTTCTTTCATCCATTAAAATATCAAGAAGAGCCGTTTTGGCCATTGGATTACCAAGTAAAATGATTTTATCTTCTTTGTTCATTGAAAAGCGAATATCTTTAAATAGTGTTTCGCCTTCATTGCTTGCTGTAAGACCTTCCACTGTTAACACATCGTTACCAATTTCACGTCCAGTTTGGAAGTTGATGAATGGATATTTACGGCTAGAAGGTTTAATGTCGTCAAGCTCGATTTTATCCAACATTTTCTTACGAGAAGTCGCTTGGCTTGATTTCGAAGCGTTCGCAGAGAAACGAGCAACGAATGCTTGTAGCTCTTTAATTTTTTCTTCTTTCTTCTTGTTTTGGTCTGCCATCATTTTTTGTGCTAATTGGCTAGACTCATACCAGAAGTCATAGTTACCAACATATAATTGGATTTTAGAGAAATCTAAATCCGCGATATGCGTACATACTTTATTTAAGAAGTGACGGTCATGGGATACGACAATAACCGTATTTTCAAAGTTAATTAAGAATTCTTCTAACCATTGGATTGCTTTTAAGTCAAGGTGGTTGGTAGGCTCATCTAGTAATAGAACGTCTGGTTTACCAAATAGAGCTTGTGCTAATAATACTTTGACTTTGTCAGAACCTTCAAGGTCAGCCATTAGCATATAGTGAAGCTCGTCGCCAATCCCTAACCCGTTTAATAATGTTGCTGCTTCTGAGTCAGCTTCCCAACCATTTAGGTCAGCGAATTCACCCTCTAATTCAGCAGCACGCATGCCATCCTCATCAGAAAAGTCTTCTTTTGCATAGATAGCGTCTTTTTCAGCTTTTACTTCCCAAAGACGTTTGTTCCCCATAACAACTGTATCTAATACATTGTATTCATCGTATTCAAAGTGGTTTTGTTTAAGGACTGATAAACGTTCGTCCTTACCCATTGATACGTGACCTTCTTGAGCTTCAATTTCACCAGAAAGAATTTTTAAAAATGTTGATTTACCAGCACCATTTGCTCCGATTAAACCGTAGCAATTCCCCGGTGTGAATTTTATATTTACGTCTTCAAATAGTTTACGATCGCCATAGCGAAGACCTACATTACTTACTTGAATCATGCAAGTTCCTCCTTTTTTCACAATGGCACTAGTATATCATGAAATATGTACCATAGTCTATAAACATTATTAAATCAACGTTTAGCGTTCTGGGTTGTCAGGTGTTTGAGTGGAATAGGGAGTGGGGATTTGCAGATTCGAAAAAAAGTAAGGTTATAAACGTTACTTAGGTAAAGAACAGGTAAGTAAATGAAATTGATTGATCCCCTTTGGTGGCTTTGGTATCTGAATGGTGCTGCAGACCATCAAGGGAGGAGTGGAAGGTCTAAATCGCTACGGTCATGCAGAATACATAATACATTGTAATTGTTGTTGGGTTTCTCATAACGGCAGAATTAGCATTTACGATACACTCAGAAGGCATGTAGACTGATTACAAGACGTTTCGGGGGCAGAAGTAGAAAACTATATGTATTGAGAGAAATCTCACATTAACAATGGCATACAATACGGATACTTTAAATGACGGATTCATGAAAATGCAATGGCTGTCTATGTTTTAGATTCTATTAAGTTAGTTTTTAAAACGTAGCCAGCCATTTTTGCACCAAGCCGTTGTCCTCAACTTTGGCTTCATGATAGGAATCGAAAAAGTAGTAAGTCAATACATTTTTTCTATAATTTTATTGTATATTCTTTATAAACATTAAAAGAAGTAAATATCTCTTTGAGATTGTAGTGGTCGATTAGTAATTTTAAAATATCACTAAAAGCCTCAAATGCAATGTATATAACTTCTGAATTATCATACGGTTCTTTGTCATCTTTAAGTCTAAAAGTATCTATAAATTTTGTAATTGAATCATTGCTGTGAGTCTCACCACTATATTTCATATAGTAATATCCATACTTATTTTCTTTAAAATATTTAAATAACCTTGAAATTGAATTAGCACCATTAATGCAATACCACTTATATTTATCTTTGGAAGAAATGAATGGTTTTTTATATTCATTTAATTCATTCTCATCAATAGGCGGTACTTTTTCTGGATACAACTTTTTAGTTTTTTCGTATATTTCTACCTTCAATTTAAAATTTGATAATTGAAAGTCTTCAGCTCTGTTTATAGAATCTTTTTCTAAAATATATTTCATATAAATAAATTTTTCTAATATGCTTCTACATAAACTATAAGTTCCATGATAAGCTTTATTTTCAATTAACAATAACAACGATTTTAATTCTAAATATGCATTACTAGATAAGAAAATTAAAGATTGGTCTAGAACAGATATGTCTTTTTTATTCTCTACAGAAAGTTCATATATCTTATAGTGAGCTTCTCTTAAGTCATTTAAAACATCATTAATTGATTGTAAATCCATTTATATACCTCAATTCAATATTATTTATTTTTACAATGTGTAGTCATGCTGTAGCACTCAATTCCATAATATGAACTGAAAAAGTGGTATGTCAAAACAAATAAACACAATATTACTATTAATAGAAAATATTTCTCATAGTATAATGGGAACACCTGTTATTTGATAACAACCATCAATTTTGTGCAATAGGTACGATGGAAGTGGGATAAGGATTGAAGAGTGCATAGTAGTAGATAGTTAAAATATCGATGATAATCTTTAATTAATGTTCAAAAATTAATTTGGAGGGAAATTTTTGTCTCATTTAACATTATCATTCTTACAAGAGGTTGAGGAAGAATTAAAAAGTAATAATTTTTTAGTAGAGGATTTCAATATTAATACTGAAGATCATTTAGAATGCGTAGTTTTACATATTCAATATATTTATTTACCTAAGTTTAAATTTAAAGGAGTTATCCATAAAGATAAGGATAGGTATGTAGCTGAGTTTAGTCCTGGAACTATTACCTTTACAGTAAGTAGAGATTGCCCACAAAAACAAACTTTCTTAAATATGATTAGTGAATGGATAGATAATACGCATATTGAAATGTCTAAGACACCTATTACGAGACAATTCAAAAAAACATGAAGAAATATTAAAATCATTCCAAGAAAAAATACATTCTATGGGAGATGAAGGTGATAAATACTTTTCAAAAGAAGAGGGTGAAGAATTACAAAATAAATTAAGTGAGTTAGAAGAATTGCTAAAAGATTCGATTATTGAAAGAAATGATAGTAATAATAAATCGGAAAAAGAAATATTTGAGTTACATTCTGAAATCAATGCTTTAAAGGAACATTTGGAAGTGTTGAATAGAAAAAACTGGTTTCTTTCGTTCTCAACGAGGCTTTTTAATTGGTTTAAAAGAAATCCTGAACTAACTAAACGATTAGCTGGTTTTTCAAGAGAAATGCTACCACAAGAAGCAAAAGATATTGTTTCTCAGGAAGCACTCGATCAATTATTACCTCCAGATAACTCAAAACTAGCTTCAGGCACTGAACGTAAATAAGTGTCCAGAGTAAGATTTAGTTAAGAGAACATTCGTTAAAGGTTATGAAGAGTGTGCTCAAAAGTAGATGGATGAACTTTTTTGATTAATATATAATGCTGATTTTAAGTAGGAAATGTAAAAAAGGCTGAGTGGAAGGATTTTTCCGACTACTTTCAGCCTATTTTTGACTAAAAAAGAGGAATGTGAGTGACACTCGTATCAGTTGAGCTTTTTCTTAGCTAATCGTTTGGCTAACAGAAGTGAATTTTCTAAAGATGCAATCAATAATCCTTTATCTTCTTCATCTAATTTGTATATTAACCCCTGCAGTTTTTTGTCAGCATCACTTTCGGTATTAACTTTTAAATCATAATATCTTTTCTGATTATTTCTCCCTAACAGATAGTCAACAGACACGTCAAAGTAATCAGCTACTCTTTCTAAGTTTTCTACTTTAGGAGAAGAAGTGTCCCAACGACGTATTTGACCGTTAGAGATTCCCTTTCATCAATTTGCAAAATAAAAAGAAGAAGATAAGTGAAAAATCACTAATCAACTTCTTCTTTTTATTTTTATTCATTCTGATGAAATATCATTTTCAATTATACCTAAAGATAAACATTGTAAAAGATTATTCTCTAAAACTTCCATTCGTTCTGGATGAACTTCACCATGCTTTTTTAACAATAAACTTTTATGTATACTTGCAATCTGACTCAAATCAACATATCTATCGTTACTACCTTTAGGGATATAGGTAAAGATAGGATGCTCATCTTTTATTAATAAATCATACCAAGCTTTTGCCTTCTCATGTGGCTTTACTGTATTAACAGGAGCTACAAGAATGTATTCGAAGTCGGTATTTTTATTTATATCATTAGACGATAATATTACAACTTTTCTTGGCTTTATGGTCATTACAACCATTTGTTCTTTTGCATAAGTTTTCCCATCTTCTCTTATAGGTTGAAAATCACCAATAGATTTTAGTATTTTTCCATTAGTTGAACCTTCCGCATCTGGTATAAAAAATGAAAGAGGTCTTTTGGAATCTGAGGGATAAAAAATAGCTGCCTCATACTCGTAACCTCTTTCAATGTCTTCCCAAGATGTCTTATTTAAAAAATCAGACACTAATTTCATCTCCCGTAGATATCTTGATAAGTTAAACCAGATGCCCCTCTATTTGTTTTAGTAGCATCATTAGATTCTTTCCAGTCTTCTTTACTTAAATTTGCAAACTTATTCTTTCTAATAACGGGCTTTTTTTGGGGTTTTTGTTTGGTAGAAAGCATTTCTTCCTCCTCCTTATCTTTCATTTCTATCACTCCTTACATGAATTAGTTACTAAATAATATATGGGAGTTTGATAGATTTTATTAAATAGAATTATAGCATATATTGCCATATTATCAAGAAAGTAAACTTTTCTATCGACAACATTAAAAAGAACCGCACCTAAAATATTGATGCAGCTCCCTCTATCAATAATGTATTTTTATAGTTTTACATTTATGAGTGAATCTAGGCCAAAACTAAATATGTATTAACAAAGGATCTTGTTGTTAGAAATATCGCTAGTCCTTATGAAGAAAATATTGGAAAACTTAAGAAAAACGATGACTTTTTAGTACATCATACAACTGCTGGCTGGTCATAAGTAACAGCTCCACTTTACGAAGGTTATGTAATAGATTCGCAATTAACTTCTCTAAACCGTTTGCAAAAGAATCTTATATTACTATAGAAATACATAATTATGTGAACTAATGCTACATTATTATTTATTGTCATTTCTAAAAGGAAATTTTTTCTGTTTGTCGAATGATAGTAAATGGAATGAGGGGTTATATGCATTGGGAAAACCTAAAACAAAGAATATTAAGTGAACCATCTGAATTCAATTCTTATGTTGAAAAACTAATTAGTGCAAATAGATTTGACGATGGTGAAGCATTAGGGATATCGATAATTGTTATTAAAAATGGACCTGAAAGATTATCAGATGAACAATGGCATGTCTTTATAGAAAATGGTTTATTACCTTATAATTTTGTAGATAAATGCGAAAGATGTACCGATGATATCCCATGGTCAGATATGTACAGTGCTATTTTTATTAATAAAGATCATCTTTGTCCTTTCTGCAGATATTTAGAAAAAAAAGAATAAGTCTTTTGCCTTCCTTCGTGTGTATAGAGGAGGGCTTTTATTATGCTTGAAATAAAGAAATTACATTAGGGAGTATATTCTGAAATATGTTCCTTAGTCTAAGACATTATTAAATCAATGATGATCGTAATAGCAACGATTTGTCCTAATTTCTTGTAAAATGTTACTTAATAAACCAATTTTGGTAACTAATTATGTATAATGAATTTGAAGGAGGGAAGTTTTAACAAAAGTCTGACTGTAATAGTAAATGGATTGTCTAGATTAGATGAGTTACATCATTTCGAAATACGTATTATAAGTATTCTTACATTATTTACAAACAGACTCAAAAAGAAAGATTACAAGATTAACTTATAGTAGGAGGATAAAATGAGACTGAAAACAATCGCAGCATTATTCATTATGTTACTTTTAGCTTTCAAATTTGAAGTAGCTGAAGCGAGCACATTTAAAGAAGTTAAAATTATTACAAGTTCATCTATTGAAGTATATGAAAAACCCGATGCATCCTCAAAAGTATTAGGAACTGTGACAGAAGGAACGCTTGTAACACAAATCAGCGAGGGACATAATGGTACATTTTCACGTATATCCTATCTAAATAGAGATGGGAAAATAGTAGATGGCTATATATCTGATTCTGCACTTGATGATGCTCTATACGGTATTCAGATAGCTAGTTCTAAAAGTGGTTTGGTAGTGAAACAAACACCAGCATTGAATGGAAAAACAGTTGCGACTCTGCAACATAAAATGGTTGTGAAAGACTTCGGTTCTGTTGGAAACGGATGGTCATTGGTACAATACGGTAATGTCATTGGTTATGCTTCTACAAGTTTTATGAGTGAATCTAAACCAACAACTAAATATGTATTAACAAATGGTCTTGTTGTTAGGAATATAGCTAGTCCATCTGGAGATAATATCGGAGAACTTATGAAAAACGATGAAGTTTTAGTTCATTCTACAATTGCTGGTTGGTCATTTGTAACAACTTCACTGTACGGAGGTTATGTAATAGATTCACATTTAACTTCTCAAAATCCGTTTGCTAAAACTAGTAATGGGTCAAGTAGCTCATCAAAACCTTCAAACGGAAGCAAGTCAAAATACAAAAATTGTACTGAACTTCGTAAGGATTATCCAAATGGCGTAGGTAGCGATCACCCAGCTTATGAAAAAAAGCATGATCGTGATGGAGATGGATGGGCTTGTGAAAGTTAGAAAGTGGCTGGGACAAAACTGGTCAAAACCTTAAAAAGCGCGAGAAATCAATTTAAAAACGTTGATTTCTCGCGTTTTTTTGATGTAAAATATTTTAATTTTGCGTAAAAAAATTTGCTTATGTCATAAGCGACCTAAAATATCAGTGCTGTCAGAGAGTGTTGCATGAAGGTAGATGTCGATATTTTTCAAAAGTTGGTTGATAAATTAAAATAGTTGGTTGATAAATTAAAAAAGTTGGGTGATAAATTAAAATAGTTGGTTGATAAATCGATAATGTTGGTGGATAAACAATCTCAAAAGTTCTCGACAAATCTCAAAACTGCAGCTCATTAAAGAATTTTGTCCCAGCCGTTGCCGAAAATGAGGTTTTGTCCCAGCCTCTTTGAATGGGAATCGAGGTTTTATCATCTCGTACAGGTGTGAAAAATATCCAACTGTATGAAGTGCAATAACTAGTAAAGAATTTTAAAAATGGGCACATAATTTTCAATAATTGCTATTAAATATATGATTTCCTACGATAAATACTAAGCGTCAAGCCGACCGCAACGCTTCCTAGTAGCATTGGGAAAAGACCATAGCTAATAAATGGGAGTGGCATTGATATAAGGGGTACAAGTCCAAATAGCATAAATATTTGGTATCCAATTTGCGTTGTTAAAAAGGCAAGCCCACCTATAATTAATAAACGACCATATTCGTTATGAATGAGACGTAGTGTGTGTGCTGTACGGAAAATGATGAAGCCAAGTATACATACAACGATTACTCCAGCAATAATCCCATACGTTTGTAAAATTGTGAGTAATATAAAATCAGTATGTGCTCCACCAGCTAACGGTTGATTGCTAGTGCCAAACCAAGCGAGGTTCTCCATCACCGTTGAAATAAGTACTACGCTAGGATCTAAACTTGGTGTAAACATAGCATGGATTCGTACAAGCTGATACGGTTTCAATGGTCCAAACATAAAGTAGCCGATAAATGCTACAAATAGGAGACAAAATGCAATTGTAATTGCTAGTTTTTTCTTACGAGAAAAACTACTTGCATAAAATAAGGTGGCAACTATTGCTGAATATGTACAGAATAGTGAAATATCCGGTAATAGCAAGTAGCAAAATGCGCCGATAAAATAAAGAATGAGTAACAACCATAATGATTTTTTTTGTTTAGCGAAAAGCCCTGCAAACGCAATTAAAAAGAGGGGTAATGTCATCCAGCCTTTAAGTTCAAGAGGGCCAGCTTTAAAAAAGATCATACCATGGATTGTTTCATTACCATTTAAGATAATAAGAAATAAGAGACATGCCAGTACATACATATGCGTGGAATAGCGCTCTAGCTTGCGAAAATCGAGTCGCATTAAAAAGAATGTCAAAACAATTCCACCAATAAAAATAACGATATTACGCATAATATAATCTCGTAACGAGAGCTCAGCTGGTAGGAGCGGTAAAAAGCTACACATTGCTGCCAACACAAATGGAATAACTAGTAGCCAATCGATTTTCGGCTGATGAATTTGATTGAGCGAGATACCTAACTTCGTTGCATTGCCCATTTCAAGCACAGCCTGTTGTTCCGCATCAGTTTCACTGTGTCCCTTTTCCTGCCAAGCCTGCTTCGATTGGGTTAAATGATACGTCAGCTCCTTTTCAACCGAATCGTGTGCCTCCTTGTTGCGAATATGTCCCTTTACGTGTTGAATATAGTCCTTAATCGTTCGCATAGCGCGCCTCCTTCAGTAATTGCTGAATAGAAGGGAAGTACATTTCTTTGTTAAGTTTTGCCAGCAACTTGACGCCCTTATTTGAAAGTACATATCGTTTTTCGTTCTCATGCCATTCACTAACGACGAGTTGTTGTTGCTCGAGTCGATGAAGCGAGGCATAAATCATCCCTTCATTGAAATGAACTACGTCTTTGTTTTTTGTATAAAGAAGTTGCGTCAGCTCATAACCCGAGCGCATCGTTTGTAGCATCGGTAACAGCACCTGATCTGAAAGCTCCTCGTGAATACCGTTACGCACAGCTTCACGATGTTTTTCTGTAAATTGCACTTTTTGAAACTGATTTTTCATGGCTTGTTTAAAACGTGTTTCCGTCAAATGGATTCCCTCCTAACGCTTTTTGTAACAAAGCTCGTGCCTTTCGAAGTCTTGTCTTCACCGTATTTTTATTCAATGATAAAATGCTGGCAATCTCCTGTACCGAGTAGTCCTCAAAATAATAAAAGTAAATAACTTCACGATACTTTACGGGGAGTGCCATTACAAGGTCAAACAAAGCCTCGTCCTCACTATTCTTCACAACTTGCTCAAGCAAATCATTCGTTTTCAATGCTTCCGCTAACACATTTGTTTCGGTAACATCTACGTTTTTCTTGTACCAGCTTTTTATATAGTCCTTTGAATGATTGATAGCAATACGCCACAACCATGTCTTTAAGCTAGCATGCCCCTGGTAGGTTGATAGAGCCTTATAGCACTTAATAAAAATCTCCTGCGTCAAATCCTCAGCAAGGGCAGCATCATTTACATATGTATAAACAAGCTGAAGAACCGCTTGACCATAATCTGTCATTAGCTCCTCAATCACTTGATCTCGTGATAATCCACTTGCTGTAATTGTTTCCTCCATATCGTCCCTCCTTACGTGTTCATTCATTAGACGACTGCCAAATAGTACTGGTTTTACTTTATTATATAAAAAACATGTTGTGAGCACTTATTAACAAAACAGAAGAGTTCTAGATGGCAAGAGTGAGGGGTACTATTAATTAGTAGGGTGAAAAGACAAAACTTTATCAGTATAGATCCTTATAATTTTATTTAGTAGAAAGGGAGCGGATTTTGAAAAGATTTTTATTTATTTTGATAATCTTTGTAATAATTTGTATTGTCTTTAGTAAAAAAATATTTTCAATTGATGATAATAATGCTTCTGCATCTAAGATTTACATCAATGTGTTTGATCCAAAAAGTTTGAAATTTAACTTCTATCAATTTGACCAGTTTCAGAATAAAAGTAAATTATTATTAAGTAAGGAAACGGCGGATTATTCTGCTTTCGCTTATTCTGAACGTACTAATAAATTGTATTATACTGATGGCATATCGGATCATACAATACAATTATTTGAAAATGACCTAAATACGAATCAAATAAAACAGTTAACCGCTGTATTTAATAAGGTTGATTTTATCCAAATAAACAAAGAGCAAAATATCATCTTTATGAGAGTGCTATTGAGAGATGAATTAAGAAATTTTCATATAGCTACGTATAATCTTCAAACAAAGAAAATACAAATATGGGAAGAAGAAAACAACGATAGAAGTGTTTTAAATTTTAATTATAACCCGAATAATAATCAATTAATTGTAGTCTCTTTCTCCGAAAACGAAGATCAGAAGAAACTAACCGAGGCTAATAAAAATCAAACAAAATTACAGTCAATCAAACACAGTATAGATATTTATAACATTGAAGGTCAAAAAATGAAACATATAGTCGATGTAGAGAGTTTTATTAGTGGAGCATCATTGGCACCAGATGCGAACTCAGTAATAATCAGCTATGATGAAGCTGTAGACAGTCCTATTTCGCATGTTGTAGAAATAGATATCACATCAAAAAAAGTAAAGTCTTTACTAGATAGTAGTGGTATTTTTTCAAAAATTCGCTCCGTTAAATTCGATGAAAAAAAAGAAGGGTTTTACTTCTTATCTAGTTTTATTGATGATAAAAAGGGTCATAGTATTTTGGAAATACCTAAAGAGAGCGTACTCTCGTACTATGACATCAAGAAAAATAAGGTACGAAATGTATGGAGGCCAGAAAAAAGTGTTATCGTTAGTTATTCAGCAGAACATTTCTAATGCACAATTTAGTTCTTAATAATTCTGAATAGACAGTTGACTTTAATTTGATGTTCGTGTAGAATTTTTCGAAATTACAGTTAAATTCGATGAAAAAGAGAGTAGTTTATGGAGCTACTGGAAAGCGAATTAGGGATGGTGTAAGCCTAATACAGCAGCCATAAATGAACCGCACTTTGGAGATGGTTCTCGAATTAGTAGTAGAGAATATCGGGGAGTCACCTCGTTAACAATGGAAAGTGGTCATATTTATATGGCAACTAGAGTGGTACCACGGGATAACTATGCTCTCGTCTCTATTTTAGAGACGGGAGCTTTTTTTATGTTTAGGGAGGAGAATGAACATGCATACACAAATCGCGAAAAGCATTGCTGAGGCATTAAACAGCGAACTGTCAGTCAATGAAATTCAAAATTTACTGGAGAAACCGAAAAATTTGGACTTAGGGGATGTGGCATTCCCTTGCTTTACACTAGCCAAAAAACTAAGAAAAGCCCCTCACAATATCGCATCCGACATAAAAAACAAATTAAACTGTGATTTAATACAGGAAGTTCAAGTAGTAGGTGGGTATGTCAATATATTTTACCAACAGCCAACGATTACACAACAAGTGCTTAGTCAAATAGTAAAAGAAAAAAATTTATACGGGACTCAACAGGAACCAAAAGGAAATGTTGTTTTGGATTTTTCTTCACCTAATATAGCGAAGCCCTTTTCCATGGGCCATTTACGTTCTACAGTAATCGGTAATGCTTTAGCCAACATTGCCGAGAAAAACGGCTATAAAGCAATTCGTATTAATCATTTAGGTGACTGGGGAACACAGTTTGGTAAATTAATCGTGGCCTATCGAAAATGGGGAGATCAACAAACTATTGAAGCCGCTCCAATAGAGGAACTGTTAAAAATTTATGTGAAGTTCCATGAAGAAGCGGAGCAGGATGATACACTTAATGAACAGGCACGTACCGCATTTAAAGCATTAGAAGATGGGGATAAAGAGACGTTAGCTTTATGGCAATGGTTTAGAGATGAATCACTCGAAGAATTCAAGACCATATATCAACTGCTTGGGATTGACTTTGATTCGTTCGCTGGGGAAGCGTTCTACAATGACAAAATGGCTGCTGTTGTTAAAGAGTTGGAAGAAAAAGACCTACTTGTGAAATCAGATGGAGCTTATGTCGTTGAAATAAACAATATGCCTCCATGCTTAATTACTAAAACAGACGGTGCTACGCTCTATGCTACACGTGATTTAGCAGCTGCTTTTTATCGACAACAACAATATGATCCTAAAAAAATATTTTATGTTGTAGGGAATGAACAATCCCTTCATTTTAACCAACTATTTAAGGTCATTGAGAAGATGGGGAACGATTGGTCAAAAGATTTACAGCATGTGCCTTTCGGGATGATCCTTAAAGATGGTAAAAAAATGTCGACGCGTAAAGGAAAGATCGTTTTATTAGCAGATGTACTAACAGAAGCGATTGCTACGGCGAAGCAAAATATCGAAGTAAAAAATCCAAATCTAATGGATAAAGAAAGCGTCGCACATCAGGTTGGTGTGGGAGCGGTCATTTTTAATGATTTAAAAAATGATCGTCTTCATGATATAGAGTTTTCTATTGAACAAATGATGAATTTCGAAGGTGAAACAGGGCCGTATATTCAATATACTTATGCACGTATTTCATCTCTTTTGGAAAAAGCAGATGAACAAAATTACGAAGTGTCGTCTGAAACATTAGGTGAGCAAGGGTGGCCAGTCATTTTATTACTGGAACAATTTCCGAAAGTAATCGCCAACGCTTTTGAACAAGCGGATCCATCACAAATTGCTAAATATGCCCTGCAATTAGCGCGTCTATTTAATAAATATTATGCGCAAAATAAAGTATTGGTTGATGACAGCCAAAGAACATCAAGATTAGCATTTTGTCAATGTGTATCTATTGTTTTAAAAGAATCGTTAACATTATTGGGAATTGCTGCACCTAATAAGATGTAAGTACTATAAGCCGCATCTTTTCATCATTAATTGCCATTAAATTGACCATAACTAGAAAAAATGGTAAAAGGAAATAGTAAGAAATTTGAGGTCTGACAATAATGCTAGATTTTAGTGAAATTCAGACCATGTTATTAGAGAGAAGGTTTTTAGTAAGTATGGAGAAAAAGCAATTGCGTGTTTCCATGGTACTTGTGGTTGTTAGTATTTTCTTCGTTGCGCTCAATATGCGCCCAGCAGTTACAGGAATAGGACCACTATTTAATGTACTTTTGGAATCACTCCAAATATCAAATACAAAAATGAGCTTTTTAACATCTATTCCCGTGTTTTGTATGGGACTCTTTGCACCATTCGCAGTACCATTACAAAGAAAAGTAGGAACAAAAACGGCTATTACGCTTTTAATCATTATCCTAGCATTAGCAAATGGGCTACGCTTTTTAAAAGAAAGTTACGAACTACTTGTAGTCACAAGCTTTGCTGCAGGATTTGCCATTGCCCTTATCGGACCCATATTAAATGCCTACATAAAGAAAAAATTCCCGAATCGCTTTACTACAGTGGTAGGTATTTATTCATTTGGAATAGGAACAGGGGCAACATTGAGTGCAGCACTAACAATACCATTTTATAATCATTTTCATGAGAGCTGGACGATGGCGCTTGGCAGCTGGGCAATACTTGCTATCATTGCTCTTTGCATATGGTTCCTGGCAATACAAAATCAAGAACTGCCGGAGACAGATGTATTAATGGAAAATGCAGCACGAAATCCGTGGAAAAATGCCCGTGCTTGGACAATTTTAATTTACTTTGGCTTACAAACATCTTTGTTCTTCTCAATGATGTCCTGGCTATCACCGATGTTACAGGCTAAGGGCTTTTCCCTTGTTGCTGCAAGCTCAATGCTAACATTTATGTCTATTGTACAAATGATTGGAAATATTATGGTCCCCATACTAATGGAAAAATGGTCAAGTCGAATTGGTTGGCTCTTTTCTTTAGGGTTTTTAGGCGTAATTGGCTTTGTTTTGCTCTGGGTAGGCTCAGGATCTTTGTTATGGATTGCTGTATTAATAATAGGTATTGTATTAAGCGGCTTATTTCCAATCGGCTTATTGTTACCATTGGATGAGGCAAGAAATGATGAGGAGGCAAATAGCTGGTCATCTATGGTGCTTTCAGGCGGCTTTATGATAAGCGCCATTATTCCAATACTTATCGGCTATTGCTATGATGTGACTGGTAACCATACATTTACTTATATGATTTTTATAACATTAATGCTTGGCATTATAGCTACTACAATCTTTCTTAAGAAAAAATAATTTTGAGACATGTGCGAATTGTTCGAGCATGTCTTTTTTTTTTTATAACATTTTAACCGTAAATTATAAGTCATTTTTCATAGCAAAGCTAAATAAGAGCCGTTTTTTATAGGTATAACGAATTGAATAAAAGATGAGAGCAGTATTTTAATAATACGTAACCTTAGATAATATTATTATGTAAACTTGAAACGTATAAAAACCTTGTTTATGATATAAAGGAAAGATTTAAAGAAAGTTTTGGTGAAAGTATGCGGAAAAAGATGCTCATTCTTGGAGCAACAGCTTTACTATTAACGGGCTGTGGAAATGATACATTAGCAGAGGTAGTTCATACTAAAAAGACCGATGTGAAATCGGAAAAGGCTGTGACGAAGCAGCATGAAAAAATTGTACCTGAAGTAAAAGTAGTTGGGGAGAACGGGATCGGTGCAGGAATCATTGTTAAAAAAGAGGACGCTAAGCTTTATATTGTGACAAATGGTGCGCTCGTAGCCTCAAAGCCAACTGCTCTCGTACAATTTAATAATCAAAAGCTTAAGGAAGCCAATGTACACTATATATCTACAGCTTATAATATAGCCATATTAGAAGTACCATATAACGCATCGGTAAAGGTGCCGACCGTCTATAAAGGTGAATTAAATCAGTTAGCTGTTTATGTCGATAGCTTACCGTACGACATTAAAAAATATAGTGACAGAGTAGCAGCTTATTACATAGATGCAGATCAAAATACACTTTTAGGGAGCCCTGTTTTAGAAGCAGAGAATGGTGAACTTGTGGGCATCTATCTTAAACGTAAGCTAAACGGTGTATCACAGCCGTTTATTTTGCCATTTAAAGATATTGCACAGTTATTGGATGAATGGATCGATGGTAATATGAAGACTAGTGATCGACTAGCTCAATCAAAAAACTTGTATCCATATATAGAACAAGGCGATAAAGAAGCAGTTCAGCAAGCTATTGAACAATACGGAAAAAACATTTTTGCTTATAACGTTGATGAAATAAAGTTATTTTTAGATACATTTCATAAGCATTTAAAAGCAGCTGTTGAGATTCATGATGCTAGTGTCATGAAATCTTTTGTAGGTACAGATGATTTACAAAGCACATTGAATAATATGGTTGCATACTATGCCTCCAAACAAGCGAAAATTAATTTTTCCAATACTTCGATTAAAAACATCAGCATAGAAGGGCAAAATATTGTTGTTCGTGCTAAAACGGAATATGTACTAACAAATTCTGCTGGTCAAGAGGCACTTGCGAACTCTATGATGGTATATGAAATAAATAAAAATGAACAGGGCGAGTATAAGCTTATTCGTCTAACAACTGAGGAGTGAAAAGTTGGATGGAGCAAGCAAGACAAATGCTACAACATCATTTTGGCTATGATTCATTTCGCAATGGACAGGCACCAATTATTGAACAAACATTACGAGGTCAATCAAGTCTTTGTGTGATGCCAACTGGCGGCGGTAAATCAATTTGTTATCAAATTCCGGCACTCATGCTAGATGGCCTCACAGTCGTCATATCCCCTTTAATTTCTCTTATGCAAGATCAGGTAGAAGCATTACGTGCCGCAAATATTCCGGCCGCGTATATTAATAGTACTTTAACTGTGCAAGAAGTGAATGAAACGATACAGCTTGCGAGTGCGGGTTATTTAAAGCTTCTTTATATAGCGCCTGAGCGATTAGAGAGTGCAACATTTTTACAGGTATTATCGAATTTATCTGTACCATTGCTTGCTGTGGATGAAGCACACTGTATATCCCAGTGGGGGCATGATTTTAGACCGAGTTACCGAGCAATCCAAAAATTATTTACGTTGTGGCCGCAAAAACCAACTGTCTTAGCACTTACTGCAACCGCTACACCCGCTGTTTGTGATGATATTAGACAATTATTAGAAATTGATGAGAAATCCACGGTGATTACCGGCTTTTCCCGTGATAATTTAGCATTCTCTGTGTTAATCGGTGAAAACAAAGAACGCTACATTAAAAATTATTTAACGAAAAATAAAAATGAAGCGGGCATTATTTATGCTGCTACACGAAAGGCTGTAGACGCGATCTATGAGCTTTTAAGTCGTTCGGGAGAATCTGTGGCTAAATATCATGCGGGACTGCCAGAGGACATGCGTACGTCAGAGCAAGATCGCTTTTTAAAAGATGAGGCGCGTATTATGGTAGCAACTAATGCATTTGGAATGGGTATTGATAAGAGTAATGTACGCTTTGTCATTCATTATCAAATGCCGCGTAATATGGAGAGCTATTATCAGGAAGCGGGGCGTGCAGGGCGTGACGGCTTGCCAAGTGCCTGTATTTTGCTGTATGCATCAGGCGATGTTCAAACACAGCGCTTTTTAATTGAACAGACGCAGGATGAAACACGAATTGCACAGGAATTAGCGAAGCTCCAAACGATGGTTGATTATTGTCATACAGAAGGCTGTTTACAAAATGCTATCTTAACGTATTTTGGCGAAGAAGCAGGGGTGCCTTGTAGTCGTTGTAGTAATTGTAATGACGGACGGGAAATCAAAGATGTGACTGTAGATGCACAAAAGGTATTAGCCTGTGTCGTAAGGATGGGACAAAAATTTGGTAAGACGATGGTAGCGCAAGTGTTAATTGGCTCCAAAAATCAAAAGGTCACTGAATTTGGCTTTGCAAGGCTGTCAACTTATGGCATTTTAAAAGGCCAATATTCCTCAAAGGATGTCTCAAACTTTATTGAGTTTTTAATTGCTGAAGGCTTACTTGCCGTTAAACATGGTACGTTTCCGACAATATATGTATCAGATGAAGGCAAAGAGGTTCTACTTGGGAATCGAACGGTCATGCGAAAAGAAGCTGTCGCTGTACGGAAGCTTGTTGACAATGATCCGTTATTTGAGCATTTACGATTATTGCGAAAAGAGATTGCAGATGAAGAAAAAGTACCACCATTTGTTGTGTTTTCTGATAAAACATTACGTGATTTATGTGATAAAAAACCGACAGTGCTTGAAGAATTACGACATGTAAGTGGGATTGGTGAAGTAAAATTCGAAAAATACGGCAAGCGTTTCTTCGATGCACTTCAGTCTTTTTTGAAAACAACAACGAATAGTTAGTTTATAATGATAAAGGAAAAAAGGAAGAACTTAATTCAAAAGAATTAGGCACTTCCTTTTTATTCGCAAAGTATTACAACCCGCTATTTTTCCCAAAGCTCGATCAGTCGACCTTCAGGATCTTTAATCCAAATAAACTTTCCATATTCACTAATCTCTTCTTTCTTTTCAAGAGGTACATCAATATGTTCAAGATGCTTAATCATCTCGTTTAGGTCATGTACTTGGAAATTTAACATCACTTGTTGTTCTGTTGGAAAATAACTGTCATTTTCGCTGAAGAATGAAAAGATAGTCTCATTTCCTAATTGGGGTTTAATGATAGTCCCATTCCAATTTTCTATTTCTAGCTGCAACACTTCACTGTACCATTTTTTTATAACATCAAGATTTTTAGTTCTCCAAAATATCCCTCCGAAACCTTTTATCATCGTATCTAACTCCTGTCTGTCTATAAATTTTCATTTTTTCGATTTAATTAATGTTTAGTTCCTTCTTATAAATACTGCTCCGTTAATTTTAGCATAAATATCCATTGAAAAATTACCTCAAAGAAAAACTAAAGAGGTGATAAAACAAAAAATAACCCGGAAATAATATTTCCGGGCTTGATTCTCACTTACTTATAGTGCTCCATGACACACTGCCTCGCTTCCGCATTAATCTTAAAATTTTTAAGACAACTGTGCTTTAGCTGCATTCAGCTTTGATGGTCCTTCTGAGTTACCGGTCAGCCCCACTCATCGGGTTAACCCTCCTTGTCATTGGATTTGAAGTGAAATCTTTAATAGTATAGACCGTTTATTATTTTTTATACACGTTATTAAAAGAAATGAAAAAATCCATTTTGAAAACGACAATACCCTGAGTTAAAAAGATGATTTGTATATTCAAAATGGTTTTTATATTTAAGTTATTTCTCCCAATGCCCAGCGATGAACTGATCTCGGCCAGAAAGCGCTCGGTCCTTCTGATAATGCTCCGACTCTTTTTTATAATAGTCCTGATGATAATCTTCTGCAGGATAAAAATGCTTGGCATCACGAATTGTGGTTACAATAGGTTTATCAAAGCGACCACTTTTTGCTAGTTTTTCCTTGGAAGCTTCAGCAATGCGTTTTTGCTCTTCTGAATAGGTAAAGATTGCTGTTGTGTACGATTCACCACGGTCATGGAATTGACCAAAAGCATCCGTTGGGTCGATTTGCATCCAGTAAATATCAAGGAGCTGCTCATAACTAAAAACGCTAGGGTCGAATTCAATTTCGACTACTTCTAAATGGCCAGAAGTGCCTGTTTTGACATCCACATAAGTAGGATTTTCTAAATGGCCACCCATGTAGCCCGAAGTGACCTTATGTATACCATCCCATTCAACAAATGGCTTTACCATACACCAAAAACAGCCGCCAGCAAACGTAGCTTTGTCAATCATGTTCATCATCCTTTCTTTCGTGAAAATATTATAGCATTATTTTGTTCATTACTGGCAAATAGGGTGTAAAATAACCTATGAATAGTTATTGATAGGATTCGTAACATAGTATAAAATGAACCTTTCTTTATATTGAATCGTTAAATTAACTATAAAAAATAGAGGAGTTAACAGTTATGGAAGAGCAAGATTATTCAAGACGCTCGCACCGTCCAAAAAAACGTCGCTTGCGTAAAGGGAGAGCATTGTTCACATTGCTACTACTTTGTGTCATCGTTATTGTAGGTTATTCCATTATGCAATATCGAAGTGGTCTAAAATTGGCAAGTGAGTCAAAGGTAGCCCAAGAGGATTTCACCGGTGATCCAGTAAAAGGTGATGTTGAAAATTATTTATTATTAGGAATCGATACTCGTGGTGAGGAAAAATCACGTACAGATACAATGATGGTATTATCGTGGAATAAGAAAACAAATGATGTCAAACTCGTATCATTAATGCGAGATATTTATGCGGATATTCCAGGTTATAAATCCTATAAGCTTAATACGGCCTACTATTTAGACGGTGTCCAATTATTAAAAGATACGATTGGTAATATGTTTGGCCTGCCGATTAATCATTATGCAATTATCGATTTCAAAAATTTTGAATCACTTGTAGATATTATTGCACCAAATGGCGTTGAAATCGACGTAGATAAGGATATGTCCGAAAAAATTGGCGTTTCATTAAAACAAGGCGTGCATAACTTAAACGGTAAAGAATTACTTGGCTTTGCCCGTTTCCGTCACGATGAAAAAGGGGATTTTGGTCGAGTAGAACGTCAGCAAAAAGTTATCGAAGCATTAAAGAATGAAATTTTGTCACCTCAAAATATGTTGAACTTACCAAAGTTCGTTGGTGCCGCACAAGGATATATAACAACGGACTATTCATCAGCAGGTGAGATTCAACAAGTGCTGAAAATGGTGTCGAAAGGTAAGGTCAAAATAGAAAAAGCAACTATTCCAATTGAAGGTAGTTATAGTTTCAAAAATATTAGAGGTGTCGGTGATTCAATTGTTGTTGATGTAGAGAAAAACAAAGAATTTTTAAGTAAATTTTTAGGCATTTCCCTAGAGTGATTTTTCGCAAAGTCCAACATTATCCTGTAATATATGGGTATAGGATTGGATTGGGGTGAGTAGATGGAAAAAGAAAGACCAAAAGAGCGTTCCAATTTCTTTTCAACGAAGTTCATTCGCTTTTTAGGTGGTAAAAACTTATTTTTTACACTGATCATTTTATTATTACTAGCATGCGTTATTTTTATGTTCCAAAAAGTTTCCTTTATATTTACCCCGCTAAAAGTTTTATTTGAGGTGGTTATTCTACCAGGGGTACTTGCCGGTATTGGATATTATTTATTCCGTCCAATAGTGGGGCTTTTCGAAAGATGGCGTATCCCTAGAGTTTGGGGTATCTTCCTTCTATATATCGTTCTGATTGGCATAATAACGTTATTAGTAGTACTTGTCTATCCGTTTTTACGGGACCAGTTTACTAATTTAGCACAGGAGTTCCCAGGGTATTTTATGGCGTTAACGCAAAATGTTGATGATTTTCTCAATAATTCACGCTTCAATGAATACCTAGATAAAATTAATTTGAACTATGACTCAATGGTGAAGAACTTTACAACGGATATGGTGGAAACAGTAAAAAATACAGCTACGAATTTAGCACAAGGCGTAGCATCTGGTATTACTGGCTTCGTTTCGACTTTAACGGGAATAGTTTTATCATTAGTAACGGTGCCATTTATTTTATTTTACTTACTTAAAGATGGTGAAAAACTACCGAGCTATATTTTAAAAATTTGCCCGCCACGTATGCGTAAAGAAGTACACGAAATTTTCCATGACATGGACAAGCAAATTAGTTCCTATATTCAAGGACAAATTTTAGTGTCAATGTGCATAGGTTCAATGGTAACAATCGGCTTTTTAATTATCGGTATGAAATATGCATTATTGCTTGGATTCCTTGCTATGATTACGAGTGTGGTTCCATACTTAGGGCCAGTCATCGCCATTACACCAGCGGTCATTATCGCTCTTGTAACTTCGCCATTCATGCTTATTAAACTAGCCATAGTATGGACGGTCGTACAGCTGATTGAAGGGAAATTCATTTCTCCACAAATTATGGGTAAATCACTTAGTATCCATCCAATTACGATTATTTTCGTGTTATTAACGGCAGGTTCTTTATTTGGCGTACCAGGTGTCATTTTAGGGATTCCGGGTTATGCCATTATGAAAGTGCTTGTGACACATTTATTTAAGTTATTTAAACAGCGTTATAATCGTTACGAAGATGAGGTCCATCAAAAATATGATGCGTAAGAAGAGACAGCTACTGCAAACGTGCAGTAGCTGTTTTTTTATAAGCATATGTTAAAATTTAGTATGGATATCTATGTTCACATGCTTGCTCAAGTTTAAAGGAATAGAAGGAAAGGAGAAACAACTTGTTAAATTGTCGAACGTTATGTTACGGACTTAACTCGGATTACTCGTTGTACAAAAGATTTATTTGAATTAATAGATAACATACGGAGTAAAAAGGCAAATTTAAAATCCTTAAAAGATACATGGCTAGATTTATCAGAAGATAATCCCTACAGCCAATTCTTAATTACGGTTATGGCGGGTGTAAACCAATTAGAACGTGATCTTATCCGTATGCGACAGCGTGAAGGGATTGAACTGGCAAAGAAAGAAGGAAAGTTTAAAGGTCGGTTAAAGAAGTACCATAAAATCATGCTGGAATGAATTATGCAGTAAAGCTTTATAAAGAGGGAGATATGACTGTAAATCAAATTTGTGAAATTACAAATGTGTCTAGGGCCTCATTATATTGAAAGCTATCGGAAAGGAACAGTTGATGAATTATACTAAAAATCGGAAATATATAATAGAAAATAAATTTCATATAGAGGTGGAATTATATGCCTAAAATTGACAATATGTTAGCAATTCTATGGATGCTTCGTTCAGGTGAAAAAATTACTGCAAAACAAATTTCAGAAAAGTTAGAGATAAATATAAGGACTGTGTATCGTTATATTGATACAATTTCAACAAGTGGCGTACCTATAATTTCAGAACCAGGACATAACGGTGGATACACTTTATTGAACAATTTTATTGAGGCTCCTCTTTTTTTTGATTTTGAGGAGCAAACTTCACTATTTCACGCTGCTGTTTTTGCAGAAGAAGCAGGATATTATGGAGGTGAAGCACTAAATAGGGCCATTTCAAAACTAAGTAAATACTCAAATCAAGAGCAGGAAACAAAGATAAACCAACATTTAACTAGTCTTGAAGTAATAAGTCGATTAAGTTCACTCTCTATGGAACCTTTTTTGAAGGAGTTGGAGCAGGCCGTAGCTGACGGGTACTCAGTAAAAATTCTTTACCATAAAAGTGGCGAAAAGCAATTAAATTATAGATTGGTCGATCCGTACAGAATTATCTATTGGAATAATAAGTGGTATGTGATTGGATTTTGTCATCTTAGGAATGATATCCGTAGTTTTAGAGTAGATCGAATTGAAAGTCTAATGCTAACTGAAAATAAGTTTAACCGGCCAGAAAATTTTTCAGCACGTGACTTTTTTATAAAAAATCTTCTTCCAACTATAGAAGATAAGGAAGGGATTATTTCTTTGGTTATTAATGGGGATAAAAGTGTATTGGCTGATATTTGCCAACATTGGTTTTTAGGACATTATTTACAAGAACGGACTTCAAATCAAGCAGTTTTTCTTCTTGAAAAAGATATGATACATACATATGTACCTTATTTACTTTTACCGTACAATAAATCTATTAAAGTTATTGAGCCAATAAGTCTTAAGAAAAGACTTATTGAAGTTCTGTCGGAATTAATAAAATTTCATCAAATATGATAACTTCCCTGACGTTAACTGTCAGGGAAGTTATTTTATAATAGCTATATCAATTGTGATTGGAGTGTTATTGGATGCAAACAAAAAAAGTTTTTCTATATGTATTTAATACAATGTCGGACTGGGAATATGGATATTTAATTGCTGAACTAAACTCAGGAAGATATTTCAAAAAAGATTTAGCACCTTTAAAAGTAATTACAGTAGGAGCTAATAAAGAAATGATTACTACTATGGGAGGACTGAGCATAAAACCAGATATTTCCCTTGATGAATGTACTCTTGAGAGTAAAGATCTTTTAATTTTACCAGGAGGGACTACTTGGAGTGAAGAGATTCATCAACCTATCTTGGAAAGAATTGGCCAAGCTTTAAAGCTTGGCACTATTGTTGCTGCAATTTGTGGTGCAACTGAGGGCCTCGCGAATATGGGATACTTAGATACTAGAAAGCATACAAGTAATAACTTAGAATATACTAAAATGGTATGTCCTAACTATAAAGGAGAAAAGTTCTATGAGTTGGGATCTGCGGTATCTGATGCGAATTTAGTTACTGCATCAGGAATAGCACCTCTGGAATTTGCAATGGAGGTACTGAAAAAAATAGATGTATTTACACCAGATACATTACATTCATGGTATAACCTAAATAAGACTCATAAACCTGAATACTTCTTCCAGTTAATGAATTCAATAAATAAATGAAGTAACTGAAAAGCTCAATTTCTCTATTTTGATTTGTAGAGAAGTTGGGCTTTTTAATTTGGAAATTCCTTATCGTTGTAAATCAGCATTATCCTGACACTACCCCCTTATGGGATATATATAGGATTTGTGTAAAGTAGTTGGAACTCGACCATTAAACAATCGCTGACAAAAGTTTATAACGTCTTACAGCATTTGAATGTAAAGAATATTATTCATGATGGGGAGGAGGCTTACTCCAAAATATTAGTCCCCCTGATAAACAGATACTTGAAGATTACATAGTAAGCTATAGCAAAAACCCTTCCAACCATTAAAGTTAGAAGGGTTTTCATGTTGTTTATCTGATTATTTTTGTGAGGTAATATGTACTTTTGCTAAACGATCAACAGCTTCCTGTAACAATTCTTTTGGTTGTACTAAGGCTAAACGTAAATAACCTTGTCCAGCTGATCCAAATACTGTACCAGGGACTGTTACGATACCAGCTTGTTCAATTAGTTTAAAAGCTAGCTCTGTGCAGTCAATATCGAATGGATACTTTGCCCAGACGAACATGCCACCGTCAGAAGGGGCTGCATCCCATCCTAAGTCACGTAAGCCGTTCATCAATGTTTTATGACGTTCTGAGAATGTTGCACGTAGGCTTGTCGTAATTTCCTCAGCGTTATCAAGCGCTACGACCGCAGCATCTTGTATTGGCTCGAAAATTCCGAAATCTAAATTTGATTTTAATTGTTTTAAGATCGAAATCATCTCAGCATTACCTGCGATATATGCGATACGTGTACCAGCAAGGCTAAAGCTTTTCGATAAAGAGTTAATCTCCATCCCAACTTCTTTTGCTCCTGGAGCGGCTAGGAAGCTGATTGGACCATCTCCTGTAAAGTAGAATTCAGAGTATGCCGCATCATGTAAAACGATGATATTATATTTTTTCGCAAACGCAATGACTTTTTCAAAATAGGCTAACGAAGGCATTGCAGGCACTGGATTACCTGGTAAGTTTAAAATTAGTAGTTTTGCTTTTTGCGCTATTTCTTCAGGAACAGCATCTAAGTCTGGTAAATAATCGTTGTCAGCCGTTTGAGGCATATAGTAAGGTGTCGCGCCTGCTAGATGAATCCCTGCATCATAGGCAACGTAAGCTGGGTTTGTGGATAATACGATATCTCCTGGATCACAGAAGGCGATTGGTAAATGCACTAATCCCTCTTGAGAGCCAATTGTTTGAATGATTTCAGAAGCGGGATCTAACTCTACATTGCTACGACGTTTATAATAGCGACTAACAGCTTCATAAAAACGTTGTGTGCCTGTTAATGTATACCCGTAAGATTCTGCTAAACCCGCTCTATACGATAAATGTTCGCGAATTTTAGCGTGTGGGGGTAGGTCTGGACTACCTAAGCTTAAGTCAATCATTTTCATACCTTTAGCTTCCTGTTGCTTGGCATGATTTTTTAAATCTCCGAAAATTGCTGGTGTAAATAACGACATTTTTTTAGATGGTAGGATTTTCAAACTAGTACACTCCTTATAGTTGTATAACAGAATAGTAGTTCACATTTTATCATACTAAAGCACATAAAGGGAAAGTTATTCTGAAAAAAGAATATATTTCTAAAATGGAGAAGATGTGTGCGTAGACTAGCGGAAATATTTTAGTCAATGCTGAAAATAATAATTTTGACAGAAAAAATGTTACGATTCTGCTATCATAAAATGGAAGGGAGCTGTAAGTAATGAATGTTTATTCTTTAAGCGGTCCAAGTGGAACAGGAAAAAGCACAAGCGCACTTGTATTCGCCCATAAAATCGGTGTAGAGGCTCTAATTGATGATGGTCTTTTCATTGTAAATGGTATGAAAGTAGCAGGAATCTCTGCAAAATTTGAGAAAAATACGATAACAGCTGTTCGTCGAGCCATTTTTTCAGATAACACCCACCGTGAGGAAGTAAAAAAAGCACTTGATACATATAAAGTACAGTCGATTTTACTGATCGGCACGTCCGATAAAATGACAAAGACAATAGCTAGACAGCTTGAGCTTGGTCCTATCGATAAATATTACTATGTTGAGGATGTGCGTTCTCAAAAAGAAATTGATAAAGCTCGCTTTATTCGACAGACCCAGGGAAAGCATGTGATGCCAATACCATACCGTCAAGTCGAGCAAAACTTTTTTAAACGACTCGTTCAAAAAGGGATGGAGATTTTCTCTACAAAGCGTGAAAAAATAGGGGAGACGACGATTGTTCGCCCTGATTTTCAACAGGAGTATATAGATATTGGAAAGCATGTTTATGTGCAGCTACTAACGTATTGCTGTGTAAAGCAAGATATCGTACACAAAGTCGAGCACGTACAATTCGTATTAGGTGAGCTAGCGCAAGCAACGATTACTTTACAGTTAAAGCTACCCATTGATTATTCCTTACCAGATCGATTGTATGCATTACAAAAAACGATACAGTCAGAATTTCGACAGCATTTCGGCTATGAATTAGATGCGATTCATCTTAATATAAAGTCGGTAGTGCTTAAACGAAAATCCTAAAAAACAGGTACTCCAGTCGCGCGAGAGGCGAGCAGAGTACCTGTTTGTTATTTCGGTTGACGCGTAAATTGTGGCTGACGTTTTTCCACAAAGGCACGGCAGCCCTCGGTAAAATCCTTTCCTACAAACGGTGTTGAACCTTGCCATAATGTTGGTACGCTGTCCACGCATTCTTGAACAGATTGCTTCACAGCTAGTAAAGATTCAGGTGACATTCCTGCAACAAGCTTACCCATGCGAATCATGTATTTATTTAAGTCTTTTTCAGTGACTAAGTAGTTAAGCATGCCAAGCTTGAAGGCTTCTTCAGCTTTAAACATGCGACCTGTAAATACTAAATCTTTCGTCGTAGAAGGGCCAACTAGCTGAACTAAACGCTGAGCAAATTTGTTATTTAAGGTGATCCCTAATTTACCGACAGGGATACCGAGTTTTGCTTTTTCTGAGCCGATGCGGATATCACAAGCTAATGCAAGCTCTAAACCAGCGCCCATTGCGGGACCGTTAATTACGCCAATCGTAGGAATGGGTAAATGCTCAATTGTGGAAATCGTTTTTTCCATATGTACAAACGCTTCTTCGGCTTTTTCAAGGGAAATAGCGTTGAATTCTTTAATATCAGAGCCAGCCGTAAAGTTTTCGCCAGAGCCGCGTAAAATCAATACTTTATTTTTGGGATTATCTAATACTTGTAGGGCAATTTTAGCTAATTGATCCCACATATTTGCTGTTAGTGCGTTTTTAGCCTGTGGGCGATGGATCGTAATAATTGCTAGCCCAGCTGTTTCCTGATAAATAATTTTTGCGTCTTCTGCTTCAAGTCGAGTTGTTTTTACTTGCATACTTGAAAAGCCCCCTACATTTTATAGTTGATAAACTTATTATATAACACAAACGGTAGTAAACACTAAATTATACGAATTTTCATGTAAATCATCCTTGTTATACAAGAATAGTGCCATTTTAAAGAAATTGTACTACAACAGAGAGCGCGAATATACTATTGTAAGAAAACAAAAGATGTGAGACACTGCTGGAGGACCATTTGTTTCTTCGTTGTAAAAGGAGCATTTGAACACTGGAAGCGGGATAGCGTATGAATAGTACAGATTATCCGACATTACGATTTGTATAAATTAATAGTAAACCTACGCTCCCAAAATATAGTAAACTAAAATTAAAACACGCACAGTTATTAAGGAGGTAACCACATGATCACGCTAGGGGAGGCATGGAACAGCTATTTATTACTTTTAAATTCTTTAAAGAAAAGTGCTGCTACTAAAAAGCAATACAATTTAGATGGACAGCAATTTTTAGCGTTTGCTCTTGAGAACAACTACTTGTATGTGGATTATCATTTAAAAGAATTATTATTGAAATATAGTAATTATTTAAAAGAGACCTACGTAAATATCAACACATTTAATCATAAAATTGCTACATTGCGAGGCTTTGTAGACTTTGTCTTTCTAAGAGAGTGGGTTGAGCCCTTTGACTATGAGAGCATTTTACAGCCAAAAAAGAGGCATAAAGAAGCTTTAACATTACTGACAAAGAAGCAACTGATGGCTATAGCAAACGTCTGGCCAACCTATTTTCAATACGCTAAAACAATGGAGCATGCATGGCTGGCAAGACGTAATGGTTGCATTGTCCAAATACTGATGGAAACTGGATGTAAACCCGCAGAGCTTGTACGTATGAAATGGTCTCATATTCACTTCGACTCATCGGTGCTTTACATTTCTAACCATAATGGGCGTAGAGCAATAAAGCTTTCTCCGATATTAATGGACATGTTAGTACAGTATAAAGTGGCAACAGAGGAATTACATGAACAAAAGTCGGGAGAATGGGTGTGGGTTAGTGAGGTAAGTCAAACAAAATCCATCTCTACAAAAACAATTGAGCGAATTTTCCAAACGATGTCAAAGGATATTGGAACAAACGTTAGAGCTACCGATTTGCGCTATACTGTCATGCAAAAGGAATTTCAGAATGAAAAAACAGTCGAAAATATTCAGGAAAAAATGGGTTATGTACGAAAATGGGTGCTTACTGAAAGACAGGGGCGTTTTGAATAACGATGAATTATTTATAAAAATGTTTAACTTCTTTCAATGGGTGTCCAATCACCCGTTGAAAAGTAATTTAAAGCCGCATTCGTCCTACCACCTATAGTGATGGGAGACTCTTTTACTTGTCGCTTCGCTTTCGCTACAAAAAACATTTTCTAAAAGAAGTTAATATATGCACCTTGCATCATTCCTTAAATAGCAAATTAATAAATGTACTTAAAGTAAGGAGGACGATTGTTCAATTAGAGCAATCGCTTCTTGTGCTAACGGTGCAGGTTACTTGAAGAAAAATGTCTGTTTTATCATTTAACAATTGAGATAGGCGTACGATCGAAAATAGGTAATACAATTTCACATTAGTTTCGGGGAACCGTATCATAAGTTAGTGAGTTTTTCTACTTTACTGAAGATTAATTGTTAATAAAGTTGAAAATAGCTCTGAGATGACAGTCTAACTAAGAGATTAGTTGGGCTGTTTTTATTTTCTTTTGCTATGTATAATAATGCTATGACACATAGAGATTATAAAAATACATCCTCAATTATTATTAAATTTTATCCGACTGAAATTGTTATAGAAAACCCTGCCTCTTTCCTGACAGCGAAAATTCAAGTAAAGAAAATTTAAATTATTTTCTAAGTATAGCTCAATACCTTTGCTGCTAACTTTGATGAACATACGAGGGATAAAGGGAGAACTAAAATAAACTTTACTCCAAATATTTTATAATTGTATAACTTATGTATAACTGGTTGATTTGAAACAGTGTATTACTATGAATATTAAGCCCTCCACCACAATAAAAAGGATTACAATATTTGCGTGAAGCGGGGATCTAATCGCAACTATGTGTATTATTATAGATAAAAGCTAAAATAGAAGGTGTAATGAAAATGGATTTTCCCTTGATTGGAAGAAAAAAATTATTAAATACCAGGAGGACAACTAAGCACTCTAAAAAAGTAAAATCTAGAAGTTTAGTATTTACGAGCTCGTTATTTCTCTCCGCCCTCATAATTATCGTAATCGGATTAATGGTTTCCCTGTCCATACGCGATCAACGTGGGGCGTACTTTCGTCAATTTGATGAATATGGAAAAGTATTCAAATCCATAACTCAACAAAATGAACCTCTTGTTGCCGAAGCAACGAAGACAATTCTTGAGCATCAACCATTGGAGGGAAAACCATTCGAGGAACTCCCCAATATTTTGAATTCTATGAAATCCAATCAGATGGTAGTGGATGTCTATTTATTAACACCGGACATTATCAAGAAGGATGGCAAAGAATACTTATATAACTCAGAATATGGTCGGGATCCAGTTGAATATGCTGAAGAGTTAGGTACGTTATATGAAATAGATTCGGAATTTCTTAAAAGTTACGAAGATGCAATGAGAAACGGTAGCACATTAACTGATATTTACACTGATGAAGGTGGAACTTTCATCTCGTATTTAGCGCCGATTAATGACGGAAGCGGGAAACCAGTTGCGTTGCTCGGTGTCGATTTCGATTACGGGATTGTTAAAAAGGATCTTCAACGGATTCTATGGACGAATATCACGGTTGGTATTTTTTTTGTACTTATGTTAATCGGGTTGGTTGTATTCATTCTTCGTAAAATGTTGCGCCCGCTTGAACGTTTAGCTGAAGTGTCTGGACATGCTTCGAAAGGCGATTTAACCGTTGAAATTCCTGTACTGAACCATAATGAGATTGGTAAGGCTGCAAGTTCATTTAATCAGATGATTAGCGGACTTCGGGTATTGACCCATAACATACAAAATTCTTCGAATGAAGTTGCTATATCTTCTTCTCAATTACAAGAAAGCGCTGCCCAGACCGAAGCAGCTACACAAGAAATCACAGGTGCCATTCAAAACATTGCTGTTGGGCTCGATGAACAACTTCGTCATACTAATGAGTGTCAACAATCAATGAAGGAAATGGGAATGGGTATTCATAGAATCGTAGATGCATCCTCCGTCGTCTCAGAATTGGCTTCGGCTACAGCAGATAGCGCAAATGCAGGAATGAAGGATATAGAAACAACAGTCGCCCAAATGAGCACAATTGAACAAAACTTGAAAACATCGGTCGAAGCAATCCATGGACTGAAGAAATTAAGCGATCAAGTTAGTGAAATGGTTACATTAATAGGTAGCATTGCTAATCAGACCAATTTGCTTGCACTTAACGCATCGATTGAGGCATCGCGAGCAGGTGAGCATGGTAAAGGTTTTGCCGTTGTGGCTCAAGAAATTCGTATACTCGCTGAACGGTCCAAAATCTCTTCGGAGAAAATAACTGACATACTCCAAGGCATCAGCGATCACACGAGTAAAACAGTGGTTTCTTTGGATAAATCAATGACAGAAGCCCAGGCAGGTACACACATTGCGAATAAGGCAGGGCAAACATTTAGTTCGATCGTGGAGTCGATTCAGAAAGTGTCCGATCAGATTGACGAAGTATCTGCTGCTTCGGAACAACTGTCATCAGGAAGTGAGTTAGTTGCGGCTTCACTAACAGTGCTGGAGGGTATCGCAGATTCATCTTCAGCCGACTCCGCTCACATTGCCGCTTCATCAGAAGAACAACTTGCAGCCATGCAAGAGGTAGCCAGTTTTGCAGCTAAGCTTTATGGGCTGGCGGATGAATTGAAACAGAGTGTTGACCGTTTCCGTGTAAAGTAGGTTACTAGTTAAAACCGCACTTAGACTAGTTACGGAGAACCGTACCATAAGTAAGTGAGATTCTATTCATTAATGGAGCGTTGATTAAATAGAAAAAATAGACCTATATAGTATGAACTAAAAGAAGAGAGTCAGTTCTTTATGGACTAAACTCTCTTCTTTTAGTTCATATGCAGTTTGCAAGGAAAAAAATCTCTACTTAATTGAAATGGGTGAATTCAATTGTAAAGTAGAGAAATAGACGTGAGAGATAGAGCCATTTCGTTAAACAAGAAATGAATAATTAGAACGAATATTATTTTTTCATAGGAATGATTAGGACAAAGTAGCCATATTTATAGATTGTATGAATTTATGATATAGGGGAGGAATTGCAAGTGGTTGGAAATAGAGCTGTGGCCTATATGGGCTCCGGAAAAGTAGAAGTGCAAGATATTGGCTTTCCAGATTTAGTTTTACGAGATGGGCCAGGGGTAAATCCACTTAATGTAGGACGCAAATGTGATCATGGTGTTATTTTAAAGGTAGTAACAACTAATATTTGTGGAAGCGATCAGCATATGGTGAGGGGGAGAACTACAGCTCCGACAGGATTAGTTCTAGGCCACGAGATTACAGGAGAAGTGATTGAAGTAGGCCGAGATGTTGAATTTATTAAAAAAGGTGATTTAGTTTCTGTTCCATTTAATATAGCTTGCGGTCGGTGCCGTAGCTGTAAGGAGCGGGATACTCATATTTGTGAGAATGTAAATCCAGATCGTCCTGGTTCAGCATATGGTTATGTCGATATGGGAGGATGGGTTGGAGGACAATCTGAGTATGTAATGGTGCCTTATGCCGACTTCCAATTATTAAAATTTCCTGATAAAGACCAAGCAATGGAGAAAATTAGAGATTTAACAATGCTTTCAGATATATTTCCAACTGGATATCATGGTGCCGTAAGTGCGGGTGTGAAACCGGGATCAACTGTGTATATCGCAGGTGCAGGTCCAGTTGGTCTCGCTGCTGCTCATTCAGCTCAGTTACTAGGAGCCGCTGTAGTAATTGTAGGAGATTTAAATGAAGAAAGGTTAGCTCAAGCTAGAAGCTTTGGTTGCGAAACAGTTAATTTACGAAATCATTCAAACCTAGGAGAGCAAATCGACCAAATACTTGGAGCACCTGAAGTAGATTGTGCTGTAGATTGTGTAGGATTTGAAGCATCTACACATGGAGCTAATGCAGTTGAAGCACCTGCTACTGTTTTAAATTCTATTATGCAAATAACACGTGCTGGAGGACGTTTAGGTATACCGGGTCTTTACGTAACCGGAGACCCTGGTGGAATTGATGAGGATGCAAAAATTGGTACGTTAAAAATTCGTCTTGGCTTAGGATGGGCTAAAGCACATACTTTTGTAACTGGTCAAACACCTGTTATGAAATATCATCGCGATTTAATGGCGGCAATTTTGAGTGGAAGAGCTCAAATTGCGAAAGCTGTTAATGCTACAGTAATATCATTAGACGAAGCTCCAATGGCATATCAAGATTTTGATAGAGGGGCTGCCAGAAAATTCGTCATCGACCCACACGGTCTAGTAAAGTAAGAGATTTCTACAGGGGTTAAATTGAAATAAGCATAGAGGACAAACCTTTGGCTACTTTTCAATAAGAACTAGATAGCATGCTGATATTCTAAGGAGACTTTGAACTTCATTTCTCAAAGTCTCCTTTTTTTCGTTGCTTATTTACCACAAGTATATTTGTATTCATTTTGTCGATTAATCGATATATAGGAACTGTTCTTATTTTCAAATTCTTACCTAAAAGTCGAATATTTTCTAACGTTTATTAGTGCGTTATGACACCATCCTTGCTATGATAATGGGAGAGGATGGTGGAATTTTGAAAATCAAAGTGCTGATTGCTGATGATAATTCCTTTATTCGTGAAGGAATGAAAATTATTTTAAATACATATGAAGAATTCGAAGTGGTAGCTGCGGTAAATGACGGGCTAGAGGCGGTGAATTACTGTAAACATCATGAAATCGATGTGGTTTTATTAGATGTGCGGATGCCGAATATGAATGGTGTGGAAGCAACCAAATTAATTAGTGAACAAACAAAGACAAAGCCGTTAATTATTACTACTTTTGATGATGACGAGTATATTTTGGATGCCATTAAGAATGGCGCCAAAGGCTATTTATTGAAAAATAATGACCCGGAACGAATTCGTGAAGCGATTACTAGTGTGTATAATGGCAATACCATTATGCAGGACGTTGTGTTGGAGAAAATAAAATCCAATTTAATAGAAGATAAGCAGGAAAGTAAAGTAGATACGAGCCTGTTTAGTGAGCGGGAATTGGATATCATGGCTTTAATTGCAAAGGGGTTTTCAAATAAGGAAATTTCTAAACAACTTTATATTTCAGAAGGAACGATTGCTAACTATATTACTTCTATTTTTAATAAAACGGGGTTGAGTCATCGCACGCAAATTGCGATTTACTTTTTAACGGGAAGAATTCACTAACATGGAATTCTTCATCATTCTTAGTAAACTCATATTATTTGGATATTTGTCGCTCTGGTTTATTCATGACACATTCCCGGTCGAGAATATCCCCTGGATTATTTTTTCCCTTCTGACCTATTTGATCATCAATATTGTGCTCTATATCGTGAAGCGGCAAAGGATAAAGAAGGTTGTTCTAGTTCTCTCACTGGTCCAAATTATTTTTTCCTTTTATAAGGTACATCCATTTTTTATCTTTTTGCTGCCGTTAAATGTATGCGAATTTTTCCCTATTAATCTAGAAAAACGGTTTATTATGTTAATCTTGGTATTTCTGCCGCTGATTTGGCTTCAAGATGATTTAAGTTTTCAATATGGACTGGTGGCAGCTCTAAGTTGTCTCATTTATATGATGCTTCTGCAATTTGTTACACGGCTGCAAAGGCAAGAGGATCAATTGGATATGATGAGGAAAAATCTTCAGAAGATAACGAAAAGCTTGAATGAAAATAATGAATTCATCAGGCAATCTGAATATACGTTTAAATTGGAGGAGAGGAATCGCCTTGCCCAAGTATTTCATGATAAAATTGGCCACGCGATGACCGGCGCTCTTATACAAATGGAGGCGGCCAAGCGGTTGGTGGGATCTGATCAGGTGAAAGCTCTAGAATTGTTGCAAAATGCTATTAATATTTCAAAATTGGGTATCGAAAATATCCGAATGACCCTGAAAAATTTAAAGCCGCCTACAGAACAAATGGGCATTAATAGGGTGAAATTATTCATAGAAGAGTTTTCTGCCAAACATACGATGGATATGCCCTTTGTTTATAAGGGAAATATGGAACGGATTGCCCCGATTCAGTGGAAAATTATTCAGGAAAATTTGACAGAGGCCTTAACTAACGCCCTTAAATATTCGGAAGCGACGATGGTTTCCATTGAAATTCACGTCCTCAACACGATGATCAAAGTGGAAGTGAAAGATAATGGAGTTGGAATCCAAAAGGTAAAAAAAGGGCTTGGATTGATTGGAATGGAGGAGCGGACTGCATCGATCAATGGAAAGATTATTGTGGACGGATCCCATGGCTTTTCAGTCACGATGTTAATTCCAATCCAATAAACAATATAATTGTGAAAAATACACATGGTTCCTGAACCAATGTTCCAATGAAAAAGATAACTATAAAAATATGAAATTTCTCATGTGAAAAGGATGAATTGTTGCACTTATGCGGCTTCATCTTTTTTTTTATAATGAATACAGAAAGTTAACGAGGGGTGAAATCATTTGAAGGTACTTGAAGTGAAAAATTTAACAAAAAAGTTTGATGATTTTCTTGCTGTTGATAATATATCTTTTTCCATAAGCGAAGGTGAAATTTTTGGGCTTTTAGGACCCAATGGTGCTGGAAAAAGTACCACTATTAATCTGATTGCCGGGCTCTTGCGTTACGGCGAAGGTGAAATTAACATTCTTGGGAAAAACAGCGGGAAACACAGCCGCTTTGCAAAGATGAATATCGGGATTGTGCCACAGGATTTGGCGATCTATGAAGAACTCACTACTTTTGAAAATGTGAAATTTTTTGCCGGATTATATGGGCTAAGAGGGGAGGAATTAACAGCTCTGGCTCAAAAGGCATTAGAATTTGTTGGCCTGCTTGATAAGCAGAAGGAGTATCCGAAGAATTTTTCCGGCGGGATGAAAAGACGGTTGAATATTGCTTGTGCCATTGCCCATCGTCCGAAGTTGATTATTATGGATGAGCCAACGGTCGGAATTGACCCGCATTCGCGGAACTATATCCTACAATCGATTCGCAAGTTAAATGAGATGGGATGCACGATTATTTATACAAGCCACTATATGGAAGAGGTGGAGGAAATCTGTACACGGATTTCCATTATGGATCACGGCAAGGTGATTGCGGAAGGCACGAAGGAGCAATTAATCGCGATTATTACCAATACAAAGGATATTTGGATTGAGACAAAATCGATTGAACAAATCGATTTAGAGAAGATCAAGGAAATCAATGGGGTAAAGTCTGTCCTTTCGGAAGAGAACCTGATCAAAATCAATTCGGAAATAGACGTAAACAATTTAAATAATATTCTTTTGTATTTAATGAATCAAGGGATTGAAATCAGTTCACTGGAGGAAAAGGAACCGAATCTGGAAACCGTATTTCTAACACTTACTGGAAGGAACTTAAGAGATTAGAAAGGAGGTTATTTCTATGAATGTACTTAATATTATTTGGAAGGAACTTAAAGTAAGTTTCAGGGATTACCATACATTTATCTTCATGTTGGCTTTTCCCATTGTCCTGATGTTGATTCTTGGTTCCGCCTTATCAAATGATTTTGATCAAAAAATAAAAGTCGACAATGTTCATGTTTTATATAAAACTACTGCTAGTTCAGAGATTTCCTCCTATTTTCAAACGTTTATCAAGGAAGCTAAAGATACCGGCATTAATTTTAAGAAGGCAGCTGATGGGATGAACGGACAAAAGGAGGTAGAAGAAAATCACTACACTGCCTTTGTTGAGGTGACCAATAAAGGATTCAAATTATATGGCAGTAGCCAAAATAGCATCGAGGAGAGTATTCTCCAAGGGATGCTGACCGCATTTGCCGATAAATATAATCTTACGGCTGCGGTAGCAAGTGTTGATCCAGCAAAAGTCAGTACCGTTTTAGCAAGCCCGACCAAGCATGATTTTATAACAGAATCTTCACTGCAGTCATTGAAGAAGCCTGGTTCAATGGACTACTATGCGATTGTAATGACGACGATGATTGCCCTTTATTCTGCGTTGTATGGGATAGGACTTCTTCGCGATGAAAGAGTCAATCATACTTCGATTCGATTGTTAGCTGCCCCGATTCGAAAAGGTGAGATTTTTCTCGGAAAAATTATTGGCTGTGTTCTTGTTAACATGATTTGTATTATTGTACTTGTTATCTTTAGCCACTATGTGTACAAAGCGGACTGGGGAAGTCATATTGGGTGGATTCTTCTTATCCTAATATCGGAAGTATTCCTGGCGGTCAGTTTCGGCCTTGGTGTTAGCTATTTGATCAAAACACATGAGGCCTCAAAATTAATCACCACCCTAGTGATTCAGCTTGCGTCATACTTTGGTGGCGCCTATTTCAAAATTGAAGATCCAACGGGGGCATTTAAATTTATAATGGAATTATCCCCACTTACATGGTCCAACCAGGGGATTACGAAAATCATCTATGCCAATGACCTATCGGCTGCGATGCTGCCAATCACCTTAAATCTTGGGATTGCGCTTCTATTTTTAACGGTTGCCATAGTTTCATTCCAAAGACAGGAGGGATTATGATGAAAGATGTAATCTGGCTGATGAAGAAAATTCTTAGTGTGACTTTTAGAAAAAAAAGAAATATCCTTCTATACTTTGGCATGCCACTTATCGGAATTGTCATTGCCTTTCTGGCTTATGGAGGAAGCAGCCAACAAGCACTGAAAGTTGGGGTGATCAATCATGACTCGGGGCAGATTGCGGGAGATACAGTAAATTTTCTAAACCACTTGGAAAATATGAGCCTGATTAAGGTCAATGAATCTTCTATGAAAGAGCAAATTGCTGCGGGGAAATTAGATTGTGCGATTATTTTGGACGAAGGATTCTCGGAAAGTATTCAAACCGGAAACCCGAAGCATATACAGCTTGTCTCGATTAAAGGAGCAGAAGTTACCGGCTTTGTAAAAGCATATCTTTACCAGTATCTTGATAATGTTATGGCCTTAAATAAGGCTGCAGATGGTGATCAAAATGCGTATCAAAAAATGTCTGCCCGCTATCAACAAGCTGATTTCAAGTTTCATGTAGAGACACTGCAAGATACCTCAAAGGGTAAAAATATGACGAATTGGACCATCGGCTTTTTGTTAATGATTATGCTATTATCAGCAGGAAACTTTGCGGGAATCATTATGAAAGAAAAAGAAAATCGTACCTATTTCCGTCTGTTATCAACGCCGATTAATGCCAGAAAGTATGTGCTTGCGAATATAGCGGTCAGTATGCTGGTAATGATTGTCCAAATCATCTTTACGCTACTGGTTGTAACGAATGTCTTCCACATTGAGATGCATGTGCCCATTTGGCAAATGTCAATCATTTTAATCTTGTTTGCTTTAGTGGCAGCAGGTTTATCGTTAATGATTGTTTCCTTTTCTAACAGTTCCAGGGCAGCGAGTGCGATGCAAAATTTAATCTTTACACCATCGTGTCTCTTGGCAGGTTGTTTTTTTCCCTTTGATATTATGCCGAAGACTGTCCAAAAAATTGCCAACTTTATACCACAGCGATGGGTCCTTGATACTATAAGCCAACTACAGCAAGGATATCATTTTGGCAGTCTTTACCTTAATTTTATGATTCTATTAGCGTTTGCTGCCGTATTTTTTCTAGTCTCGGTTTATAAATTTGGCCGAAATAACGATGTTCGAAATTTTGCATAAAATAGTTTATATTTTTATAAAAAATGCAGCTAGAACTTAAATAGGTGCGGTGAACCGCATCATAAATAGAGTTGCAGCGGATGTGGTAGAATTATCTCCACAATTCGACCCATCCGGAGCATCAACAACAGTAGCATGTAAAACAATTCTTGAAATGCTGCTGACTTTAGCGAAATAAGTAACCAAGCATTCAAAGTGAAAAAAAGTTAGAATGTCGGGCGTTGCTAAATAAGCCATCTAAAAAAGTCGGATTCCTTTTGGTAAGGAACCGACTTTTTGGTTACAAATGATTCAAAGCTTTAACGCTCACTTTAACAGATAAATCATGTTTTCCACCTGAATAAACACCTTCAACAGGGCTTATATCAGAATAATCACGACCAATGCATAATATAATGTGATTTTCTAATACTTCAACATTATTAGTTGGATCTAAACCAATCCAGCCGATCCCTGGTATCATGACTTCTACCCAAGCATGGGTTGCAATATCACCGACGAGGGCAGAGTTTTCATCGACATATAAATAACCGCTAACATAACGTGCTGGAATTCCTTTAGCCCTTAGCACCGCAAGCATGACATGTGTGAAATCTTGACAAACACCTCGCTTAAGGGCGAAGGCTTCACTTGCAGTTGTTGTAACATTGGTTGCTCCAGGAACGTATTCAAAAGTAGAGTATAAATATTGCATTAAATTTAATGAAAAAAGCACAGGATTTTCAGCATGACCAATTGCATGATAAACTTCCTCTAACTGATTTTCTGTCATATACGTAAAATGTGTAGACTTTAAATAGGGTAAATAATGCTCATAAAACAGCTGAGAGTGAAAAATCGTCTGCATTTCGTGTGAATATTGAATGCGATGGATAAAGGGTGCACGTTGAATACTAACAATAGATGTCGTTTGAATTTCTAGCTCTTGGTGCTGCTCAGGTATATAAAAAGTGCCAACCGTATTGCCCCAAATATCTGTATGCTCACGCGTTAATGATGAAGGTGTAATGGCAATTCGATAGGATAATAAGCGCTGACGCTCATCGCCTCTTGGCTTTAAGCGGATTGTATTTAAGCTTTGATCGACTTCAGACTCATATTGAAAAATATTAGTATGTTGAATTTCAAATTTCATTGTGTCCGCTTCCTTTGGATTACTGACTTGCTTGTTGAAAGGGAGCTGTCGTTGATTCCTTTCAAGTTTGTACGCTGGGTTCATCTAAATGATAAATTGTTGAAAATGTATTGCCAAAATCAATACATTGACACAATCTTTCCTCCATTAACAAAATAGTTTCCTCTATGGTAATATTCCATAAATCTACATTCATCATGGCAAATAATAAACTCTTTAATGGGGTACGAAGCTCTAAAAATCTTGCTGAAAGAGGATCGTTTTCTAAACAAATAAACGCTTCCTCTAATTTTTGTAAGCAAAACATCACTGAACGTGGGAAATGCTTATCCTGTAACAAATATTGAATGACACAAAGTAAATTGGTTTGGCGATTTTTTCTCAAATAAGACTCTGTTGCCTTCGATAAATCGAGTAAAAACGATCCGTCCGCTTCTATTAAGGAGACGGCTATTCCCTTATGTTGCTCCAGTATAATCAAAGTCATACGAATCGTCTTTTCTAAACGTTCTAACCATTTCCCAACTTGCATGAAATAAAAGGGTAAATCTCGATCCATCGAGCCTTCGATAAGCCCTGTAACCGTCAATGAAGTATTTCGAACGTTTTGTAAAAAAGAGTTAAGAACGATTAATGGAATTGGTCTTTCACGTTCCAATATTTCTTGCTGCAAGGATAGATAGAAGGCATTTTGCAATTCCCAAAGCTCAATCGGGATACTATCTCGAGTTATACGCGCATTTTCTCTAACTGCACGTAAAGTAGCATGGAGGGAATTACAGTTATTATTTGAATAGAGTAGATATTCGATAAGTGGATTAACTCGAATCGACTCATAATAGGTCAAATACTCTTCCTTCGAGGCACAAATATCCAACACGGCTTCCCAATGATCGATGTATTCATTTTCTTTCCCAGATTGCTCCAACATATTCAACAGCTGTACTTGTAATATATGTGCATTCGTTTGTGATCGTTCACTATATCGTGCCATCCAGTATAGTGCATCGGCTACTCGACTTAGCATACTGCAATTCCTCCTTTAATATCCATGTATCTTTTGCTCCGCCGCCCTGTGAAGAATTCACGACTAAAGATCCTTCTTTTAATGCCACACGCGACAATCCACCAGGAAGCACATAAATATCCTCACCCTTCATCGCATAAACACGCAAATCGACATGGCAAGGGTAGAATCTCCCATCCTGGAAAGCAGGTGCTCTAGACAGGTTGATCGTAGGTTGTGCAATGTATTGAAACGGGTTATCCATAATTTTTTCTTGAAAAATAGCAATTTCTTCTTCACTCGCATGCGGACCAATAAGCATATCATAGCCACCAGAGGCACTTACATTTTTTATGACAAGCTCTCTCATATGCTCAAGGACCCAATCTCGCTGCCTATCATCAGCTAGATGATAGGTCTTCAC
The DNA here is from genome assembly GCF_050278745.1 of Lysinibacillus sp. NPDC094403. Classification (NCBI taxonomy): domain Bacteria; kingdom Bacillati; phylum Bacillota; class Bacilli; order Caryophanales; family Bacillaceae; genus Lysinibacillus; species Lysinibacillus sp. NPDC094403. Next base: position 426,184 of record NZ_JBNNTL010000002.1, on the reverse strand, counting down.
ATTACGTAAAATAGGTTCTTCTTTCAAATAGAAACGAATCATATCCGGTACATAAGCATACATCGCTTTATCATCTGCAACACCGTTACCAACAGCATTTAAAATAGCAATATTGCCAGCTTTATAAGCATCCATAATATAAGGAACTCCAAGTAAAGAATCCTCACGAAAAACAACAGGGTCTAAGAAATCATCATCAATTCGACGATAAATAATATCAATTTGCTCTAGACCGTAGATTGTCTTCATGTACACCTTATTGTCTTGTACAACTAAATCATGCCCTTCGACAAGCTGAATATTGAGCTGCTGTGCTAAAAAGACATGATCGTAATATGCCGAATTATACATGCCTGCTGTTAATAGGACAGCTTTAGGTTCTACATCTGGCTTCATACTAGGTGGTCGGTGGGCAAGGAGTGCCTTCTTCATAAAGGACATTTGTTTGTCAAGTGACTGAATAGTATGTTTAGAGAAAAATTCAGGATACACTTCCTTCATAACAGATCGATTTTGAAAAACATAAGATATACCTGAAGGATTGCGCAAATTATCTTCTAACACGTAGTAAAAGCCACTTTCATCACGAATCAAATCGATACCAGCTAAAAAAATATGATTATCGATAGGTACTTTTACACCAAGCATTTCTTTATAATAATACGGATTATTTTCAACAAGCTGTTTCGGTATAAGTCCAGACTCCAAAATAGACTGTTCATGGTAGACATCATGTAAAAAGCAATTTAAGGCTTTGACACGTTGCTTCACACCAGATTCAATTACTTTCCACTGTTCATGTGGAATAATAATAGGTATAAAATCAAAGGGCATTGTCCGCTCTGTTCCACCTTGTGCTCCGTATACTGTAAATGTAATGCCTTGTTTAAGGAATCTTGATTGTGCTTGTTGATATTTTTCTTCTAATTGTTCCTTTGAGAAAGCACTGAGCTTATGGTGGAAAGACCGATAATGAGGCTTCGGTTGATTGCCATCTAACATTTCATCAAAAAACAAACCAGATTCATAGTACTTCATCATATGGATCGCCCTCCGAATTTAAGTAGTAGAGAAAACGTGTTAAACTAAGAAGAATACATAAAAGGAGCTAAAAAAATGACAATCATTAATTTAATGCAAGCTTACGAGCTAGACAAGCTTTCAAAACTAGATTTTACTGATGAGGAGATTGTGCGCACATTGCAAACAGGGGATGTATCAGTTTGGCAGGAAAAAGCACCAAACTATGAATTTTCCGAAACAATGGCACTTTATCAAGAAGGGGAACAATCGTTCTTAGACGCTCTGCATGGTAACTACCGTATTAAGTATGTAACTTTGCCAGGCATTGAACGTTTACTATATCTTCGTTTTCAATTAGAAGAAGGTAAGGATTATCAATTGTTAGAAACAGGAATCCAGCAGTTAACTTGTAATGAAGAAACTATAGAGAAGCTTCAACATATGCTTTCAACAAACTGGTCTCTAGCAAAACAAGTGGATGGGGCGTATAGTATTTTTGTTAAGTAAACGCATTTCGCCTTGACGTAATTTTAGCTGTCGCTAAATAAACATTGCGTCAGGAATTGACAAAAACCATATAATTCCATGCGCATTGTGAGAAGAATCGACACGTATAGTTACCCGTCTTTTCGTTTTTCAAATCGTCTCACAGCATTTAGTTCACTAGATTTAAATATTCATTTTTTTTGAGTTTTATACCTAAAAAGTGAAATTTTTAAAAATTTTTTTAAAAAAGGTGATTTTCTTTCTAAAAGAGAATCATCTTTTTTACTGCCCTAAAACAGAACGTTCGTTCCAATGTGTAAAAAAGGGCATTTTTTCACCATAAAGTTCCCAAATTTATATTTGGGAACGTTTTTTCGTGGTAAAATAGAGCAAATAGAGGTGATTTTATGGAAAAGACGAAGCTTCCTAAAATAATGAGGGATTTCCTTGTCTACTTAACGACAATTAAAGGGAAGTCTCATCGCACAAGAAAAGAATACGAATATGATTTGACATTATTCTTCCGTTTCTACATAGCAATTCAAAATGATCATGATATATCAAATTTAACGAAAATAGATATTTCTACTATTTCAATAGAAGAAATTCGAGAAATGACACTAGAGGATCTCTATTTATTTATGGAATATTGCGAGGTGCAACGTGGGAATTCTGCATCAGCGAGGGCACGTAAAGTAGCAACGTTGAAGTCATTTTTTAAATATTTAAAAGGGAAAAGACGTCTTCTAGAGGAGAATCCCGCAGATGAATTAGAAACACCAAAAATAGGACGAAAAAGACCTATTTATATGAATATCGAGGAGGCTACACAATTTATCGATGGCATCCAGCCAAATCGTGCTTCACCACGAAATTATTGTATGATGATGTTTTTCTTGAATTTAGGGATTCGTGTTACAGAGCTTTGTCAGCTAAATAGATCATCCATACAAGGGCGCTACTTAACTGTTGTTGGTAAAGGAAACAAGGAACGGACAGTGTACTTGAATGATAGCTGTACGCAGGCACTTGCTGATTATGAAAATAGCGGAAAGAAACAATATCAAGGTGAGGGAGAGGAGCCTCTTTTCGTCTCACAAAAGGGCACACGCTTTACCCGTCAAACTGTTGCTAAAATCGTTAAACAAATTAATCAGCAATCTGGACTTCAAAAAGAAAGACTGACACCACATAAGTTACGTCATACATCTGCTACAATGATGTATAAATCAGGAGCGGATATTAGAAGTCTTCAGCATATACTAGGCCATTCAAGTGTTGCAACGACACAAATTTATACGCATATCGAAGATGAAGAGCTGCAACATGTACTCGAAAATAATCCATTTAATATTGTTCGAGCAAAATAATTTTTAAGACAATTTTGCAAAATATTAAAGGAAATTTAATTAATCTAATAGAATCTTTACATTGTATAGACCTTATACAGAATAGGTATCAAAAATCCTTTTGATGAGGAGGAGTAGCTTGAATCAATTAATAAACGATCATCTACGTGAAACAAGAAATGACTTAGTAGAAGAGATTAAAGTATTAAGTGATACTCAGTTGAATGCTAAGCCTGATGCTAACAGTTGGAGTATTGCCCAGGTCTGCCATCACTTAGTTTTAGTGGAGGAGTCTTCAGTAAAGGCGATTGTATGGGGATTAAAGCAAGTTGATAATAAACAAACTGATCGTAAAAATGTTCAACTTATTGTAGATAGAACAAAGAAAATTATAGCACCCAAAATTGTTGAACCTGCTGAAGACGTTTTTACAGTTCAGGAAATCATTAAGTTGCTTGACGATTCGAGAAAAAAATTAACAACTCTCCTTGATACAATTGAAGATCCAACAATATTAGCAGAAAAATCCGTGAAGCATCCTGCTATTGGGGAATTAGCCCTTGATCAATGGGTAGAACAAATTTATTTTCATGAACAACGACATATTGGACAAATAAAAGAAATCAAGGCATTAATCAAAGTTGAGCACTCATGAACTAGCTGGAGACTGAATATAAAGAATGAAAAAAAGAAATACAAGACAGTATGGTAAAGAATTGATGATAGAGATTAAAAATTCGATTGTCTCTGAAATAATATGGAACATTTTAATATTTATTCCTAGAATGATTATCAGGCTATTGAAAAATATATGGTGAATGGTCCAATTTCTCGATAATACTATTGAGAAATTGGGCTTTTTTGTTCAGGTAAATAAAGAAACGGGTGCGGATGGTACAGGGAGTTAATTATGTCTTCAAGTTATTAACGGGAAAATGAATGATAAAATTTATATTTGGAACTACAAAACCACTGAAATAGAGGAATATACCTCAAATTTAGAAGGTTTTATTAAATTGGAGTCTGAAAACGGTAAGTTCGATTAGGATGAAAAATGTCCAATAATAAGTATCAATAGCAACAATCTATACGAAAACGGCCAATGGAAAAGACAAGCTATTAACAGGTAAGATAAATAACATCCCACAAGATCAAATTGAGATATTACATAATCCTTTCTTTGATTAGTTTAAACAATATAGGCTTTTTGAAAACAAAATTGAAGCCTATGACGATTTCTTTCAGGAATATAAAACCTTCGAACACACAAGAACACTGTTATTACATTTGTAAGCTCAATAAGTATTTCTTATTGAACTAACAGATGGCCATTGTTCAATATAGCAGTTGTTTTTACACAAGAGGCAGCATTTTTTATTAAGATAAAATGGGAAATATATTTAAAATTGGAACTTTTATTTATTTCTAGCGTATTAAAATAAGTAGAAATTTTTTTGAATAGGGGTGAAAGAATGGTTAGAAGAAGAGGAACGTATCAAATAAAAATTCGTGACAAACAACTTATTTGTTTATTTTGTCAAAACGATCAATTTCAACATCGTGAAGTTTATATGGATTTAAGTCCTTTAGGTGAAACGGTGACGGACCAGCTTACATTGCAATCATTTTACTGCACGTCATGTGGTGATATACAAATGTTTCAAGAAAAGAATCGATTTGACCATACATTACAAAAACATGTACCTATAATAGAGTATTCGGAAGTAGTGGAAGCATGAGTATAAGTAATTTAAAACAGAAAAAAAGTAGAATAACAATTTTTAATGAGCCTGTTATTTGTAGGTTTTGTTCACATGATGTGTTTATTCCATATGAAGTTAATGTGAATGTTGAACAACCGGGTATCGGTGTCCGTCATGCTCGTGATATAGCAATTTGTCAACATTGTGGTGAAGTAAAACTTTTTGGAGATCCAAGTTATTATGATGCTGAAAAAGATAATTTTATTTGGGCATTGAATCAGCATTTACTTTCCGTTAGAAAATATAAGATTAAGATTTTATTATATGTAGGGAAAAGAAATAACGATAAAATAACTTCTTTTATAAATAAGCTTATTCAAGTCTTAAGTATAGAAGTGGAGAATATGAGTGATTTACAAGGTGGAGTACTACTTCAAATAAAGCTTTCTAGTTTAAATGAAATGCAAACGATTAGATTTATTATAATCGATACTGCAAAGCGAATGAATATAACGATTAAGGACCTAACCATTAAATAAGATATTCTTAGTGACATTTATTTAAATGTCCTTAAATTTTTGAAACTAAATGAAAGTAAATAGTCTAATTTTTTTATAAAATTCAGCTCTAGTAATCGAAGAGAGCCATTGTTTTGATCATTCTTTTTTCAAAACAATGGCTTTTGTTGTGCGTGGAATTAAATTAAGGCTTTCAAATTATTTTTAATCAAATTTTTTGTAAAGCTTGACGAAATAAACCTTCTGTTATATATTAAATAAAAATAAAAACAACTGTTATAAAACAGTTTAATTAGAGGAGGAATTCAAATGTCAAAGTATCGAGATGGTTATGAGTTTTATTGTGAGATGTGTGAACGCTATGGTTTAGAGCCAATTTCTTTCCGCTATTATGTGTTACAGTTATCACAGCAGCAACTTTCAGCTTATAATATGCAAGCAAAACAATTAGGAATTTAAAAGGTTTGTGATTAAAGGATGTGGTTATTACGGAAGCCGACGTGAATATTTTATGAAAAGCCCAGCCATACTAATTTAAATGGACTGGGCTTTCGTCTATTCGAAAGAAATATCAGAAAATTCATTGACATAAAAAACCTTCTGTTATATATTATTTAAAAAAAATATAATTCTGTTATAGTACAAGAAAGAAAGAAGGATGGATTCATATGTCTCATTATAAAGCTGGCTACGAATTTTACTTAAAGAAATGTGAACAATTTGATTTAGAGCCCATTAATTTCTATTATTATGTCAATCAATTATCACAAGAACAATTAGAATATTATAACGAAGCTGCACAAATGAAAGGAAGTTATTAGGATGACAGATTATCGAGAAGGCTATGATTTTTATCGACAAGTGTGTGAGAAACACGATTTAGAGCCAATAAATTTTTACTATTATATTTTAAACTTATCTCAGGAGCAACTAGATGCCTACAATGAACGTGCCAAAACGTTGGGAGGTCAAATAGAATATGAAATCTCTTAGCTTATAAAAATGCCTTACTGCCTGTATGTGACAGTAAGGCATTTTTTGGATATATCATAAATGAAGAAATTTTTCAAGCATCGTAAATTTACAGTAATTTCATATATTCTATAGAAAAATAGGCTATACATAACATACAAATAGCACTAAGGTAATTAAAACAAGCGTTTTAAATAAGGTAAAAGACCTTGTTTTTTGGTCTATTTTATTGAAAACCATCAAATATAGATTTGATGGTTTTGATATTTGGGTTGAATTAACTGCTTTTCTAGGACTATAATATAATTACATAATAAAGGGCGATATCCCATAACTTTATACCTTACTTTAAAATAAATCTAAAGTACCAAACCCTTCTAATGAACGGAGAATGAAAATGATGAATATCACGCCTAGTAGTATTAATCAAATTAACTATAGTCTGAAAGAATTACAAGATATTTTTTCAGCAATGAACAGTTCAATCATTGTAGCAATTACAGATCGAACAGGGAAAATTACATTTGTTAATGATCATTTTTGCAAAATTTCTAAATATACTCGTGAAGAATTATTAGGGCAAGATCACCGTTTACTCAATTCAGGTTTCCATCCAAGAACTTTCTTTAGAGAGATGTGGAAAACTATAGGTAATGGTGAAATGTGGAATGGCGAGGTGTGTAATCGCGCAAAGGATGGCAGTCTTTATTGGGTGAAGACAACGATTTTCCCTTTTCTTGATGACAATGGTAAACCGTATCAATATATTGCTATACGAGTCGATATTACCGCACAAAAGGATATAAAAAAGATTACACATATTGCTTATCACGATGAATTAACGGGGCTACCAAATCGTCGTAAATTAGAACAACGTTTAGAAAATGAATTCCATCAATCTCGACGTACTGGAGAAAAGTTTGCGTTATTTTTCATTGATGTAAATCGTTTTAAAAACATTAACGATGGACTTGGCCATATCATCGGGGATATGTTTTTAGTGGAAATGGCGAATCGTCTACGCAACGTTGATTATACATCTAATTCTATTTACCGTCACAACAGTGATGAGTTTGTTATAATACTAAACGATGTTGACCGAATTGAGGAGAAGGCCGAGGAAATAATTAGCGTCTTTAATGAGAGCTTTATTGTTGATGCATATGAATTTTACGCAAGTATTAGTATTGGAATTAGTATTTTTCCAGATCATGCAAACTCTATTGAGGAATTATTGAAAAATGCAGATATCGCCATGTATGCTGCGAAATCTACACGTGGTAATCAATACCGCTTATATCGTCCAAATATGGATGAGGTCAACGATAAATGGATATTACTTGAAACGAAATTACATCAAGCGTTAAAAAAAGATGTTTTAGAATTACACTATCAACCAAAAATTAATTTAAAAACAAATAAAGTGATTGGCATGGAGGCATTGCTGCGCTGGTACGATCCTGAACTAGGTAATGTACCACCGGATCGCTTTATTCCATTTGCAGAGGAATGTGGACTCATAAATGATATTGGAGTATGGGTATTAAGAAAAGCATCTGCCCAAGCACGCACTTGGAATGAGGTACATAATTTAAACTTACGAGTTGCCGTGAACATTTCGCCGATTCATATTAGTACAACAGGATTTGTCAAAATGGTACATGAAGTTATCGCAGAAACAAAATTAGATCCGCACTTCTTAGAAATTGAAATTACAGAGATGAGTATGCTAGATTATACGGAAGACTTAATTAATACAATCAAGCAATTAAGAGCACTTGGTATTACGATTTCATTAGATGATTTCGGAACTGGTTATTCGTCGCTGAATTACTTAAAAACATTCCCTGTAGATGTTTTAAAAATAGATCGTGCATTCGTCCGTGATATTGTGCCTGAAAAATCAGGAGTTGCTATGATTTCAGCGATGATCTCTTTAGCACATGCCTTGAATCTTCAAGTAGTTGCTGAAGGCGTCGAGGAAGAAGCAGAATTAAACGTACTACGTGAGCATGGCTGCGAATTCGTACAGGGCTATTATTTCAGTAAGCCATTATCAGTAGAGGACTTTACGCGGTTGATATTAGATAAGAAATAATTATAAGTAGTCAATATGGAGGAACTTGTCTTTAGTTAGGACAAGTTCCTTTAAGTATTTACGGATAAAGTGATTCGTTAAATAATTGATATTATTTAACTGTTTTGCTAAAGTTATATAAAATATAAATTGTTGATGTGGCCAAGTAAGGAAGAATTGTGAAACAGAGAATATAGCAATTGCTGAGAGCTATATCACCGCTTCTTATCTGAAACCTACCACGGAGATGTTATGCAAACATAACCGAGTCGTTTACGTTACAAAACGTTAGAGGGTTTTAAGGTTTTCTTAAAACTAAATTCAAGGTGGTACCACGTTTATCGGCACAAAGACGTCCTTATTTTAGGGACAGCTTTGTGCTTTTTATTTTTTCAGTAGGTAAAAATACAGAAATGGAGGAAAGAACATGACAACACAACAAAACGATTTTTCAAAATGGTACATTGAGACAATCCAAAAGGCAGACTTAATGGATTATACACCAGTCCGCGGCTGTATCGCATTTAAACCAGACGGCTATGAGATTTGGGAACATATCCAGGCAGAAATGGACCGTCGTTTTAAAGAGACAGGTCATCGCAACGCTTATTTCCCTATGTTAATCCCTGAATCCTTCTTCCAAAAAGAAAAAGATCATATCGAAGGTTTCTCACCTGAGCTTCCTTGGGTAACGGAGGCAGCAGGCGAGAAATTAGAAGAACGTTTAGCGCTTCGTCCAACCTCTGAAACGATGATTGGCCATCTCTATTCGAATTGGATTAAAAGTTACCGTGATTTACCGGTCTTAATCAATCAATGGGCAAATGTTTTTCGTTGGGAAAAGAAAACACTTCCATTCATTCGAACATCTGAATTTTTGTGGCAAGAGGGCCATACAGCACATATTGATGAAGAGGATGCACGAAATGAAACAATGCAAATGTTAGCTATCTATAAGGAAGTAGTAGAGGGTTTACTTGCAATTCCTGTCTATGATGGACAAAAAACACCTTCTGAACGTTTTGCAGGTGCAGTAGATACATTTTCTATCGAAGCAATGATGAAAAATGGAAAGGCAGTACAAGCTGGTACCTCTCACTATTTAGGGACAAAATTTGCTGAAGCCTTTGATATTAAATATTTAAATAAAGCCAATCAGCATGAATATGTACACACAACATCTTGGGGGACTTCCACACGTTTAATAGGTTCAGTGATTATGGTTCACGGTGATGAGCAGGGGCTTATATTACCACCACGAATTGCACCAACCCAAGTTGTCTTAATCCCTGTAGGTCCATGGAAAAAGAACCCTGAGATTATGGAGAAACTAGATGATATATATACTGCTCTTAAGGAGAAGCGAATTCGAGTACGTCTTGATGACTCCGATCAATCTCCAGGTTTCAAATTCAATGAATGGGAATTAAAAGGTGTACCGGTTCGAATTGAATTAGGACCTCGTGATTTAGAGAAAAACCAGGCATTGTTAAAAGCACGAGATGAAGATGACAAACAATCGATTGACCTGAATGACATTGTATCGGCAATTGAAGTGGAATTGACAACAATGCAAAGTCGTTTATTTGAAAAAGCAAGCAAATTCCGTGATGAAAACGCACATACAACTATCGATACACTGAAAGATTTGCAGCAGCATATTACCACTTCCAAGGAAAATGGATCGATTCCTGGTTGGATTCTTGCTGGATGGTGTGGAGATGACGCATGCGAGGAAAAAGTGAAAGAAGAGACAAAATATACTTCTCGTAACATTCCATTTAACCCGCCAACTACGAAAACTACTTGTATTTGCTGTGGAAATGGAGCAAAGCATACAGTTTGGTTTGCTCAAGCATATTAAAAAGAGTAGTGTATAAAGTTGTCAAATTTTGCTTTCATACGCAAGTATTCAGCTTTTGCAATATCTCCATATTTACAATCCATATAAAGATTATCTGTGACGGCTGTTACTTTTCTAACTCTTGTTGTTTAGTCTTGTATAATTGTTCTAATTATTTCGATTTCGTCTGAACAGTAGGCTGTTTATTAATTTCCTTGATGATAGTGGTCATATCATCGACAAGTGCTATTTGCGCTTGAATGGCTTGTAATATAACTTCTATGATGTCCTCTATACTCATATTGGAGATGCAGGGTCTTTATCTTTACTCAGTAATGTTTTTTCTGTGTTTTCAAAAAAATGCTTGTATGCTAGAATGAAAAACAGAACATATATTCTTTTTTTGTGGAGGATGAAAACAATGAGTTATGATTTAATGGTCTTTGATAAAGAGCAAGCTCCAAACAATAAAGAAACATTTTTGCAATGGTATGACGAACAAACAAAATGGGCTGAACCACATGATTACGCAACAATAACAGTTACAACACCAGCATTACAAAAATGGTATCAGGATATGGTGGAACAATTCCCCAATATGAATCTGGTTGATGAGGAAATGTTAGATGAGGATGAAGATGACGAGTTAGAGAGTCGTTTGACTGAATATAGTATTGGTTATGCCATGATTTACACAGCTTTTGCCTGGTCTGTAACGGATGAAGCATATAGTACGATGAAAGAGCTTGCAAAAAAGCATGGAGTCGGTTTTTTTGATGTGAGTGGTGAGGGGGAGATTTTCTAAATCATTAAATCGTATGTCGAGAGGTGGATAAGAAATGACAAAAAATCTTATTGCACAATGGCAAGAGCAAAGAAAGACGTTTGACGCAAAGAATGCCAAAGCAATTAACGCCATGCATAAGCTAAGAGAGCAAGTTCAAAAAGCAGAGCCAACAGAGGTAAATTTGCGCATGCTCGTCGAAATTTTCTGCATGTTGCAAATGTATGACGAGGCATACAAAATTTTTACATCCGTCATGGATTTACGCAATAAAAAAGATCAGAAAAAATGCGGCGCGATTAAATATTGGATTGACAATCCACAAAATGTAAAGCCATTATTGCCACGTGTTATTCAGGAGGAAGCAGAGTTGAAAATACCATTACCAACATTTAAATATATGCCGAATCCAATACAAGCGAATATTTTTAAAACGGGTGAATTAGTTGTTTGCGACTGCTGTGAACAAGAAGTAGACATTTATTGTACAAAAGGCATTTACGCGATTGAAGAGGTGGAATATCTTTGTCCAAGCTGTATTCATAGTGGGCTGGCTGCGCAAAAATATGATGGTCAATTTCAGCAAGATTTATTAAATTCCGAGCTTGTGAAGAATGATGACTATACAGATGAAGTGTTGCACCGAACACCTGGCTATATTAGTTGGCAAGGAAATGATTGGGTAGCTCACTGCACGGATTATTGCGCATTTATTGGTTATGTTGGCTGGCAGGAACTGGTGGATATGGGCATTGCGGAGGAGTTTGAACATTTTAATGGTCATACCAAAGAAGAGCTAGCCGCTACTTTGCGTAATAATGGCTCGCATCAAGGTTATCTATTTCAATGCTTAGAATGTCAGCAATACATTCTGTATTCCGACTTTGATTAAATCTAGGTTACATTGGTGAAATATGGGGGAAGTTAGCCATACAATTATAGGGGGACAAGCGAATGAAAGCAGAACAATTTATAGAAAACGAAGCACTATGGCAACAGCTAGCGCAAGAGCTGCTTGAAAAGCAATATACAATTGACAAAGAGAGTTATTATCCCGCTAGCGTACGCACGACCTCTTTTGCTCTTGATGCCTTCGTCTTAACAGAGGTACTTTGCCATTACCAACAGCTTGCATTATTAAACGTATTCCGTCAAGAGCTTGACTTTGAAACACAACGTTATTGTCTTTCTCGCTTCACGCAAAAACAGAAATCTTTCGCTTATTTGCCATTGCTGCGCTATTATGCCATCAATTTAAGAAAATACGGTGCAAACTTTGAATCGTTAACGGTTGAGGAATTATTGCGAACGATTAAGGAATTAGATGTGGAAACGTATAACAATCTACTTACAATCGGTTCTGGCGATTTGCCAATCAATAAGCAACGAGCTGAATCTGATCTTATTTATTGCTATGCAAATGATGTGTTGGCTACCATCTTGATTCATATAAAAGAAGAAACAGAGGAAGCTTATCGTGAAGCCATGCTTTATTTAAATGCTTTATTAGAGGAGGATTTCCCGAAAAGCTACAGCATTTTATATGAAGGGGAAAGTGATTTAGTGCTGCCGATTGAGCGTTTACCTGTCACACCTTCCCATCATTTTTTTGCAAAGGTATTGAGCTATCCAAACCTACATGCCGCGCTAGTGGAATATAGCTACAAAGCGATGGCTGAGTATCATTTTTACGGGGATGTTGCGGATGAGGAGGCGGCAATGCCAAGCACGTTTGCCGTTTTTGGCCTTGGTTTATACGATAAAAGTTATAGCAAACTCATTATCGACTATATGGAAATATGCGATGCTGATCATTCACCACCGACTGAATATTTTGCGAAAGCCTATGTGGAAAGGTGGGGGTTAACACCTGAAACATTGCCAATCTTTGCTTACATTGTCGCAACTGTGCCAACTGTTCCATACGAACCTTTCTTTGAACAGGCGATGAATACGGATGAAAATTTACAATGGCTTGAAAAATATATGACAACGCCCTTTATCGAGCTTTGTCCAATGATTTCAGCTGAACAAAATGAACGTATGGAAGAATACAAAGATATGGATGTAGCGTCATTACTGTATACATGCTTTGAGATTGTCCATTTGAATGACTTCACCAGCCCAAAATTTATGCGGATATTATCGCCATATCGTGAACGTTATGAGGCAATATTGAAGGCACTCATATCATGACAATAGAAGAAAAAATCATACACCGAACGAAAGATACACTCGTTGATTTAGTTCACCAACGTCAAGAGTAATTGAATGAAAAGATTATACTTGATGATGAAACGTCTGCATTTATATAGGAAGGCATTATTGTTAACCAAACATCACAAGAGATACAAGATACTTGTTTAGCTGAATTACAAGATGATTGAGAGGGAGTGGGATAATGCCAAAAAAATTATTGAATATCTTAGAAAAATGGTATGAGGAAAATCAACATGACAAAATTGTAGAAGCGATTGAACAATTGTCTAATTCAGAGCGAGATTACGAAATAGTAGGTCATTATGGTCGTGCGCTTAATAATTTAGGGCGTTATCATGAAGCATTGTCCCAATTATGCACAGTTAAAAAACAGGGTCAACAAGATCCAGATTGGCATTGGCGTGTTGGCTATGCTTATTTCCATATCCAGGAATGGCAAGAAGCACTGGCTGCATTTGAAAAAGCGAAGGATTTACAGTTTGATACTAGAACTGAAGAGTATATAGTAGCCTGTCGAAATATTATGAAAAAATCAGCGGAAGCGCTAGATGATATCAAGCTTGTCCCTTTTCATGAGCGTGATTTCAGTCAATTTTGGAAAAAAAGCGATTATGCGGACAAAAATTATGTAGAAGTATCCCCCACTATTGAAATGATTACTTCTATAGAAGAAGAACTTGGCTATAAATTGCCAGCAGATTATATTTGGTTTATGCAACAACAGAATGGCGGTATACCAGTAAACACTTGTTTTCCAACGGCTATGCCGACTTCATGGGCTGAAAATCATGTGGCGATTACAGGGATTATGGGCATTGGTCGCGAAAAGGCTTATAGCTTGTGTGGCAGTTTGGGAAGCAGTTTTATGTTGGAAGAATGGGGCTACCCAAATATTGGCGTTGTCATAGCCGATTGCCCGTCAGCAGGTCATGATGTCATTATGCTTGATTATCGTGCATGTGGTGCAGATGGTGAGCCTGCTGTTGTACATGTAGACCAAGAGGCTGATTACTATATTACTTTCCTTGCGCCGAACTTTGCGACTTTTATTGTCGGATTGGTGAATGAGGAAGTATTCGATACATCAGAACAAGATAAACTTGACGATTTGGATATGGTGAAACATGTACCATTCTCTCCTTTGTTACAGTCGTTATGTGAGAAAGCTGGAGATGGAAATCGGATGGAAGCAGTTATTCGAGGTATTTGTACGCAAATTGTAGAGGACAAAGGCTATTTTGCTTTCCATGCAGATGAGATATCCATGCTGATGTATGATATCCAGTTTTGGTTGTACACTGGTGCTAATTCGGAGGTGACACAAGCGCAATATTTAGCGGATTACGAGAATATAATTGCACTTGCACAAGGTTTCAGTACAGGAGGATATGCCCCCGACTTTGTTTCAAGTTGGTTAAATGAACGCATAGAGCAGGGAGAAATAGTAAGTGAAGAGGGGATATTAAGTTTTACATCGGATAAGCTAGCTAGTCTACATGCTCAAATAATGAATGAAGAACTAAAACCATTTAGATGGTTAGAACATGATAGTGGAAATATTTCATTCCTATTAGAAGCAGGCATTTATAAACAGGAGTTGTTTGAAACACGGGCAGACGAAGGATTTCAAGGTAACGGCTACGATTGGTGCTCGCTTGCGGATGTGTATTTGCAAGAGAAGTTGCCAGAGCTAGAAGGCATTGTGCGTTTCGATCCAGAAGCAGATATGTTCTGTGCGTATGCCAGCGAAAAGGACGCATTGTTGCGATTCGCTGTTGGATTTAAACAAGCATGTGAAAATGATGAACTGATACATGATTTATTTTCTAAAGCGATATTGGATTAATACAGGGGAAAATAAACTAGTTTTATTTGGATAATATCGAAGAATAATAGATTTATTGGGGGAATATAAGATGAAAGAAATCAATTTTTTAAAGGGGATGTATCAAGATAGTTATTATCCTAAATTTTTAGTTGATAAAATTAAAGATCTATTGGAGCAAATTGTCCAATATTTAGAGCAAGGTCCTCATTCATTAGAAGATATACAAGTAAAATTTGATGAAATTACATGTGCGATTAATGATTTAGAAGATGAGTTCTTAGAACATGACAGTGAAATTGAAACGATTGCACGAGATTGTATTGCATTAACTGTTATTGATATATTGGATGTATACAACGTAAAGCTTGATATTGAAGACGCATTAAGAGAACGTGAATGGTAATGAGTTATGTTTAAAATAACTATTACAATGCTAGCCAATACTCTAAATTATAAAGGCTTTCAAAGAGGGTTTTTTATTCATTAGAAACTAAAGATAAAGGGGAATGGCCGATGCAAGATATTCGACCTACGACACGCTGGCGTAATGCTAAAAGAAAAGAAGAGGAAGAATTTACTGCTGGATTGATTGAGAAAGATGACTGTATTTACGCGGAATTGTTTCCAGATAGTTTTATTCATCAGACGGAAATGGTGCTAGAGCAGTATGCAACATCCATTGCGAAACTGCCAAATCACTCAGATAGCTATCCTGCCATTATGAAATCTATTGAAACGGCGGTGCTTGCCCTAAATGAGATTAATGAGGTAGGTGGAGGCGGATTGATTGAAACTGGCGAACGAGAGGAGCTTTGTGACTATTTTGATCAAGTGCTGATTCAATGTGGAATTGATATTGATGACCTTACTAAAAGTCAGAATCTTGGACGTTATGAGTTAACAGATGATTGGCGTGAGTGGTAATTAGAGGGAGGTGTTCGTTTTACTTGAATTGACGAGTGCAGTATGGGGAAATCTTACAGGACCATATGGCTCTGGAGAGAATGTGCCAGCGTTGTTACAGCGATTGAAGCAAGCATACGACCAAGAAACAGTTGACGCGCTTTTTGAAAACTATTTGTTTCATCAAAATACCATTTATACAGTTACATATGCTGCTGTTCCTTATTTGATGCAGATAGCTTGTTCAACGAACTATCCCGAAGTGCGACATCATTTGTTTATTATCTGCGGTATTATTGAGGCGAATCGTGGTGATAGCGGTTTTCCGACAGCTTTAAAGATACTTGATGAACATATCGGAGCAGATATTTACAATAGCTATATTGAGGCAATACGTGAGATGGCGTTATTAGGAAAAGATGTGCGTTCCTATGCAACTACTTTGGATGATAATGTGGAAAAGCGTTATGTTCTCGCCTCCGATGCAACTTATCGAGGAGCGTACAAACTGGCGAATATGCTAATGACGTTTGTGACAGGGGATGAGTATATTGCTATATGTCCACATTGCAAGGAAGAAGTATATTTGTGGGAAGGAGCTACACAGGCATTTGTGCAAGACCCTGTTTTCTACAAGAAACAAGAGGCTCACAAAGTTGTACCTGCCTCGAGATTTTCAGATATAGAGCAAATAGTGTTAGCGGAACAAGCGGCAGTGATTGGTGAACACGATCTTGTACATGATTTACCGTATTTAGCTGGTGAGGTGAACTGTCCTTCTTGTAGTGTAAATATACAAATTTGGTCCGCACTACTTGAGCAGTAATGGACATTTTGAAAATTGAAATGTCAAGAAGAAATGAACTCTATTTATATCTCAATACAGTCTCAACAGTGGCGTTGCTCCATTTCGTAACATTCCATTTAACCCGCCAACTACGAAAACTACTTGTATTTGCTTTGGAAATGAAGCGAAACATACAGTTTGGTTTGCTCAAGCATACTAATAAAGTAGTAGAATGAAGTTGTAACAGTAATTTCAAAAGAAATACAAGGCTATAAAAAAAGAAAAGAAGTATCTACTTTCATGTCTTTAAAAGTGAAAGTAGATACTTCTTTTTCAAGTTTAAAATGATAAAATATTCTCCCACTCTTTATAAATCCAGAAATAACCAAAAAAATGATTGAATTTTTTGAACGGTCATGCTAATTTTAAAATATGAATATAAATAATAATACGAACAATCAAAAAAAACTTACTTTTATTGAAGCAGCTAGGCAAACGCAAATTGTAGAATGCTCAATCGAGACAATTGCTAGTTTGGGATTTGCACAAGCATCCTTAGCGCAAATTGCTAAACGTGCTGGTATTAGTACAGGAGTGATATCCTACCACTTCAAAAACAAAGAAACGTTGATTCGGCATGTCATTGAAAAGGTCTATACTTCCGGTGATTCTTATATGCGCCCGCTTATACAATCTGCCACTAGCGCAAGGAATATGCTAAGTGTATACCTCGAAAGCAATATTGCTTTTATGTCTACACATAAGACTTATATGCTAGCTCTATTAGAAATTTGGTCTGGAATTCGGCCTGAGGAAGGAAAGGAGTCGTTTGTTTATAATCTTCAAGAGGCAGCTATTTACGACTTAGAGCAGATTTTGCAATTTGGACAAAAGAACGGAGAATTTCGAACATTTTCTACCAGAGTTATGGCTATAACAATTAGACAGGCGATCGATGCATTGCCTCCGCAAATTATGATGAATCCCGAACTGAATCTGGATTCTTATGCAAAAGAATTAATCACTTTGTTTCAATTGGCCACCGATAAGAGCGTTACTTTGTGAGCATAATCAGAAGGCAATTTAAGGAGGGAAATATTATGAAAGACTCGGAATCGGCCCTTCAACTGCTCGGGTTGAGCAAACAATTTGGAGACCACACCGTAGTTAACAGTGTCAACCTGACTGTGCCTTGTGGTTCATTTTTCGGTTTGGTAGGCCCGAACGGTGCAGGCAAAACGACTCTATTATCAATGGCAATAGGTTTGCTACGCCCAGACAGTGGGGCGTCGAGAATATTTGGAGTTGATGTTTGGTCAAATCCATTACAAGCAAAGACGTTAGTCGGGATTCTGCCGGATGGTATGTCATTGCCAGAAAGGTTAACCGGTCGAGAACTTTTGACTTACATGGGATTACTGCGTGGACTTGATACGAAGACTGTTGCACAGCGTACAGAAGATCTGCTTGATATCTTGGAATTCCGTGATGATGAGCGAACGCTTGTTATAAACTATTCCACAGGAATGAGAAAGAAGATTGGTCTTGCCACGGCCCTTCTACATTCCCCAAAGCTTCTTGTGCTTGACGAGCCGTTCGAAGCCGTTGATCCGATCTCTGCGTCAACAATCAGAACCATCTTGCAGCGTTTTGTTACCAATGGCGGATCTGTAATCTTATCCAGCCATGTCATGCCGTTGGTCGAGCAGCTATGTGATCATGTTGCTGTTATTGCGAAGGGAAGTGTGGCGGCTACTGGTCCATTGGATCTAGTGCGTAATGGTAAAAGTCTGGAAGAGTCTTTTATTAGCTTAGTTGGACACCGCCCTGAAGAAGGAAAGAAACTATCATGGTTAATGTAATGGTTCGAATGAAGCTGTCCTTGCTTCGCCACTCGATGAGCGGAGGTCGAGCGGCTCTCATGATTATAGGTGGAGTCATCGGTCTATTGCTGGCAGTTAGTACGATTCTCCTTGGTGTACTATATAGTAATGATATAGCAGCTGATCTTATCTGTATCGTTTTTGGCTTTTGGATGATTGGTTGGATCATAGGACCTATGTTAGTTGGCGGAGAAGGGGCGTTGAAAACAGAATACTTCACCTTGTTACCTATCGTTCAACGAAGATTGGCTGTAGGGTTGCTTGGCGCTTCGTTCATTAGTATCGGACCAATCGTTAGTTTAGTCGCGTGTTTCTCTCTCATCATTTATGCAACAAGATTGGGATTCTGGGCTGTTATCGTTGCTGTACCTGCGATGTTGTTGCAATTGGTCATCTTCATGCTGATGTCCAAGGTAGTGCTGGGAGCGATTGGGGAGACATCGAAATCCCGGTTAGGTTTGGAATTTGGGGCGTTGATTATTGGAGCCGTTATTGCTTTTCTTAACGTTGGTTGGTATTTACTTCCTGCAGTTAACCTGTTCGTAGAGAAACCTTCACCAGCAATTTCCTTAGCGGTTCGAATATTACCATCAGGGTGGGCGATAGTTGCGATCGAAGCCGTAAATCGATCCCATTATTTTTTAGCTGTTGGTGTTCTCTGTGGATTGGCTTTATTGTGTGGATTACTATTCATTGCATGGGTAAGATTGCTGTCAGTGAGCACAACGAATGAGGCTCGTTTTAATCGATATAGCAGGAATAAATCATTGTTCCTTACTTGTGCTAGCATGCTAACGCCGAAAACTTCAAAAGTTGGGGTAGTAGTTCTTAAGGAACTTAACACTTGGGTGCGTGACCCACAGCGAGGACGTTTGTTGCGTATGGGGCTGTGGACGGGGTTATTCTATGGCTTATTCGTATCGTTTGGAGGTGTTACATTATTAATGCCCTGGACCGGCGTAGTCCTCGTAATGTTCTGTTGCATATTTTCAAACAATCTTTATGGGTTTGACGGTGGTGCATTGTGGATGTCTATTACTACACCGGGTTCAGAACGAGTCGATGTGCGGGGACGGCAAATTGCATGGTTATTGCTTGTAGCACCCGCATCGATCGTAATTTCTCTCATATTCCTTTATTTTAGCAAGTTGGACTGGGCGTGGGCATGGGTTTTGGCTTTACTTCCATCTCTATTGGGTGGAGGGGCAGGACTATTCATGTTCCTCTCAGTTTACAAAGTTGTACCTGTGACAGACCCACACAGACGCGGACGCGGAACCATTGTCTCTGGTGATGACATGAATGCAGGAAAATTATTTTTAACCAATTTACTTTTGTTGGCATTGCTGTTTATTGCTTCGATTCCTACCTTAGTCATATTGATCTTAGGGATGTTGTTACATCAAAATTGGCTAAAATGGACCGGTTTACCTGTGGGGTTGTGTACCGGGCTTCTCATCGCTTGGGGTTTCGGACGATTAGCATACCGTCGTTTGGAAACTCGTGGTCCAGATATTTTTTCTTTTATGCAGTGCGGTGGAATAGTTCAATCCGTGGATAACAAAGTAGCTGAAACAGAGGAGACCTTATCTAATCTATCTGCAGGAAAGTCCGTTTTGGTAGGACTACTTGTTACGATAGGAATTATCTTCACGTTGCCACAGGGGATTGTGCCCATTATTCTAAAGCTTTTAGACATAAAAGTACGAAGTTGGTTTATTGCACTTTATCTCCAAGAGAACGTCCAATTACCTGTATGCATCTTCTTCATTCTAGCGGGTGTGAGTGCCTTGATGATAACTAGAATCATAATTCGGAAACGATGAAAAAGAGAAAGAAGAGACAAAATATACTTCTTGTAGAATACCATTGTTCGCCCAGCTTGCGCATGAACTATAGGGTGCAAGTCCCAACCCCGAAGACAGAAATAGAGGCTAGCCAAGAGTAAGGGTGTCCGTGGCGACGCAGAATCGAAGGGGGAATTAATAGGGATATCAGTTCGAATTGAATTAGTACCTCGTGTCTTAGAAAACAACCAGAAATTGTTAAAAGCACGAGATGACGATGAGAAACAATCAATTGACCTGAATGGGATTGTATCAGCAATTGAAGTAGAAATCATTTATACAGGAAAACTTGTAGGTTATCATGTTGGTCGATTGTTGCTAAAAGGACATCTCTAATCTCTCCATTATATATTGAGGTGATTTGATTTTTTAGCCAATCCTCAGTAAATTTTGTTTTACTTAATTGACGGTAATCAATTTTCCCTTCTTTAATGAGGACAGAAGGGAGAGAAAAAGGTTCAGGTACTATCTTTAGATCTGCCCGTGTTGGTGTTTGGTGTTGCGGGTATAAAAAACTTGAAATAGTTCCGTCTGGTTCCCATAATACTAGAGCAATTTTTTGAACATCTTCTATCTTTTCTTTTCTTAACTCTGATAAAAGATAATCAACAGTGATCCTTGCTTTTCGCAAATTTGCGGAAATAATCTGCCCGTTTTTAATAAGTGGAATCGGAGGAGGGTCTAAAAAATTTTGGAACAAAGACCATTTTAGTGTGAACAATACACCGACAGTATATAAAATAACTAAAACCGACATAGTAATCATGGAACCCTTCATTCCTAATCGTTCATCAGACAAGGGATGGGCAATGATATTACCTAGAGATATTGCCATTGCAAAATCGAGTAATCGTAATTGAGAAATAGAGCGCTGTCCAAGAATTTTTGTCGCAAAGAGTAAAAAGAAAAAAGCAACAATCGCTCTTAGAATCCATTGAATTCCTGTAAGTGATTCTTGTCCATGAAAGAAGTCCACGATGACACGTCCTTTCTCTCTTTATTTTTTCTTATTCTCTCCTTTAACACTATTTTTATGTATTTGTTCCCAATGAATTGCCTCGGTCACTCTTCGTTTTATCCCTTAAGAGAATAAAACGAATGCCAATATCTCAAAGTAAAATTTGACTGGACACTAATTGGTGTCATATAATTAAGACACCAATCAGTGTCCAATTAATAAGGGGGAGGTCGATTTTGAGCGACAAGACTCAAGAGCGTGATGTTTATGCTGCTATAGCAGACCCTACAAGACGTCAATTAATACGCTTATTGGCAGATGCGAAAGAATTACCTCTTCACGAATTAACGTCTCAATTTCAAATGGGTCGTACAGCAGTTTCTAAGCATTTGGCTATCCTTAAAGATGCTGATCTCGTAATTGCTCGAAGGGTTGGTAGAGAAACGAGGTATCGGTTTAATGCTGGTCCTTTGAAGGAAATTCAAGATTGGGTATCGTATTACGAAGGATTTTGGAAAGAAAGAATGGCTATA
This sequence comes from Lysinibacillus sp. NPDC094403, assembly GCF_050278745.1. Classification (NCBI taxonomy): domain Bacteria; kingdom Bacillati; phylum Bacillota; class Bacilli; order Caryophanales; family Bacillaceae; genus Lysinibacillus; species Lysinibacillus sp. NPDC094403. The sequence goes on along the minus strand of NZ_JBNNTL010000002.1, from coordinate 404,470 downwards.
TTAAATCTTTTATTGGAGGAAGAAAAATGACAGCAGATGTATCTTTAGATTATCAATTTACAAGTTCAATCGAGAAAGTTTGGAACGCATTAACGGATTCAGACACTCTTGAAAAATGGATATGGAAAAATGACTTTAAACCAGTTGTTGGACATAAATTCCAATTCCGAGCTGAGCCAAATGAATGGTGGGATGGGATTGTCAATTGCGAGGTGCTCAAAGTGGAAGAGCCTCATACATTATCTTACACTTGGGCAAGTGCTGGAGAAACTACTACTGTGACATGGACGTTGACAGAAGGTTTAGATGGAACTACACATTTACATTTTGATCAAAGTGGATTCAGTGAAGCAACAAAAGCACGCCAAGGAGCAATCGAAGGAGCTAAATACGCTTGGATTAACAATGGTAATCAGCTTGAAAAAGTGTTAGCAGAACTGTAAAAATATGATTTCTTCATCATGATACCTGCTTATCAAGATCAGAAGTAGGATCAAAAAGGAAATGAATAAAATAAACTGTTCTTCAACAATTGGACGCTTTCGGAACACGGAAGCGTCATTTTTTTAACTTCTTTCAGCAAAGGCTGAAAGAAGTTAAAGCCTCCGGCGGATGTCATAAACACAGCAAATACAGTTGAAGTTATGCTAACATGACATTACTAGATGAAATGGAGAGAATATCCGATGAAAATAAATCAATTAATTGCTAACAATATAAATCGTTTAGATGTCGACTTACCGGAAGATCAATCTTTAGGAATTGCTGGTTTGTCCGGATCTGGTAAAACTACATTTTGTCAAACAATTGGTGAAGAATCCAAGAAGCGTCTCGTTTCTTTATTACCAAAAGCTGAATATCAGTATTTATTTCCTAATATTATGGAGACGAATTTCAGTGCCATCAAAATGGAAGAAATGCCTTTAGTCCTTTTTCTCGGAAAATCATCAATTTCTACCAATCCACGTTCAACAGTTGGTACTCATACTGGCGTTTTTAAAGAGATTCGTGAAAAGCTTGCAGAAAAGTTTGATCTTTCGCCAGAGGTTTTTTCCTTTAATAATGCATTAGGTTGGTGTCCTGCTTGTAAAGGACGTGGAACGACCAAAAATGTCGAATGTAAAAAGTGTGAGGGCAAGCGTTATAATTCGGAAGTCGAGCAATATAATCTTGAATTAAACAATCAACCTCACAGTATTTCCGATATCAACAATTTAAGCATTGAAGCGATTTATTCCCTGTCAGAGGAATTAAATATTAGTGAAGAGAGACAACATATTCTTGAAAATATTATCAATATGAATATTGGTTACTTAACAATAAATCGAATCATGGGTACTTTATCTGGCGGGGAATTAACACGACTTTACTTAGCAGAATTTATGGCAGCTAGTGAAGATACAGTGATAATTATTGATGAAATCTCTGTTGGCCTTGATCACCAAACCTTGTTGAAAATTTTAGAACAGATTAAACAATTGGGCTTGAAAAATCAAATCTGGCTTATCGATCATTCTGATACGGTGCTAGATACAGCGGATGAGCAATTGTTCTTTGGGCCAGGTAGTGGGAAATACGGCGGAAAAATTGTCGAAGAATCACCGCGTCCAAAACCTGTTTATGGGGAACTAAATCAGTCAATACCAACAGAATACTACAAATTTCATGATCTTTACTGTCGTAATATTGAAATGGCTGAAATTCAGATTCCTAAAAATAGACTTGTAACCGTTACGGGTGAATCCGGCTGTGGAAAATCGACCCTAGTCAATGAGTGTATCTCCAAGGATTTCCTAAAACGATATCCAAAAGATAAACTGGTTATGGTAGGACAAGACCGAAACCAATCGATTACTAGCCGTTCAACGGTTGCAACGTTTCTTGATATCAAAAAGAAAATGACGAAATACAGTTACGACATTGATGATATTTTCCAACGCTCAATTGAGGACATTATTGAGGAGCTTCCAAATGAAGACATCGCTCATAAACGCTTAAGTTTACTAATTAAGCTGGGGCTCGGTTATTTAACGTTGGAAAGAAAAACACAATCCTTGTCGACAGGTGAGTTTCAATGTGTCCATTTAGTTTCTGAGCTGTTTTCAAACTCAAGAAACCCCTATACACTGTTTATTTTTGACGAGCCTTCAAAAGGTTTATCACAAAATATTTTGAACCAATTCATTGATAGTGTCAGGGCCATTCTGCAAGATGAATCTGTTTCTATTGTGATGATTGAACATAATGCCTATATGATGGAAAGCTCTGATTTTATCGTTGATTTTGGTAAAAGACAGCAGGAACCTGTTCGACATCTTGATGTTGTCAGTCATGATGTTTATTTTAGTCAACATAATAGTACAAATAGTGTTGCTCCATTGCATATATCTTCAACACTAGCTTCAAAAAACGGCATCCATTACTTAGAAGACAATCATATTAGCTATTTTAAAAATGCCGAAAACATTTATAAAGGCGGTATCTTAAAAAGCTTATCATCCATGGCCCGTTTGATTTATGGGGAGTATGAATCCGCAACAATTGCACCGGTCGTCGCCATTGATCTTGAAAGACATTTGTATAGTCAATATAGCTTTTTATATGAAATTGGTGGCCTGATCAACCATATTGTGGCTGCCCATCCGACCAATAAAGATACAAGAAGCTTCGACTTCTTTAGTCAAGATAATCATTGCCCAAGCTGTTCTGGCCGCTTAGAAATTGAAAAATTTGATTTTGATATAGTCATTCAAGACAAAACAGTGCCATTCTGGGATGGTTTATTACATCCAGACGTGATGGAAGTATTAAAATATTATCAATATCAGAAATTGCAATTCCTGTTTGATGAAATCAAGAATGAACTTGGACAAGATATTAGTAAAAGCTATAACGAGATGACAGAAGCAGAAAAGTATACATTTTTATATGGTTATTGGGAAAAGTCATTTTATGATAAAGCAAGTAAATCCTCAAAAAAATGGGAAGGTTTTAATTTTATCCTTGGACGATATATAGTTATCTCGAAATCAATTATTAAAGAGCAAATGAAAGAATCAAAAGAGATGATTGCCTGTCCAATCTGTCAAGGAGCCGTACTAAACCATAAGAAAAAACTAACATTTGGGGACACTGATATTCGCGATATTATTCACCAGCCTATCGACCAGGTCATAAAAACAATAGGGAACTTACCAGAGCTTGAAAAACTAAAAGCAATAGTTGGTGGCGATATGACTCTTACAGAAGATGTCTCCTTACTTCCTAGGGAAACACAAGTATCGTTGAAAATGCTTGAAATAGAACTAGCAAGCTTTGCCGATTATGAAATAGTACTACAAAATGTTTTACCATTCTGGAATAGCATTAAAAATAATATCGAATCCATAAGCAGCAAAAATCAAATAACAATCTGTGATTTTGCCAATATTTGCGAAATGAGAGAAACCATTATTGATAAGTATTTCACTAATGGAAAATATAAAAAACTAACATACGTCTATGAAGCATTTGGCTACAAAAAAATCGTTACACAAATTAATAAAATTAAAGCAAGTCATAAATGTCCATTCTGTGGTGGGAAGAAAGTCATTTCAGAAGACAACCTCCATGATGGCGTCTTTAAATTGTCGGTACCATGTGTTAGTTGCTATACAAGTGGCATCAATGATGAAGGATTTAAGGAAATCGTCGATGGCATAGACGTGCAAACATGGCTTACCGGCAAAGTAAGTGATGTTGTGGCTGAAAGCTTATTAACGGAGGCTGTTGCAGATATTCCGATTTTCAACCGCATTCGTGAGTTAAATAAACGAGATATGATGGCTATTTACCAATGCCTTGAGCACAATAATTGAATCAAGCCATATGGTTCATACGCGTAGAGTGGCGACTCCTACAAGAGGAGCTTAGGAGAAGATTGAAGCCAAGCCAGAGGAAAGCGTCCACTCGAAGTGAATATCAACTATTTTTTATTAAAATACATTCATTTATATATTCTTTTGTCGACAAGCTAAACTCGTGTGCAATAATAAAATTGTACATGAGTTTTTATGTTATTCTGAGGAGGAACTTAAAAAAGTCATTAGAATAAAGGGGAAAGATATGAATGACCGAATTAATAGATTGGAAAACCAGTGCTCGAGGGCATAAATTTATAGCTTCTTTTAGCGGAGGAAAGGATAGTGTTTTAGCTCTATATAAAGCAATGCAGATTGGAAGGGCGATTGGACTAATCGTAATGTTAGAGGAAGAAGGGAAACGTTCCAGATCCCACGGAATGCCTCCAGAACTCATATGTGCTCAAGCTAAATCTATAGGTTTACCTGTTTATACTGCTGCTTCCAGCTGGACAGAGTACGAAAAAACATTTATGCACCTTTTAGAAGATGCTAAAAATCAAGGTGCAGAAGTGTTAGTAACAGGAGATTTATATATGCCTGAACATGGCTGCTGGCATGACAAAGTTACGAAGAATGCTGGATTAAAGCTAGGCATGCCTTTATGGGAAATGAATCATCTAGAAGCTGTCGAAGAGTTCATAAACTTAGGATTTGTAACGATCCTCGTAACTGTTAATTTAACATTAGGAATGCGAGAGGACGATTTAGGGCGAACGTTAACCCATGAATACGTAAAGGAGCTTGAAGCTCGCGGAATTGACCCTTGCGGAGAAGGTGGAGAGTTTCATACAACCGTATTAGATGGGCCAATTTTTAAACATCCTATTCCAGTTCGTAAATGTGAAGTTATTAAGAATGGCGAGTATGCTTTTCTGCCTTTGGAGCTAGATTAGATTAGAAAGGGATACCTTTTAAAGTAGGGGAGGCGGAGAGTTAAAGTTATTTCATTTTAAAATACAATTATAAGATCTTACTACATTTTATTGTGGTAAAGCTCTTTAAAGTTGTTTAATCTATAATACGGAAGAATCTAGCACTTTCTTATCCATATAACATTCGCCTTTAAGCGATAAAAATACTATTTCCCCATCAGCTGGATACTTCATTAATTACATAAAACACGAATATTATAGTTGCCTACTATCCCGTCAATTGAATGTATAATAAATAAATGGAGAATATTGAAAGGGTCACCGGAGGATTGTGACCCTTAATTAGATTTGGAGGGTGAAGGATAAGATTATTTTATCCTAATAATTATGAGCATTGGAGGAGGTATTGGGTATTAATAAGCTCGCATGAAGCTAGTGCCGACAATAATCAGTAGAATGAATAGAACAACGATTAGCGCAAATGCTGAACCTGTGCCGCTACCATAATATTCAGACATAGTAAATTCCCTCCTCTCTATAGTTTATAATATGTATAGTTATCAATAAGATTTGCGATATTTATCTTAGGATACCTTAGAAAATGTTTTAATAATAAAAGTAACTATACGCTATCAAGAACATCATATTAGGTGCTAACTAAAGTCATATCCAAAAGGGGCATGGCTTTTTATTTTGTTCGAAAGGTAGAGTATGACATTGAATGAGGAAAATATAAAAGGGTCACCGGAGGATTGTGACCCTAAATTTAGATTTGGAGGGTGAAGAATAAGTTTGTATTATCCTAAAATTATGAGCATTAGTGGCGGGATTGGGTATTAATAAGCTGTCATGAAACTAGCACCAACAATAATCAGTAGAATGAATAGAACAACAATTAACGCAAATGCTGAACCTGTGCCGTTACCATAATATCCTGACATAGTAAATTCCCTCCTCTCTATAATTTATAATATGTATAGTTGTCAAAAAGAATTGCGATATTTATCTTAGGATATCTTTTTTTAAAAATAAAAATATCTATACGCTAACAAGAACAATATGTTAGGTGTTAACGAAATACATATCTAAAAGGGGCGTGGCTTTTTATTCTGTTCGAAAGGTTGTGTATGACATTGAATAAGGAAAATATAAATAGGGCCACCGGAGGACAGTGACCCTTAGTATAGATTTGAAGGGAAAGGATAAGTATATTTTATCCTAATAATTATGGGATAGAAGGCGGGATTGGGTATTAATAAAATCCTATGAAGCTAGTGCCAACAATAATCAATAGAATGAATAGAACAACGATTAGCGCAAATGCTGAACCTGTGCCAGAGCCACCGCGATTACCGCAATATTCAGACATTTTAATTCCCCTCCTTTCTATATTCTATAGTATGAATAGTTGTTAAAAGGGATTGCGATATTTAACTACTCATTAAATAAAAATTAAAAAAGTTCAAGAGATTAAAAAGCGACCCAAAATATTGTAATGAAAGGCAAAATAAGCTTTATATATATTTATCACTATTTTAATTTGTCTAGACAATCATATATATTTCATTGAGTAGTCACTATGTGAGGGTAATGTATATTACACACAAATAAACACAGTATTTTGATTCAAGATTACTCTAAACTCATGATATCGCTGCATATAAAATGCCAACGTTTTGAAAAAATTTGATCAAAACGTTGGCATTCCTTTAAATACAATAACTATTTTTTATAAAAAAGACCTACTAATTTGGTTTAATGTATTCTCCTGTTGAAGCATTAAAGCCCGCAGCTTCCATTTTTGTCTGGTCACTATTCCAACCTATCACTAATAGTAGGTTAACATTTTTCTCTGTATCTTTTCGAAGCATAAAATTAAAACCTTTAGCCCAATCTTTACCAGGATAAATACTGCCCATTTTCAGTGCTTTTTTAAGCAATTCTGGTGAATCATACTGAATATCTTTCATTTGTATAAACTCTTTTTTAGGATAAGGAGAAGAGTCATCCCCCGTTAAATCACTTGTATGATCTACTTTTCCTTCGTGAATGGTAACTAAGAAATACTTATTAGTGTCTGGTACTCCAAATGAAATATTCCAGTTTTTTCTTTTACCGTTACTTCCAATTGACTTCCCAGGCTTATCTAAATCTATATTGATCGCCTGTAATAATTGAACATCTTTATTCCATTTCAAAGCAAGTGGATATGCTAATTCAATCGCTTGCTTTATTGATAATTCTCGATGTTTATTGATTTCAAATGTATCTTCTAATTGTAGGGAATAGGCAGATACTATCTCAACAAAACCAACCGGAGCTAACAAAAGTAAGACAATAAAAACGATTTGTTTCATTTTTTCAAGCCCTTTTTAGATATATTGTTTCCGAACCATGTTCAATTATTCTGCGTCGTTCAATAAGCATAATTCGTCGAGCAATTATTTCAATGACATAAAGTGGTATATTGGATTTTATCGAATACTATTAACGAACCTATTATATTAATCAGGAGTGAGGAAATTGGAAGTTACTCAAGTACAAAAGTCGTTATTCAGTAGGATTGGGTATCTCTATTTACCAGCTAATAATATTGATGAGACAATTGAATGGTACCAAAATAAGCTCGGCTTTAAGCTTAAACACCAAAGTTTCAGGATGATATTGGTTATGTTGCAGTACTAACACCGCCAGAGGGATAAGCGGTCTTACTCCTTGTAGAAACAGGGGATAATACAACAGCAGATTTTTTACGCGATGGTCGCCTATATTAAACTTTTACTTTGAATTGTCCAGACCTTGAATATACACATAAATCATTAAAAAATAATGGTGTAGAGGTTACCGAAATTGTTATGCGTGGGGAAAATGCAAAGTACTTTGTTTTGACCGACCCATCAGGGAATCATATTGAGGCTGCTTGGTCTATATGGGAAAAGAAAATTTTGCGAAAAAATGAAGCCTAGCTGATTCAGTAGGCTTCATTTTTTTCATAGATACCATGGCAATTTATAATCCATTTTCTTACCTTGTTTACTAATTTTATCTGTCACTATCCAATTACCATCTTTCTTTTGTACCTGATAACTTACATTTGTCCCATCAGACTGTTTAAAGAGTATATAACCTGTATTGCCTTTTATAAAGGTTACAGGGTCTATAACATTTTTGTAGGGTATCTTTCGCTCAGGATACAAAACGTTGATTACTATTTCATCGACAAATTTAAAAAGGGGTTTAAATTCATTATTTATTTCTGCTTCGTATTGCAATTGATTATATGTGTAAGAATTGTAAGACGCTAAGTTCAGCTTAAACGTCTGTTTTATATCAGAAAGTGTTGCACGATAGAATGCATTTAAATTCTTTTCTTCTTGATCTCCCACATGTTTAAAACTCATTGTTTTAACCCCATTTGGTCTTACCTCAAAAGTCATTGTTTCTGCACCAAAAGGAGGATCATGTGCATGTTCAAATGTTGTGACTTGAACTTCGATAATAAAACTAAACTGACTATTATGTTCTCTGATGATACTCAGGATCTTAGCATCATATAAACCATATTGCTTATGATAGCCATAATAATTAATAATTTCCTTATCTATAGATGGGGAAAGAATTGTAATCAATGTATCATACATAAGTTTATAATCAACTTTTTCACTTTGGGCATTCATCTTAGTAGGGATAATCAAAATAGTTACTGTAGCCATTAAAATAAAAGTTAATTTTTTCATGGAGTATTAAGCCTCACTAAAATATGTTTATAAATAACATGTGTTAATAAGAGAAAATTATCTATAGTTTTTTAAGAAATTGAAGTAAAACGATCATGAGAAAAATACTAATGCCCATTAAATTAATGCTTTTAATCTTCCCAACAGTATCCTTGGGTGTAAAACCTGATGGCTCAATAATGACCAAATACAGAAATATTGTTGAAAACTACTGAGAAAGACAAAAATGAACTTGTTAAAGCCTTGAATAAAGATGGGACAAGATTTATACATAGAATATAGTTTGATACCATTTTCCTCAAATCTTGCTACTTTAACAGATTTAAATTATTATCTGATAATAATCGCTTAACATAGATTTAACTTACGCCTATATAAACTATTGAAAATGAGGTGATTACGATATGAGAATTCTTGTAGTTGAAGATGAGTTGGATTTACAGGAAGCTATTGCTGAGGGACTTAGAATAGTAGGGTATGCAGTTGATGTCTGTAGTAATGGAGAAGATGCTTATGAAATGGCGTACGTTGAAAATTATGACTTAATAATACTTGACTTAAACCTTCCGAAAATGGATGGATTAAAGGTTTTAGAAAAATTAAGAGAAGAAAAAGAGGAATTAAAAGTTTTAATCCTTAGTGCAAGAAGCAGTGTAAGTGACAAAGTTAAAGGTTTAGATATTGGTGCCAATGATTATTTAACCAAATCATTTGACTTTGCAGAATTGGAAGCAAGAATAAGAAATTTACTAAGGCGAAAATTTGTACAGGAAAATAATCTTTTAGCTTGTGGTGATGTAAAAATAGATTTGTCAAAGCGTATTGCATTTGTAGATGAAAATGAATTAATCCTAACAAAAAAGGAATTTGTTTTACTGGAATACTTACTGTTGAATCAAGAGCGAGTTGTCAGTCAAGAAGAATTGATTGATCACATTTGGGATGTTAATGCCGATAGCTTTAGTGGAGCTATACGAGTTCACATAGCAACATTACGAAAAAAGCTAAAGGCTCTTTTAGACTATGATCCCATACGTACAAAGATTGGTGAGGGCTATCATATTACTAAAAGTGATGGTGACGCATGATGTTTAAAAATGTCAATTCGACAACGCCTTACTGCAATGATGATAATTTTATTAACAATTTGTTGTATAGGGCTTACATTAATTTTAAATTTTTCTGCTGGTATAATGGCCACAAAAATTGATGCAGCCACTACTTCACCTGCACAAGAGATTGGTCAAGATAGCCATGTTATAGACAATTTCCAAACGCCATCAAATGTCATGATGCTTACACCATCTGAAGATGCACAAAAAGCAAGAACGGATTTTCGGTTTGAAAGTGTTATTTATATGGTTTTAATCATTGTCTGTGGTGGCGTATTGACATACTATGTATCGGGCAAAGCGTTAAAACCACTTGATTCTCTAAATAGTCAAATTAAGAATAGAACTGTGCATAATCTATCGGAAACGATGGACATTCCACCAACTGATGATGAAATAGCTGAGCTAACGAGGTCATTTAATGAAATGACGGATAAGCTAAACAATGCTTTTATGATGCAAAGCCGCTTTTCCGCAAATGCAGCCCATGAACTCAGAACGCCACTTGCGGTTTTAAAAACAAAGGTTGATGTATTTAAAATGAAAAACGCACATTCAATAGAAGAATATGAAGCACTCATTAACATTTTTGAAAAGCAAACACAGCGATTATCCGAGCTTGTATATACACTTTTAGATATGACAAATATGAATGAAGAATTTGAGAATCAACCCGTTGGCCTGAAGGATGTTTTAAAAGATATTGTCTCCGATCTTTCTCATATTGCTGATGAAAAAGAAGTTAAACTATATTTGGATTGCGATGATAGTGTTGTTTACGGAAATACAGATTTACTTTATCGAGCGCTTTATAACATGATTGAAAATGGTATTAAATACAATATTGACGGTGGCAAGGTAATGATTAAAGTTAAATCGGATAAAAAGCAGATAATAATAGAAATTATAGACACGGGAATTGGTATCCTGGATGAGGAAAAAAAGTATATATTTGAACCGTTTTACCGAGTGGATAAATCACGCTCTCGTGAATTGGGTGGCTCGGGCTTGGGCCTTTCCATTGTGCAAAGTATCTTAACAAAGCACAACGGAAACATCATAGTTAAGGATAATGAAGACAGCGGTACTTGTTTCCAAATTACACTTGGTAAAATAAAATAAGAAAATTAGAAAGGCTTTAAATGGCAGTTGTAACTGTTTATTTAAAGCCTTTTTTATGATAAATATTCCTCTTAACACGGATTTAACATGGATTGTTATATATTGGGGACATCAAATAGAAAGGATGCAGGTAGTAACCAGATATTATTGTAGTATTATGGCAGGCACCTATCCATCGTGTGGTAGAGGCTAAAAACATTATAGGAGGAAATTAATATGAAGAAAAAATTAACAATTACGACATTAGTGCTAGCGATTTCTGTTGTTGCAGGATCTGCATATGCTGCGAGCAACAACGACAAGTTGGAACCTACAAAAGCTAATGAAACAGTCAACTTAGAGGAAATGGCTAAAGAAAAAGGCATCACGGTAGACAAACTGATTGCTCAGCTTGAAAAGGAAGGAAAACTGACAAAAGCTAGTGAAACAACTTTGGCTACAAAATCTAGTGAATCAGTCAACTTAGAAGAAATGGCTAAAGAAAAAGGCATCACGGTAGACGAACTGATTGCTCAGCTTGAAAAAGAAGGAAAACTGACAAAAGCTAGTGAAACAACTTTGGCTACAAATTCTAGTGAACCAGTCAACTTAGAAGAAATGGCTAAAGAAAAAGGCATCACGGTAGACGAACTGATTGCTCAGCTTGAAAAAGAAGGAAAGCTTACGAAAGCTGGAATCGTTACAGATTCCATGTCAGCAGAAAAAAGCAATAAGTAACATATAGAATGCTTTGTTATTCGTGAGAAAAGAAATGATTAGATACATGTTATCGTAGTGGATTTGAGAAGAAAACGTCCGCTGTGCGGATAACGAAAGCTATGGTATTTGTTGCAAAACCACCTTGGGAAAAATCAAATAAGAAAATATAAAAGGCTTTGAATGGCGGTTATTACCGTTTATTCAAAGCCTTTTCACTGCGGATTATTGAATCATTCTTTCATTAATTAGATGGTATCACAGCACGATTTCGACTTTAGTAAAATAATAATGATAAATACATGTCATATTCGCAATTCGTTTACTATTCACCAAGTCAAACACAATACAAAACTACTATTTTTTTACAAAATACTTTTATGGTATAATGTCCCTAAAAAAGGAGTGGTTTATTTGGGAAATCGAAATTATTTTAAAGTAATAAAATTTCTAGTTTGTTTATCTGTTTGTTTATGCATCATAAATTATCCGATTATTTCCTTTGCTGAGACATTTGAAACCAATTTAACTAGCGAAAAAAGCAATTCTAATGATATTGATACTGGTATAGCAAACTTGAACTACAATAACAACGAAGTATTAGCAGTGAAAGGGGATAAGATTGATAGTTTTGTTCCAAGAGAAGGTATAAACTCCAATGATAAATTTATAGTGGTTGAACGGAACAAAAAATCACTTACTACTTCACCAGTGGATATTTCAATTATCGATTCAATGGCGAATCGTGCCTATCCAGGAGCATTACAACTTGCAAATCAAGCTTTTGTGGACAATCAACCTAGTTTATTGACGGCTAAAAGAAAACCGCTAAATATAAGCATAGATTTACCTGGCATGAAAAGAGAAAATACAACGACCGTGAATAATCCTACATATGGTAATGTATCTGGTGCAGTAGATGAGCTAGTATCTACTTGGAGTGAAAAATATTCAACAACCCATACTTTACCCGCAAGACTACAATATTCAGAAGCAATGGTTTATAGCAAATCTCAAATAGCAAGCGCTCTGAATGTTAACGCCCAAGTTCTTGACAATTCACTGGGAATTGACTTTAATGCGATTGCTAATGGAGAGAAAAAAGTGATGGTTGCGGCATATAAACAAATATTTTATACCGTAAGTGCGGAACTACCTAACAATCCATCAGACCTGTTTGATGATAGTGTTCATTTTGAAGAGTTAACCCGTAAAGGGGTAAGTAATGATGCGCCTCCTGTTATGGTGTCAAATGTAGCTTATGGCAGAACAATTTATGTGAAATTGGAAACAAGTTCTAAGAGCAAGGATGTACAAGCTGCATTTAAGGCCTTACTGAAGGATGCCAATACTAATGTAGAAACTAGTGGACAGTACAAAGATATATTTGAAGAAAGTTCCTTTACTGCTGTAGTATTAGGCGGGGATTCACAAAAGCATAATCAGGTTGTCTCAAAAGACTTTAATGATATTAGAAAAATAATTCAAGATAATGCAGAATTTAGTCTTAAAAATCCAGCATACCCACTTTCATATACAAGTGTTTTCTTAAAGGATAATTCAATTGCTGCTGTTCATAACAATACAGATTATATCGAGACGACAGCTACAGAATATTCTAAAGGCAAAATCATCCTTGATCATTATGGTGCATATGTTGCTCAATTTGAAGTAGCCTGGGATGAATTTTCATATGATGAAAATGGAAAAGAAGTACTATCCCATAAAACTTGGGATGGAAGCTGGAAAGACAAAACGGCTCATTTCACTACAGTAATACCACTTCCGCCTAATTCAAAAAATATAAGAATTTATGCAAGAGAATGTACAGGTCTTGCATGGGATTGGTGGAGAACAATTATTGATGAATACAATGTTCCACTATCTAATGAAATAAAAGTTTCAATTGGAGGAACTACATTATATCCAACAGGTAATATTAATTAATTAGGTATAAACTTCCATCCTGAAAAAACAAACGGCTGAGACTCTTGTTACACAAGAACTTCAGCCGTTTTTATTTTAGATGAAAATTGTTTTGTAACTTAGAATAAACAATTCCGTCAAATATTAGGGGGGATGTGCATGAGGAAATATTTTTTATATTTAGTAGCTCTTTTTGGACTTACCATAATGGGGTGTTCAAATACTAATGGATTGTCAGGAGGAGAGCCGCCTAAGGTCTATATAGACATTGATAATAAAAAATTTGAAACTACACTCGGTACTTATTGTTGGCAAAATACATGCGTAGATACTGCTGGACCAGTTGAACGATTAGCAGGTAAAAAGCCTATAAAAGTTAAATCTGGTGAAAATATAACTTTAATTATGGATTACGAACCAAAACCAAGTGAATTTCATCTTGTACAAATAAGTAATAACAAGGAAACCGAAGTCATGGTTAATGACAATAGTTTTACCGCACCTACACAACGTGGCGTTTATTATTATTCTTATGGCATATGGTGGAAGGATGAAAAGGAAGCGAATTTATCTCATGGTGACGCTTTCTATGCCTTCGTTTTAGAAGTAGATTAGTTATTCCATAACAAATTGGCTGAGTATAGTGTGCTATAGGTTTGCCAGTGGAGTAAATCAGAAAACGTAAAAATTAGCGAAGATACTATTGAGATAACAAAAGCTAAAGGTGAAGTTCTAAAAGTCAATAGAGGTTTGTTCCCTTATAGTTCATTTAGAGTGCGAAAATCGCCATTATCGCACTCTACCTTTGATTTAATAATTTTCATATTAATAAATGTTGAAGGTATATTTTTAAAATATCGGTAAATTTTCTAATTCTGCGAAAATTTTAGAGCTAATATCATCAGGTGAAGTAATTGATAATAACGGAATATCAATCGATACAGCACTTTGCATTCCCCAGTAACGGTTCTTCGCTTTTTCTAAGGTTGTGCTTGTCCATACGCCATTAATATTAGTAATTTCAAAAAATTTATCTACTCTAAATGGATCCCAAAAAACCCAGTGATCAGAAATCGTCGGAATTTTGTTCCATTCCGAAAAATCGAATTGATACCTAGTTAATGAAATAGTAGGATAGTTGTTTTCTCCTTCGAGGTCAACCTCAATACCATAAATAAATCCATCTTTCAAATTTTGAATATGTATTAGAGGGACATCTTTTTCTACTTGATATAATTTAATAAAATTGTTTGTTAACCATCCGTCATAATCCGAATCTGATTTCCAACGTAAGAATTTTGGAGTAAGTGGAATAAACCCTTCTTTCTCTGCAATCCTGTCTAATTCAGAAAATAATAAATTTAAATTTTTATAGGTTTCTTTTAATACATAAATAGAATTCGAAATATTTTGTCCCACATTAGTCAGTTGTGTTGTATTCATAAACTTGTTCCTCCTTAATTGTTTTAGTTGGCCATATCCAAATGTTATTGCTTATTGAATCTTCATGCTTAAAAGAATAGGCTGATCTCATAATCGGCTGATTAAATATGTTTGAATTAAAGCCTTTAAAGCAAGTAAATCCTTTTTTTGATAATAAAGCTTGTAAATCGTTGAGTATCAGCTGCTGTCCTGTTTCAATTTGATCAACATCCAGATTTATTAACGATTCGTGAATATCCTGCCAACACATAAATCCAAGTTCAATTGAAGGTGAAATAATAGATCTATTCAAAATGTTTTTCCTTACTGTATTCATCATCTCGTATGGAGCAAGAAACAGTAAATACGAGTCTCGGTCTTTTGATTGTTTTTCAATCATTCTTGAATAACGGGCCAATTGATTTATACTTTCTGTGTAATCTAGCTCAATTCCATCATCTTGATCCTCGGATGAAAGGCCGCTCAAATATTTAACTTCTATACCAATAACCGCTTCGTCATTAATAAGCAAAACATCAATTTCTCCCTCTTCCTCACGATGCCAGAACTCTATTTGAGTTGCATGTCCTTTTTCTTTCTCTATAAATTTCAGCCAATTTTCACTAACTTGTTTTTGATTAAATTGCGCTGTTGAAAAAACATGCTTCAAACCGAGTTCAAAAGGCAGATATCGAATGGTCCCAAAGAAATCACCTGTAAGCTTATCTTCAAGACGATCTGATAAATTGCTACCAGTCTGTGAAATTTTATTATAGATTTCGGCTAACAAATTCATCACTCCATTCTACTATTTTTAGTTTACAATAAGTAAATAGGAAAATATATCCTTAGTGAGGTGTAAAGTATTTTATTTAATAATTAGATGTGGAGTTGTATTCAATTATAATAAGATAGTTTTCTGTGAAATAAATGATAGTTAGGGAGGGGAAGATGTCTGGAGTTTATTGATTTCCTAAAAAATAGGCATTTACTAATTAATGGTGCAAAAAAGTTGAAAGACAACTCAGTTTCTCAATATAATAACAGACTTATCCAGCTGAAAAAATTTACTTTATGGTTATAATTCGTGTATGAAAATCACCAGCAACTAAACTAGATTAAGTTTAAGGAGGAAGAGTATGTATAATGAACTTCTCAAAATAGGACCGATAACGATATATGGATATGGATTAATGATTGCACTGGGCATATTACTTGCATACCAACTCATTGATTATCGTGCTAAGAATCGTCAGTTAGAATTATCACATGTTTTTTCTTTGACAGTGTGGGGATTGATAGGTGGTTTTACTGGCGC
Organism: Lysinibacillus sp. NPDC094403; assembly: GCF_050278745.1. NCBI lineage: Bacteria > Bacillati > Bacillota > Bacilli > Caryophanales > Bacillaceae > Lysinibacillus > Lysinibacillus sp. NPDC094403. The sequence continues at coordinate 388,363 of NZ_JBNNTL010000002.1, read as the reverse complement.
AAAGCTTCTGTATTGGATCACTCAATTCCCAAATATCATCAATAATCCTAGCATTTTTTGGAACATTGGTGAAGGATTTGTTGTTTACGGTGGAATTATTGGCGGCATTTTGGCCGGTTTCATTTATTGTAAACTACATAATATTAATTTTTTGCAACAACTTGATCTTTTTGTCCCCTCAATTGCACTAGCTCAAGGATTTGGAAGAATTGGTTGTCTACTTGCTGGCTGCTGCTATGGAGAAGAAACACATAGTCCATTTGGAATTACTTTTCATAACTCAGAAATTGCACCGAATGATATTAAATTAATACCTACACAAATTATGGAGAGTGTGTTTAGTTTTATACTATGTATACTTTTGCTTTTATTAGCGAGAAAGACGAAAAAACCTGGACTAGTTTCTTGTGTATATTTGCTTCTTTATAGTGCAGGAAGATTTGTAATTGAGTTTTACAGAGGTGATGTAATTCGAGGACAAGTAGGAATATTTTCAACGTCGCAATTTATTGCATTACTTATCGTCATTATGACTAGCCTAGTATTAGTTTTTTCACAATACCATAAGAGTAAATATACTGGTAAAAATGCATAGTAGAATAAGTACTATTTGACTTGGCTAAAATATTACGCTTCTGTCCATTATGGACTAGAAGCTTTTTTATTGCTTTGAAAATAATCATCATGGGATAAGGCAAATAGCTGTTTTAAATCTGTTAATGACATACAGACAGGGAATTAATCATCGGTCTTTGGTGATTCAATCACGTGCGTAAAATCATTAGCAAGTTAGTGATCTTTAAGACAATATTTGGCGAACGATTATAAGACAAGAAAGTCCAGACAAACATGTTAAATTTTTTATATAAACCCAAAAGAAATAGTAGTTAATGGATAAGATCAATCTCAGTTGGATAAAATATTTGTGAACTAAAAAAGTTCAAATTTCAAGGATTGGGAGGACTAAATATGTCATCTGAAATGGGAGAAACACATCGTACTGGTCGAGACATTAATGACGAAATAGTACATTTTGGTGGGCAAGCTGAGAGTGTTTTTAGTTCATTGGCTGAACCAGCTCGACTTTCAATACAAAAGAAAGCAGACGAATTAGCTGCTCAGTATCTTGAAAGTAATCCTAATCCAGACTATTATGATTGTGTTGAAATTGTAGCAGAGGGTGTTTTGACAGCAGGGAAAGATATAAAGACTAGCAGTGGTTCTTGGGGAGAATCAGTAGATGCAGCACTTGAGGCTGGTGTTGGAATTCCAGCAGCAAAAATAGCTTGTAAAAGAATAACGATGTTGTCTTAACATTAATTGTTGAAAAAGCGTAGGCGTAAAAAGCTTATGCTTTTTGATATTTATTGAATTCTTTTATCCTCTCCTCAATTGTAATTTTTTTCAATACACTAGAGTAACTACCATTAATCGATTTGCAGGACACCGCAGCGTTGGATACGCTCATGCTCAGATCAGAGAAGCTTCTGACTATCTTTAAGGTGCCGAAAAAAAATGATTTATATTATGATAACAGTAGCGCCCCCTGAACAGAGGTGGGCGCTATTTGACGCTTACAGTATTCTTTCTTTCCTATAATATTGTGCGGCTTTCCTCGGATGAATCCTCATCATTTGGTATAATAAAGTATAGACTTTTTTAGAACGGAGCAATTGATATGAATAGAGCGCAAAAAGCGTTTTTTGAGGAAAAGGAGCGTTCACTTGGCGTTCGTCTAAATGATGTGCAGACGCAGGCAGTGTTGCAAACGAATGGCCCGCTGCTACTATTGGCATCTCCCGGTTCAGGAAAAACGACGACAATTATTATGCGTATCGGCTATATGATTGAGGCGCTTGGTGTGAATCCTTCTCGCATAAAGGCTGTCACGTTTAGTAAGGCATCGGCCGGTGATATGAAGGAACGTTTTGCAAAGTTTTTCCCCCATTTGCCACCGGTTGATTTTTCGACGATTCATAGTTTAGCATTTCAAGTTGTGCGGCAGACACTTGAACGACAGGGCATTTCGTACGGCATCATTGAAGAATCGGACAAGCCTGGTGTTGTTTCAAAAAAACGAGTGCTTCGCGAGATTTTTGAACAATTAAATGGCTTAAAAATTACCGAAGATCAGTTAGACGAGCTACTGACGTACATAACGTTTATCAAAAATAAAATGCTACCAGAACAGGAATGGGCAATTGCAGAAGTAAAGGTGCCAAGAAAAGTCGAGATTTTACAGCGTTATGAGGAATATAAACGCACAGGTAGTGACCGTTTGTTAATTGATTTTGACGATATGCTATTAATGGCGAATGATATTTTCACGAAAAATCGAGAGGTGCTGGCGCAATTCCAACGCCGCTACGATTATTATTTAACGGATGAAAGTCAGGATACATCACCCGTTCAACATGCGATCATCGCGAAGCTTGTCGCAGTCCATCAAAATTTATGCGTCGTTGCGGATGAGGATCAGGCCATTTATAGCTGGCGCGGTGCAGAGCCTGATTATTTGTTGAATTTCCGAAAGATATATCCGGAGGCGCATGTTTTACTTATGACGCAAAATTATCGTTCATCAGCAACGATTGTAGAGCCAGCCAATATATTCATACAGCGAAATAAAAAGCGTTATAACAAACAAATGTTTACGGAAAATCCTGCAGCAGAGCCAATCTCGTTTAAAATCCTAGAGAATTACAATTTACAGGCCAAATATTTAGTGAACCAGTTGAAAAATCTGTCTAAGCGCGGCTCAACGGCTATTTTATATCGAAATAATACGTCAGCCATTCCGCTTATGGACGCGATTGACAGAGCAGGTTTGCCTTTCTATATGAAAGATTCCACGATTCGCTTTTTCACGCATTGGGTCGTGGAGGACATTATGAACTTCATGCGTCTAGCGTACAATACAAAAAATATAACGGTGTTTGAAAAAGTTTACAGAAAAATGAATGCTTATATTACACCAACGCAATTGAAGGCGCTACAGAAAGTGCCGGAAGATGGCTGTGTATTCACACAGTTGTTAGAGCATGTTGAGTTAAAGGATTATCAGCCTGAATATATTAAGCGAATTCGCAAAACGTATGATAGCATTCAATTTGATAAAACCACGCCAACAGCCATGCTAGAGCATATCCGTAATGACTTTGGTTATGAGCGTACCTTAAAAAACATGAGTGAGAAACTCGGTTTTAATTATGAAAATTTACTAGATATTGTGGATGTACTTGGTTTAATTGCTCGTCATACACCGACAATGACCGAATTTGCGGGTCGTTTGAAGCAGCTTGAAAATTTAGCACGCTCTTCTCATATAAAAAATGATTTGAATGCAATTACACTGACAACATTGCACAGTTCAAAAGGCTTGGAATTTGACCGTGTGTATTTGATTGACTTGATTGAGGGGATTATGCCTAGTGAGGCGGAAGAAGAATTCGAGGAAGAAACGCGACTCTTTTATGTCGGTATCACACGTGCGATTCGCCATCTGGAATTAATTTCGTATAATAGGCGCTTTAATACAAGTGTGATGCCATCGATTTTCATGAAGGAGTTAAAACAAATCGTCTCACCGCAGGAATTGCCAAAGAAAGCTCCGAAAAGTCCGAGGAAAGCACAAAAGCAATACCGTAATGAGCGGACGATTACAACCGAGTCAGCGTTAATCGTTGGCTCAAAAGTAAAGCATGTGATTTTGGGAGAAGGGGAAATATTAGCCGTTACGAGTAGCACGATGGAATTGTCATTTGCTACGGGGATTAAGCAGTTTCTGACAGAAACATGTTTACAGCAAGGCTATTTAGAAACGATGGAAGATTAAATGAAGCGTATTCGAGATTTTTTCGAATACGCTTTTATAGTAGTGCTATTTTGTAGGAGTTCCTTGATGGAAAAATAACCTGCTTTACTTCGTAATGTGTGTATTTAAAATTGAGAAAAAGAGAGTCAGTGTCTTAAGGCTGTTTATGTTTGACTGTTTTCTTATAGATTGTTGCTATCAAACAAACGAAGTAGGTTTGTGAATAAAAAGTAACAAGATACGAAGAATAAGCAGTAAACATAAATCAGAGGTGAGTGTTGATCATTAAACAATACTTAGTCATATTAGGAGTTTTATTTATTGTTATTACTTCTACGCAAGTTGTTAAATCAGAAACAATTCCAAAAGCAGAAGAAATGTATGTCACAACAGAGGACATTATTTTAGATATTGTATTCCCACATATTGATAAAAGAGTAATAAGTGAGTATGGGCAGAATACACTTTTTGATTGGCAATGGAAAGGAATTTTTGATATAACTTACAATGACAATCATTCCTATGATGTTACTGTAAAAATTGAAATCCCATCGAAAAATCTTGATGATGCTAAAGAAGATTTAGTTAAAGTAAGAATATCCCCATCCTGTGATAGTGACAAGATTAATAAGCTGAAATGTAAACACGGTTTCAAAATTGATATATTAGATTACAAACATTTATCTCAATTGCCTTCACACTGACCTGAGCCTATTCCACACCAACAAGTATCCATCTATCCCGTTCTCTAATAGTCTGAGCGCTGTAAATACTGAATAAGGTACTAAGATATAATTGAGGTAAATTTGATTAAATTAAAAAAGTTGATAAGGAGTATATCTCCTTATCAACTTTTTTATGTGCGCCCGGCATGTGCATGAAGTAGGGGGTGCAAGTTATGAAATTGTATAAAGGTGAAATTAAAATAACTAGTAAGAAGGGAACAGGGACGACTGTTGAAATGCATTTACCATTTAATAAAAGTGAATATTAAAAACTTAAATGGATCAATAAATTAGTGATTTTTTTGGATATTCGTAAACGTAGTGGATTATTATTTACTAATTTCCTCATATTGTTTATTAGTTTGCTATAGCTTGTGACGACACTGCGGCTTTTATATTTTAAATCTATTTTTCAGGCTATGAACTATACGAACAAAGCCACCACGACATATTAATAGTAATGTAAAGCTAATTTAGCCTTACACCTCCAAATTTTGTTACTAAGGGTCACTCCTATCCCTAGTGACCCTTTTATAGTTACTTTAACCCTATAGGATAGACTTCAGTCTAGAAACAGAATGGTTAATTATAAGTATTAAAAAATAATATTTACTATATCTTCACTCCACCTTCCTTATTGTCCAAACAATTGTATTCGATATGAATAACTTATTTATAGGAGAGGAGGTGAATATAAAATGGCATCATTTGAAATTGGAGCGAGAAGTCTTTTCAATTTTCGAAACGAACGCTTTTTCCTATTAGTTGAAGATGAAATTACAATTCCATCTCAAGGTGTGGAGATTGACCCAGTTAATATCTATGAGATTGACCAACAAACTTTCAACTTTATCAGAGATGAAGGAGATACACCTGTGATTCGACCAGTTATTACTCTTCCACCTGTACCACCTGGATTTAAATTAGAACGAAAATGTATTTTTACAGTTGATAATGCATACTACGTAATTTATGATTTAGAAAATGGAACAGATAACAATGTTTTATTAAGAATCGGTGCAGCATTATTTAACTCCTTGAGAAATTCTGGTGTTCGTGAATGTGTTCCACAAAATTTCATTTAATTAGATGGGTATATTATATATCCCCTCAATAATGGCTTTATATTTAACAAACGTCTTTACAAAAAACAAGCGATCAATTTTATTGGTTGCTTGTTTTTTATTTAGAAGGTACTTACGCATGTTTAACACTTCAAAATTAAACGGCTGAATTATTACTTAACAGTTTACAAATTCAACACACTGGTTGTTGTCCTTATTTTGATAAAGCGCTTCATCTATACAATTGTTATAAACTCTAAACATATTTTCTTTCCTTCTTTCTGACACGCTCCTCATATTGTTCATTATTTTTCATTTCCCTTTTTACTTTGATAACTTATACTTCATAGTAACGAAAGGGAAGATCTTCAGTGAACAACAGTTTAATATCAAAATTAAAAGCCTATGCAAAAAAATTAAAACAAAATTTATTTGTACTTTACTTGTCCTATAAAGACCCCAGAACACCATGGTATGCTAAGCTTGTAGCAATGTTCGTAGTTGCATATGCTTTTAGCCCCATAGATTTAATTCCAGATTTTATTCCTGTTATAGGATATCTTGATGATTTAATAATTGTACCTTTGGGAATTATCCTCGCTTTAAAATTAATTCCACCACATGTAATTGAGGATAATAAAGAAGCTGCAGATAAATTAAAACTATCTGAAAAACCAAAGAATTGGTTTGTTGGAATACTTTTTATAATCATCTGGATTATAATCGCTGCTTGGATTAGTAAAATTATTATTAAACATATTTAAAGAAATGTTCAGCAAGATTCCTCCTTCCTTGCTGAACATTTCTTTAAGATAACCATTCAATAGAAAGGTTGCCCAGAATGCTAGAGACAGATTAAGTTCAAAGGAGATTACCGATAGGCTTTATATTTCCTTAACAACTGTCAGAACAATTCTAAGAAATGTATACAGAAAACTAGACATTCATTCAAAAACCGAACTAGCTTCTAAGAAATTCTGATAAAAACGATTAAATTGGTGGCAGTAACATTTGCAATTTGTAATTACACTGTATTTGAAGGATATTCTGAAAGAGAAATTCACAGTAAATACGAGTTACTAATTTGGTCTGAGGCAACTTATTTTTATGCTCTAAATTTATTTAGTGATGGTAAAAAAGGTTGTTGTAGACCCACTCGATATTCGTCTGATATCATAGTTGAGTATTAATTTAAGGTAAAAGATTAAGGGCATTTGAGGAGAAATTCCTCCCTCATTTCTAGTTATACAACTCTTAATCGGAGGAGAAATAAATGGTTAGTGAAAGAGAACAAATTAGCAAAAAAGTTGCATGGATTGCACTTGTATCCAACCTAATTCTAATGATAGGAAAAATCTTCTTTGGTCTTTTTGGGGGAAGTGAGGCTGTTTTTGCAGACGGAATTCACTCAGGGGCAGATGTAGTAGCTTCAATTGCTGTGCTAGCAGTAGTAGGTATCTCTAATAAACCACCTGATAAGGATCATCCCTTTGGGCATGGTAAGGCAGAGGTTATTAGTGAAGCAATCGTTGGAATTATTTTGATATTAGTCTCAGTATATATCTTAGTAGAAGCAATTTTAGCATTTTTTGATAAACCCAGTGTACCACAGTACAGTGCATTGATTGCAGCAATAATTTCTTATATAGCGAAAGAAATATTATATAGATACTCCATAAAACAAGGAAAAAAATGGAATAGTAAGGCTATTATAGCGATTGCTTATGATCATAAAGGTGATATTGTTGCTTCCCTTGCAGCATTTATAGGAGTCCTATTAGCGATTATAGGAAATGCAATAGGATGGACATTTTTGTTATACGCGGACGCTATTGCAAGTGCTTTAGTAGCTTACTTTGTTTTTAGAATCGCAATGGAATTAGTAAAACCTTCTGTTGATGTTTTAATGGAAAAAAGCGTGGATCAAGATCTTTTAGACGGATATGAATCTACTATTCATGAATTTTATCAAGTAAAACGAATTGACAGACTCCGTGCAAGAGAACACGGTCACTATAAGATTCTAGACGTGCGTCTTTCACTTAATCATGATTTAACAATTAAGGAAGGCCATGATATCGCTCGTGATATAAAAAATAAACTATTAAATAAATATCCAGATGTAGGGGAAGTCCTTATTCATATAAATCCTTACTATACAGAACCTCTTCAAGAGTAGTAGTACCATTTTGTGCAGCCTGAACTAGTGACGCTAATCTCGATGCAGTTATTGCTTGTTTTACAGCTTTAATTACCACTGTATTCATGAATTGCGTAAATCGAATCATGTATTTTGATAAAAACAAGAAGCCTTCGAATTAAAGGCTTCTTGTTTTTTTATTGGCTAACTCTGATGGTCATGCAATTGTAGAGCACATTAGAAGTCCTGTTCAATTATGAAAGCACCCATTTCGGTTCATGCTCGATGAACCTTATACGAACAAATGGAAGCATTTTGGACAGACACATGGTTTATTTTGTTATAATTAACAGAAAAGGGAGGTATTATATGAAATTAACCGTTTTAGTAGATAATAACACTTTAATTGATCGCTACTTTTTGGGGGAACCTGGGCTTTCTTTTTTTATTGAAGAAGGTGATAAACGTATTCTTTTTGATACCGGATATTCTGATGCCTTTTTAAAGAATGCAGATAAAATGAGAATTGATTTAAGAAATCTCGATTACGTTGTCTTGTCGCACGGGCATGTGGATCATACATGGGGACTTACGCATTTAATTAGACTACATATGGAAGCAAAAAATGAAGAAATACTACACAATACGCCTAAGATTATTGGGCATCCATTGGTTTTTAACACTAAACTATTTGATCCTATAGGAGAGATAGGGAGTATCTTATCTCATGAAAAGTTAAATAGACACTTTCCAGTCCAGTTAACTAAAGAACCATTATGGCTAACTGATCGACTAGTATTTCTAGGGGAAATTAAAAGAATATTTGATTTTGAAGGAAAAGATTCTATAGGCCAAGTTGTAACAGATCAAGGGAATGTTAACGACTTCGTTTTGGATGACACAGCAATCGTTTATAAATCTTCAGATGGGTTAGTTATTATCGTTGGATGTGCACATTCTGGGATATGTAATATTATTGAATATGCCAAAGAGGTATGTCAGGAAGAGAGAGTAGTTGATATTATTGGAGGATTTCACCTATTAAATCCGACAAAAGAGCAATTAGACAATACAGTTCGTTATTTAAAAGATCTTAAACCTACTAAGCTTCATGCTTGCCATTGTACAGATTTACACTCTAAAATAGCTCTTTCGACAGCTGCTTATTTAGGAGAAGTTGGAGTAGGATTACAACTTTCCTATCTGGAGTTGGGGAAGTAAGTAAAGCACTATATAAATGCAATTATATTTCGTGTTACAATAGATTCGCAGCATCCAGCTGACTCCTTTTTAGGAAGGAGGTGTACTGCTGTGTCTTATCCATCACGCGTTAAAAAGGCCAAGGCTGAAACAAAAAAGAAACGTGAAAAAAGATTAGCCATCTTTCGTCACGCTACAGATTTATTCCGTTTTTTTGATACTGTGTATCGTCTTTTTCGGATGATGCTGTAAAAAACTTACGTTTCACCGCTTTGTCTAGCCAACAAAGCGGTGTTTTTTAGTAAAATAATCAAAAAAAGCGACTGGGAGCCACCCAATCGCCGTGTACTGCTGTAGATCCATCACGCATGAATCTTACTATCTTCATTGTATGCAAATAGCACAAACATGTCAATGAATTACTTTAATCTATGCAACAAAACTCCATTTTATGCATAGATATTATGGACAGCTAAAATTGACTTATTACAGTTTAGTATATATTCATAATTAATTCCGTTGAGGCCAATATTATTTTGGGATTTCTTATTAACAGCTATTATGTACTTAGCATAAGCATTTATGTTGAAAAAGGCATAGAAAAAATAACAACAATCTTTGTAAAATATTCTTTTCGTACAGATTGTTGCTATAATAGCCTTGATCAAATTTTGTAGAAGTAGTTTATTTTTGTTCTTGATAATGAATGGCCTCTTTAAATTCTTCGGTAGCTAGGATATTGTAAAACATATTTCTACTATTTACGTTTGCTATTGTCCCTGTAATTGTATGGTCTATCCATAAATAGTATTCCTCATCGTTAAGTTTGATCTTATATTGCGGAACTATTTTGTTATCTACTTCACCTAATTCTCTAGCTTTATTAAATGTTTTCTCTATAATTTTAATATCCTTCGCCTCTGATATTAATTGTAATGTGTCTGGTTTTTCTTCTTCGAAATTAATTAATTCTTGAATATTAATAGTCTTTGTTGTTTCTTTATTACTGTTACAAGCTACTAACCATATAGAAAAAATAATTAATATCAAAATTATTTTGATTTTCACCTCATCCTCACCACTTTTTCTCTAATCATTGAATTAAATATATCCCTATAATAAGTACTTCTTCACACTGTAAAAAAACACCTGCTTTATTCAAACACAAAATATAGAGAATATAAGATAGAATGCTTATTCCAAGAATTTGAATTGATCGATAACTTAACTGCTAGAGAAAATACCGTTGTCCATACATGCTGTAACTCCTAGAAAGCAAGAAGAGCAACTTCAAAAATTAACTAAACAATTTGATAGTGAGCCTGTAATTTAAGTCTCAGTTGTCAGGAAGACAGAAGCTGAGAGTCGCTGCAGCAAATGCTTTGATTTCAATCCAAACATTGTATTAGCAGGCGATGCCAACGGGAGCTTTGGATACAAAAAATGCAAAACCTTTTAATGGGTAGTTGAAGTATTCAAACTCTTTTCCACGCCAAATAATTTTAGTTTGCATAATATAAATACCTTAGTCACAACTTTCGAATTATCGGATGCTTCCCATAATTTATCATTCAAAAGGGGATTTTTCGTTTAAATAATGCTAATTATCGTTTAATGTAAATTTACGATAAGAATGGCAACTTTGCTAATTGGTACATAATTGATTTATTATTGAAATTATAAGCAATGATTACACTGTAAAGAGTCAAAATTTATTAGAAGAAATGGGTGAAGATCTGTTGCAATTATCATTCAATATGCATAATATAAGTGTATAGTTATATATTAATTTAATCACCTTTACTTATCGGTGATTTTATTTTAGATAAAACATAAGCAAATGATTATATAAGGAGAATAGATATGGAAAACACAATAATTGAAAAACAATTAAAAGCAGCAGCAGATTTGAATCGCATTAAATTACTTGCATGCATGAAAAATGGGGAGGTTTGTGTATGTGACTTTGTGGATGTTTTAGGTATTTCACAACCTGCAGTTAGTCAGCATCTTCGAAAATTAAAGGAGGCAGGCATTATTACCGAACGAAAGGTTGGTACATGGAAACATTATCGTTTAGTTGAGGAACAGACGACACTTATGAAAGGTATTTTAGAACAAATTGAGCCGTTAAAGGGTTGTAATTGTAGCTCGGACTGTACACAAATAGGGGATGAAAATTAATGGGTAATGAATCTTTAACAAAACAGCTCTCATTTTTAGATCGCTACCTTACTCTTTGGATTTTTGTTGCTATGGGTATTGGCGTTCTTTTAAGTATAACAATGCCCAATATCGGAGAAGCATTAGAATCCATGTCAGTTGGTACAACTTCGATACCGATTGCCATAGGGCTAATTGTGATGATGTATCCACCACTGGCAAAAGTAAAATATGAGGAAATGTGGCGTGTGTTTAAAGATTGGAAAGTTCTTTTACTTTCACTTTTCCAAAACTGGTTACTGGGTCCATTCTTAATGTTCTTTTTGGCCATTATATTCTTACGAGATTATCCAGAGTACATGGCTGGGCTCATTATGATTGGCTTAGCTCGATGCATTGCGATGGTAATCGTGTGGAATGATTTAGCTCGTGGAGATCGCGAATATGTGGCTGGTTTAGTTGCCTTTAACTCCATATTTCAAATCGTTACATATTCGATTTTTGCTTACTTTTTCTTAAATGTATTACCTGGTTGGTTTGGCTTAGTGAATTTTAATGTATCCATTTCCATGTGGGAAATTACGAAAAGCGTCCTTATTTACTTAGGAATACCGTTTGCAGCTGGATTCCTAACACGTTTAATAGGTATCAAAACAAAAGGGAAACAATGGTATGAGGAAAGGTTCTTACCAAAGATTTCACCCCTTACTTTAATTGCAATACTGTTCACAATTGTGATGATGTTTGCATTAAAGGGGGAGAAATTAGTGGAATTACCACTTGATGTTGTACGAATTGCTATTCCATTATTTATTTACTTTGTTGTGATGTTTGCAGTATCATTCTTTTCTTCTCGTAAAGCAGGTGCATCTTATCCTGTCACAGCAGCTCTTTCGTTTACAGCTGCTAGTAACAACTTTGAGTTAGCAATTGCTGTTGCTGTAGGTGTTTTTGGTCTTCATAGTGGTGTGGCGTTTGCTGCTGTTATTGGTCCACTTGTCGAAGTGCCAGTACTTATTGGACTTGTTTGGGTTGCCTTGCGTTGGCAGAAGAAATATTTTAAAACCATTAAATTATAGGAGTACTTTTTATGACAAACACGCTTTATTTCTTATGTACGATGGTCCATATAAGCCCGTAGAACAGCACATTGCTGGTTCATATATATGAATTTTTTTCATCTTATTTCAGCTCCTCAGCTACAAATTGTTCAATACGTTTGCCAATAGCATCACGTACACTTTGGAAAACAGCCCACTTTCAAAAGCTATTTAGATTTAATTGAAATTGAGGCACACGTCTAATAAGGCTTGTCCTTTAATTATCGAGCCAGTTAGTTGAGGAAAGTAAAAGCATATTTTTATAATTCAATTGAAGTTGTGAAGGATTAAACTTATGTTCGTTTTGGCATTCATTCTAATTTCAGTATAAAAAACGCTAACCGAAAGATTAACGTTTTATACATGATGGAAGGAAACACGGAAGTGTATCTGGTGTTTACTGTATTAGATTCAAAAAACACTCTCTAATTATGTAAGCCCGCACGTTTCTAAAGTAAGTCTGAACGCTAGGATTACAAAGGTCAGGAGCAGTTTTCTAATATGGAGTAGGAGTCGGAGGAGAACAATGGAAGGAGTCAATGTCTCTTAAAGCAATCGAATATTGATTCCATCTTCCACCGAAAAACCTGTAGCCATAAGCTCTTTCGTGTCCAATAGCAGTCAGAAAGAACCAGAAATTGTCACCATTTCTAAGCCACATATACGTGAAACGAAATATACAATTTTGAAGACCCCTATGATTCTGGCCATAGAAAGGCATTTCTTCCATATATCGCATAAGTGAAGATTCACCCCTTTTAAAATTAGACATATAGCCAGTTTATGCCTAATGTCAGAGCTTAGGTTGGATGTATGCCCTAAATAGTATGAACCGCCATAAAGACCTTGAATGGGCTAACTTGTAGACACTTTTTTATTCATGTAAAGATTTTGCTCTTTCTGGATAAATGACTGTTGATAAGGGAATATATAACCTATTCACACTATTTAGGCGGTGAGTAATTAATGATTTCATCCATAAAAAGGATTTTAATCGGAAGACCTTTGAAATCCAATGAATTAGGAGAACAGAAGCTTAACAAAACAAAAGCATTAGCAATCCTTTCTTCTGATGCTCTGTCATCAGTGGCATATGGTCCTGAACAAATTTTAATAGTATTAGTTACGGTCGGTGCAGCAGCATTTTGGTATTCAATTCCTATCGCAGTTGGCGTATTAATTCTCTTAACAGCTCTCATATTATCTTATAGGCAAATCATCTTCGCTTATCCTCATGGGGGTGGAGCGTATGTGGTTTCAAAAAGCAATCTAGGTGTAAATCCAGGCTTAATAGCTGGAGGTTCTCTATTGGTGGATTATATATTAACTGTTGCTGTAAGTATGTCTGCTGGTACTGATGCTATCACATCTGCCTTTCCCACCTTACATGGCTTTAACGTAGAAATTGCCATTGCTTTTGTGATTTTTATTACAATTTTGAATTTAAGAGGAGTAACGGAGTCTGCTTCTATATTAGCCTACCCTGTTTACTTATTCGTTTTAGCGTTGTTAATATTAATTGGTGTGGGTATTTATAATATTCTAACTGGAGGAGTTTCGCCCGAACTACACACCCCAATAGGTACACCTGTGTCGGGAATCAGTTTATTTATTCTTTTAAGGGCATTCGCTTCAGGAAGCTCTGCCTTAACAGGGGTAGAAGCCATATCGAATGCCATTCCTAGCTTTAAAGACCCAGGTCCTAATAATGCTGCTAAAACATTAATGGCAATGGGAGCCTTGCTTGCCATACTGTTTTCAGGAATCATATTTTTAGCTTATTATTATGGCATTGCTCCAAGTGGGGAGGTAACCGTTGTTTCCCAAATTGCTGAAAAAACTTTCGGACGGAATTTCATGTACTTTTTTATTCAAGGAACTACAGCACTGATATTAATCCTTGCTGCAAATACTGGTTATTCCGCATTCCCATTGTTGGCGGTTAATCTCGCAAAAGATAAGTTTATACCCCGAATGTTTCTGATGAGGGGAGATCGATTAGGATATTCTAATGGAATCATCATACTTGGAATTGCTTCTATCATTTTAATCATTGCTTTTCATGCAAAAACAGAGCATCTTATCCCACTTTATGCAGTTGGAGTATTCCTTCCATTTACTCTGTCTCAATCGGGGATGATGGTTAAATGGCTGCGAGAAAAACCCAAAGGGTGGATTCTAAAATTCATAATCAATACAACGGGTGCTGTTATTAGCTTCACAGTCACAATGATGTTCTTTATAACAAAATTCTCACAGGTTTGGTCAATTTTAATTTTTCTACCTATTATTGTTTTTATTTTTCATCGAATTAGAAAGCATTATGAAGCTGTTGGAGACCAACTTAGGCTCACAACTTGTGAATCATCTATGACCATCGAAGGTAATGTTATGATAGTACCTGTTGCTGGCATGACTCATGTTGTAGAAAATTCCTTGGATTATGCTAAATCTCTTTCTCCTGAACAAATTATTGCTGTATATGTTGCATTTGAAAGAGAAGACGAGCAGAAGTTTGAAGAAGAATGGAAGAATTGGCAACCTGATGTAAGATTGGTAACACTGCATTCTCATTACAGAAGTATCATCAATCCACTTACAAAATTTGTTGATATTGTAGAGCATAAGGCGAGGGAAGGGAAATATAAGGTAACTGTTGTCATTCCACAATTTATTCCTAAAAAAGGCTGGCACAATATTCTTCATAACCAATCAAGTTTACTTATTCGTGCCTTCTTGTTGTATCGGAGAGACGTAGTAGTAACAACTGTACCTTATCATTTAAAAAAATAAAAAACCGAGACTTCATGTACTTCCTTATTTAAATATTAATCTCAGTTATTTGCATAAATACGGGTTCCAAGGTATTTTTGATCAAACTATTTTAAAGCCACAATAATCTGTGGAAAATGATAAGGACGATCAAATAGTTGAATTTGTTGAGGAAATAAACGAGTAAATTATGTCTGTTATTTATCGATTATACGTTAAGACATTAAGAGCATTAGTTAATGTATAATTTGTTTGGACAATCATATCCATCTTATTTATTTGAAAAAATGAGCTGTCTGGACATTCTTATCCAAAATGTCTGTAGATTCTTGTCCATATACAATATAAAAACACTTACAAATACGAATAATTCCATGATAAAACCAGAAGAAGTATTTTAATTAACTAAAAAAATATAAAGTTTTTTTGAATCACAACCAATGATAACCCCATTCTAATTTAGAATGGGGTTATTTTATTAAAGACATATGTGCAATGCTGATAAAGAAGTAGATATCCATAAGATACAACAGCATTTTTTCAAATTATATTTGTAATGGTTGTTTGGACAATATACAGGAATTGTCCCAAAGTATTGTCTCAAAATAATGTCTAAATTAAAGTGCTAAACTTCTGAAAGATAAACGTGCAGCATACTTGTCTGGATATCCTACATCTGAACAAATTACTTATTTTGCAAGTCGGTTTGACAAAGTAACAGTTGAAATCGCAAAAGAGCTTTTGGAAGATTATTGTGATGTTCTAAATGTAACTGATAAAGACAGTTTCATTACTAAAGTTATAAAGGTTGTTAATATCTAAAGTTTCTATAGAACACTCTAAGAAAAATAAAAGGTTTATTCAAGTGAAATAACTCAACCTTTAACTAATTACATAAAAAAGTAACCGCTGAGGACATGTGGTTACTTTTTATTTTTTCCTTTGATAAATTCGTATTAAGTTGTAAGGATACTTTTAGGAATGTATTAATGGTTACCCGAATATATATAATACGATTGATATAGATAGAGGTAGGAGAACAAAGATTTGTAGACGTCTACAAAATAATGTACAATAAGTGTAGACGATTATTAAGCACTATTATAAGTATAAGAACTAAATTACATGTAGAGTAAAGAAATGATTTAAGTTTGAAGAGAGCAATTCATATCAATGGTTAGAAGAGGAAATGGACAAAAGTAAATCGCTTATTGGATATATATTGAAGGAGAACGAATTCTTAAACCGGAAAGAATTGAATTTATAGCTATAAAATTCTGAACAATAAGTGTAGAAGATTTATGGGGGATTAGGACTAATATGAGTAGAACGAATGAGATAGTTATAAGTAGAGTAAAGAAATGGTTAGAGTTGGAGGGTAAGTCATATCAATGGTTAGCTGAGCAAATGGACATTAGTAAATCACTTGTTGGATTTATATTGAAAGGAGAAAGAACTCTTCAACCTGAAAGAATTGAACAATTAGCAAAAATAATGAACATAACACCAAAAGAACTAATGCAACCTGAAGTTATAAAAGAAGATAAATTAACTGTAAATTTAAGAGGAGAATTAACTAATCGTCGATCACGTAGAGAGCTGGACTCTTTACTATTTGCAATTAATGACTATATTGGATTAAAAGAGCAGGTGACAAATCTTGAACCGAAAAGAACAAGCTGAAGAAATTGCGGAGAAATTCGCAACAAGTTTCTTACAAGATGAGTATGGGCAAGAACTATTCACTGGTGGTCAAATAGAAAAAATTTTAGCTGAAAAAGCGAATATTATATATCAATACGTAGAAGATGAGAAGTACTTCGGTGCAGCTATTACACATGATAATGGAGAACAATTTATTGCCGTAAACACATACCATCCGTTAAGAACAAGGTATTTCACCGTTGCTCATGAATTGTGGCATTTAACTAACATTGTACCGTTTGATCCGGATTTTGATCATGAACGTGCTGCAGATCGATTTGCAGCTGCGGTAATGCTTCCTAAAACGTTAGTTAAAAAAATGTGGGATAGATTTTTAGAAATGTCAGATGAAGAAAGCTCTATAATTTATCTTTCAGATTTTGCACAGGTGCCATATTTGACTACGGTTCGAAGAGTCAAAGAACTAGGATTAAAAATGACTAAATCATTGGAAAGTACAGATGAAAAATATTGGATAGAAAAGCGGACTGAACTAGGGTTACCATATGCGTATTTAGATGAATCTGTGAAAGAAACGCGATTTAAGGCTTATGAAAATGTCGTTAAACAAAATGTAGAACATGTTGGTTTGGACAGTTTAATTGCCGCAAATAAATTGGCTAAGTTTGCTCCCCAACAAGCAAAGCAGTATCAAGAAATGCTGTCTATGGGGGTAGATGATTGTGAAACGTAAAGGTAAAGTATTCATAGACGCAAACATATTAATTGCTGCAACAGATTACAAGATAAAAAATGTGTTCGAATGGATTGATGCATTATATGATGAAGTCTATGTACACCAAATGGTGTATGACGAGCTTTTGTTAAATGAGGTCAAGCAAAATGTTGATAACAAATTAACAAACGATTGGATACTATTTGATCCTGATGATGAGTCAACACTATCTGATGACATGTACGAAATCTATGAGCGCTACTTAGATGACGTAAAACAAGGTTTTTCAGATTTAGACGAAAAGAAAGAAAAGGAAGGTCGGCCCTTAAAACATACAAACGATCTAGGAGAAATTCATAGTTTAGCAGCAGCCATGTTATTAGGGGCTTCCATCATATTCAGTAATGATTATGATATCCTAGAGGTTATACATGATTCAGAATTATGTATAACAATAGATGAGGATAAGAAAAGTGAACTCATTCAGCATGATTCGTTAGTGGATTTCTGTTTCTATTTGATTAACTCTGAAATTGAATCTAAAGCAATTGTCCGTAAGTTTTTAAAGGCCATTCAGAAACATAAGGTTGAAGATTTGGACGAGCGTTTGAACAAAACGTTTAATAAATAAATTGGCTGATAAATTTGTTTTATTGAAAAAATTCGCTTTTAAATTTTCGCTTTAGAAGTGGGTTTTTCTTTTTATACATAAATGTAAACAAGAAGAATGAATTCAAAACGGTTCAAAAAAGCAGATGGAGATGGCATTAGTTTTGAAAATTACAAAAACATGTATGTGTATAGACTTGAGTTGATGTAATACTTTCATGGCCAAGTAGTTCTTGAAGTGTTCGTAAATCAACGTTTTCTTTATTTTGCTGTAACATCAACGTTGCAAAAGTATGCCGTAAGTGATGTAGCATGAAGCGGGTAGGTGGGAGACCAGCCTTTTTCAACACATCTTTAAAGATGACATGTAAACCACGCGGATCTAATGCTTTGCGATTTTTATTTAGGAAAACAGGTTCTGATGGATAAATTTGATAGGATTTTAAAGAAGCTTTATAGGATGCCAGAAGCGGCATTAAATGTGGATGAAGGGGCAATATCCGTTTTTTTCCCTTTTCCATCAATTCAAATCGTTTCATTTACCAAATCAACTTGTTCCCATGTTAATGAAACAAGTTCAGAACGTCTTATACCTGTTGTTGCTAATAATTTAAACATTAGCTCATTCCGCATCGAAAAACGCGATTGGGCGCGTTCTAAATAGTCAAATAGCTGCTTTAGATCCGTTAATGTCATATAGACAGGAAGTTTATCATCGGTCTTTGGCGATTCAATCCCGCGCGTAAAATCATTAGCAAGGTAGTGTTCTTTTAAACAATATTTAGCGAACACCGAGCGAGGTTTTTTTTAATGATCCTAATAGATATAGGATAAAGCGACGTACTTGGGTCTTGGTAATCTCATTAAACAGGTTGAACAGCCATGGTCCGTTAAAAAGGTTAAAAAGAGCTGTAAATCGTATTCATAACTCGTAACCGTATTTTCCGAGTAATTTTTTTCAATCTCAATATACATACAAATTCGTCAATGGCAGCATGTAGTTGCAAGTATAAAACCTCCAGATATACAGATATTATGGGTAGTTAACGTATCCAAGTCCTCCTCCACGCAAAATAATTTTAGTTTACATAATATAAATACATTGGTCAAAACTTTTTAATTATCGGATGTTTCTTATAATTTTCAAAAGGGGATTATTCGTTTAAATAATGCTAATTATCGTTTAATGTAGATTTGGCCAATATTAATAAAAATTATTCAAAGAGTGATGAACTTAGCTAGGTGTTACAGATTCACGATACAAACTGACCATTTGATCTTTTGGGGTAAAAGTATTATTTAAGCAAATATGAAGTGTTTAAACGAAAGACTACTAATTGTGAAGAATTGTACTGGCAAAATAGCGCAATATCATACAAATCCTAGTCCGTTAACCAGAGAGCTTTCTACTCGAATGGAATTTATAGTATGCTAACCATAAGGAGGAGAGGAATTTTATGGTTAAACAATTGATCATCGGCGACGCAAGGTTTGAACTGGCTACTACGCGTCGCGTTCTAGAACGCTTGCCTGAGGAGCATATGTCATGGAGGCCACATGAGAAATCAATGACACTCGGCGGGTTGGCCACGCACCTGATCAACCTGCTGAACTGGCAAATCGCGATTTTTCAGTACGCGGAGTTTGATCTTTCGACCGTTCCGCTACGAAGGGAGCCTTTGGAAAAACGATCTGACGTTATGGATGAGTTTGACGCAAACGTCGGCAAGTTTGAAAAGTTGCTCGCCGAATGTGACGAAAAAACGCTCGGCGAAGAATGGACGCTACGCCATGGTGACCATATCATCCGCCGTGAGCCGAGAGCTATTGCGCTCCGCACCTACGGATTAAACCACATGATCCACCACCGGGCGCAGCTCGGGGTATACTTGCGCCTACTTGATATTTCGGTGCCAGGCATTTACGGTCCCTCGGCCGACGAGGAAGCCAAATGAACTAGATTCTTGATTCGATAAGTGTTACGGACTTTTGTAATGAATACTTGAAGAGTCGAACATACAAATTTGTATGTTCGACTCTTTTTTACACTATATATGCACGACGATCTTAGTAACAACTTGATTAAATATAAGATCAAATACATTTCGGGAGATTCAATTACCGATATACAAGAAACTAAAGCGACGGCCTTTTTCAACGGTGTTACAATTCATAACGACCTTACCATTTGTATACTAGTTCGGACCTAAGTCTGAAGACAGGGAATGTAAACATATTGTATATATGCATCTGCCATCTTGAAAGACCAAGATTAATTCCATCTGCCAAAATAGCTGCGAATAATACAGCTTTATCCTTTGGCTACGTTTGGGTATGAAGATGAACAAAATATTTACTTAAGTTCTAAACTTTCTTATTTAGAAAGTATGACGTTTTTTTGTAATAAAGTTTAAAGGTTTAAAAAATGACTAACTTGAGCATTAAGCATGCAAAATGAATAGCAAAATAATCTGCCCTTTTTATTTTTGGATGGAAGATTATTTTGTTTGTTTAATTGATATGAGTAAATTAAGGATTTATTAAGAATCTATTAAGAAATAAGTGAGTTTTAGGAACTAGAATAAATTAGTGAGAAGAGAATTAATGATTTAAACGGAAAGCTCTTAGACCATGTCAAAAAACTAATAATAAGTATTTTAGGAGGTTTTTATGAAAAAGAAAATAATTATTGCAATGGGTGTTTTTGCTTTAACACTGACTAATTTTACAGGAAGTACTTATGCAAATCCGAAAACAGAAGTTTCTGTTTCAGCTCCCAACTATACAAATCAAATAGAGGAATGGCTAGAAGTGCATGCAAAGCCTTTAAAAACGACTAATCCAACTGCATCTCTTAATGATTTAAAACCGCTTAAGAATATGGTAGGATCAGCTTCAATCGTAGGTTTAGGTGAAGCTACGCATGGGGCTCATGAAGTTTTTACAATGAAACACCGCATTGTTAATTATTTAGTATCTGAAATGGGCTTTACCAACTTAGTTTTAGAAGAGGGATGGGACAGAGCTTTGGAAATTGATCATTATGTTCTTACTGGTAACGGGAACCCGAGCCAACATCTATCACCTGAATTTAACACGCAAGAAATATTAAATCTAATTAACTGGATTCGACAATATAATGCTGATCCAAAACATAAATCTAAAGTGCGTGTCATTGGGATGGATATACAATCAGTAAACAAAAATATTTATAATAATATAATAGAATATATAAAAAGGAACAATCCCGATCTTGTGCCTAGTGTAGAAGAGAAGATAAATGGCCTTATTCCTGTAACAAAGGATATTAATACCTTTGGCGACCTTACGAAAGAAAATAAAGAAAAATATATTTCAGACGCTAAACAAATCAGTGCTTTGTTAGAACAAAATAAAAGTAATCTAAATGGAAAATCCAAAGAGTTCGCATGGATAAAACAAAATGCCCGTATTATTGAGCAGTTTACTACAATGTTAGCATCAACTCCTGATAAACCATCAGATCTTTTTTTGAAACATGATATTGCAATGTATGAAAATGCGAAGTGGTCAGAAGAACATTTAGGAAAAACGATTGTATGGGGACATAATGGACACGTTTCGAAAACAAATATGATTCCTTTTATATACCCTAAAGTAGCTGGGCAGCATTTAGCAGAACATTATGGAAAACGGTATGTATCTATTGGAACATCTGTTTATGAAGGACGATATAATGTATATAATAGTAACTATGAATATGGCCCATATGGAACATTAAAATCAGATGATCCAAACAGTTATAATTACATCTTTGGACAAGTCAAAAAAGACCAATTTTTTATTGATTTACGTAAGGCAAACGGAGTGACAAAAACTTGGTTAAACGAACAACATCCAATTTTTTCTGGAATAACTACCGAAGGCCCTGATATACCAACAACTGTTGATATATCATTAGGTAAATCATTTGACATACTTGTTCAAATTCAAAAAGTGAGTCCATCTCAACTACTTCAATAAATCTGTAATAATGTGGCTAAACAAGATGTAGTATTGATAGTAATGTAGGTGACAATAGAGTTGAAAATGTTAGTCATGTTATTCCATTACAGGAACAATAAACGGAATAAGGATTGTTAAATTAAGAGGTATAATATACGCATCCACCAACTTTAGGATCTATTTTAGCTTGTTCAAGGAGGAACTACTCAATGGAAGTGAACACTATAGTTTTAATAGGGAATCTGAGACTTGAGTTAGATAATAGGATTTTTTAAAAGTCAGTCATTTTTATGAATGAGTGACTTTTTTTAATTATTACTAAATGATGGTTATATTTTTATTCAGATACACCGAAATATGGACCCTTTGCAAATTTTTCATTAGTGACCATTTGTTTTGAAAAGACAAGGTAAATTTTATTTCCATGACATCCGAAAACACGGAAGGCTTTTATTATGCGCTGTGAGAGCGATTGAGATGGGCAACGGTACGTGTTACTCAATCTCGATTCACTTTATAGTGTCATTTCAAAAAAAAGGTAAATTAACAATTTTAATTGAGGAAAAATAGAAAACATTAAAATCTAAACTTTTTTGACATTGAAGTAAAGATTAGACTCAAATTGTAAGTGGACATGAATCTACGGACACCCGAAAAGTCATTAAACAATAGGAATTATACTTCAGAAGCATCGTTTGGAAAGAAAGAGGAATGAAGTGATAAATATAGTTAGAGACGATTGTTTGCAAATACTGCCAGATGACAAAAAAAACGAACTATTACACTTAAAAAATATTTAAATATTCGTGTTTTAAATATGAAAGTGCTATTCGTCCATCGGCTGGATACTTCATCGATTGAATAAAACACGAATGATATATGTAAAGTTAACTAACTAATAAAGACTGTTTTTCTCAAAAATAGTTGTTTTCTTGACCGAAGAAGGCAATCGTCACTTATTTTACTAAAAATACTTTAAGTATAGTACTTCACAAAGTTTGTAGGATATTATTGATGTTTCACATAGTTCAGATTGTCTTAGACCTGTTGTTGCTAACAATTTAAACATTATCTCAATTCGTATCGAAAAACGTGATTGGGCGTGTTCTAAATAGTCAAATAGCTGTTTTAGATCCGTTAATGCATATAGACAGGAAGTTTATCATCGGTCTTTGGCGATTCAATCCCGTGCGTAAAATCATTAGCAAGGTAGTGTTCTTTTAAACAATATTTGGTAAACGATCTTAAAGAAGAAATTTTTCGATTCACCGAGCGAGGTTTTTGTTTTAATGATTCTAATAGATATTGGATAAAGCGACGTACTTTAGTCTTGGTAATCTCAACTAAACAGGTTGAACTGCCATGGTCCGTTAAAAAGGTTAAGAAGAGCTGTAAATCGTATACATAACTAGTGACTGTATTAACCGAATAATTTTTTTCAATCTCGATATACAATACAAATTCATCAATGGCTGCGTGTAGTTGCAAGTATAAAACCTCCAGATATCGTATTAATCAATAATTATTATCTGTACAAAATCATCCCATTATCGTAAAAAAGGAGAGTTATCGTTGCCAAATAATTTTAGTTTACATAATATAAATACCTTGGTCACAACTTTCTGATTATCCGATGCTTTTCATAATTTATCGTTCAAAGGGGGACTATTGGTACAAATAATGTTGATTATCGTTTAATGTAGATTTGTCCAATATTCAAAAAAATTATTCAAAGAGTAATGAACGTGAAATCATATAAATAAACAGTATGCTCTTGAAAATGCTACATTACGAAATGAAAATATCAAATTCCAATTAGTAAATAAAAAAAGTAACGTGATTAACTTTAATAATCACTCACAATAAATAATTTCCTCACCCAAAATATTATAGATAGCAACACTTTACTGAAAGTGTCACTTTTAATAAAAGGATCGATTAAAGCTTTCCGACAATCCTCAATTTTTTGGATAAAAATAAACATTGTGTTTTGAACAAAGATTGATCAAAATACAATGTTTTACCTGGATGTCGCTATCCATTTTTATAATAAAGATTGATTATTTAAAATGTAATCAATAAATGTTGGAGCAATTAAAAAGACGCCTTCTTGTTCAAGAAAAGCGCCCGATTGTTGAAGATTGTTTTTCAATTAAAGCCACTGTAATTGAAGTATAGGGAATATTAAAAAATGCAGGTTTACAGCGTTAGTAAATTGTCTCTATACGAAATAAATCTTGAAACGATTAGCTTTTGTAATGCAAGTTCATTCGTTAGTTCTTCATTAACTCCGCAATGCTTTTTTGTATATCCAAATACTACTTGCCATTACCAGTGCCAAAATGGTATACATCCAGTCAACAGCAATAACTAAAAGCCATCCACCAAAAATTGGCCCAATAAAACCACCTATATTTTTTAACTGAGCGGCTCCCAAATATAGGCCTTTTTGATTGGTTGGTGCAATTTCTTCAATAAGGGCATTCATCATTGGGATGCAAAAAATCTCACCAATTGAGAAAATAATCATGCTCCCAATAAACATCCAATTATTATCTGACACGCCAAATAGCAGTAGCCCGCATGAAAAAATAACAATGCCAATTTGTAGTGATTTATAAATTGATATTTTCTCCGTTAATACGCTAAGCGGTAACTGTAATGCTAATACTGTAATTGAGTTAGCAACGATTACATAACTAAACAGCTTAACACCGTCCTCCACCCGTAAATCGATAAGCTGTGGCAAGGTAGAATCAAATTGTGAATAGCCGAGTGAAATTAAGACACCGGCCATGATTAGTAGAAGTAACTTTTTATCTTTACCGATTGTCTTAAAGATAGCACCAAAATGAAGATTTGCTTTTAATTTTTGTTGCTGAGATTGATAACTATTCAATACAAACAGTAAAAATAACCCATACATAGCATACATAATACCTGTAATCATAAATGGAATCGAAGCACTTGCCATATTTGAAATCCAAACGCCTAGCAGAGGTCCGATAACAGCAGCAATATTGATAGCGGTATAACGCACAGAAAATAGTCGACGTTTTTTATTTCTCTCCGTAAAATCAATCATTAGAGCTTGTGTACTAGGTTCGAAAAATGACCGACATAAACCGTTAACTGCATTCATCACGACAAATATAGATGCAGATGTTGTGAAAGTAAAACCAAAAAAGGTTAAACTCCAGACAAATACTGTTAAGATAATGACTAATTTACGTTCAAATCGATCTGTTAAATAGCCACCAAAAAGTCCTCCAAAGGTAGAGAATAACGGACCTACGCCTAATGTTAGACCAATAATTAGGGGAGAGGTATGTAAGTTATTATGTAAATATAAAGCTAAAAATGGCATTGCCATAAAGCTCGCGGTTCGTGCAAATATTGTTCCACATAATATTATCCACACTAAGGGGTGAAAATAATGGATAATAGATTTCATAACATATTACCTTCTCTCTAATAAAACGTTACTTATATGTTTAATTTTTAAATATACTATGTCTACTTGGAATAAGTTCTACTTATTGGGATTTATTTCTTGATTTAGTTTTAACAAAATTTTTCCGTTATGGTTTCGACATTCAAAATATTTATGTGCATCAACAATATCCTCTAGATCAAAAATACAATCTATATTTATTTTTATTTCTTGCCTTGCAAATCTTTAAATCATTTCCTCTGCAAAGGGACGAATGAATTCGGGTTTCATTTTACGCGTAGTGCCTAAACTAAAACCATTAATAGAACGACAGCTACTATGAACATCTACAGTGGAAAAGTGACCTTTGCTACCGCTGCTATTTCCAAACTGAACGAGCGTGCCAAAATGAGATAAACATTTCAAACTGTCTGCAGTAATGGCTCCTGCAACAGAGTCAAAAACGATTGTTGCACCCAAATTATTTGTTTCCTGCAATGTTGTTTCGACAAATTGCTCGTATTTACAAACTATATGAGCGCCAGTTTTTTTTACATAATCGGCCTTTGTTAAAGAGCCTACTGTTGCAATAATTTTATTGCAATTTTTTAGTTTACATAGTTGTACTAGAATCGATCCCACACCACCAGCTGCACTGTGAATGACAACAGTATCTTCGGCCTTTATTTTTGCAATGAACTCCACTAAAATGGCTGCTAAAAAGCTTACTGTTGGCATAGCAGCAGCCTGTTCAAAGCTTAAATCTTTTGGGATTTTATATGTGAGATTTTCGTTTGCAATGGAAAATTGAGCGTAAGATCCACCCTGTGGAAAAGCGATAACGCGATCTCCTTTTTGAAACATATCTGATTTACTTTCTTCAACAGTCCCAGCAATATCCAGGCCAAGACTGAAAGGAAGTTGCCCATTTTTCTTTGTGCCTGTTCTCTTTTTTATATCTGCAAAATTAATACTCGTATATGCACCTTTAATTAAAACTTCACCTACATTGATGTTTGGTATTGATTGGCTTTTAATTTGAAGTACATCTGCTGTACCAATTCAAATTGTTTAATTATTTTCATATAGTTAACCTCCTCAGTTTCTATTATTATAAAATAGACGTAACAAAAGAAAAATGGACAGTCGGTGATGAAAAATGTCTGCTTTTAAAGGCCAGAAATTTATGAAAGTATTAATATTAATGTATATCTTAACAAAGGATAAACATGTATTTAAGCAAGAAGAGTTAGCGAATGAAATAGGGTTGAGTACGAAACAATTAGCACGATACTTTAAAAAGTTTGAAGAGTTAAGTTTTTGTCGTTATACGGCTGGAAAAGGTCGATCTCATTCATGTGAAGTTCATTGGAATGATGAGTTACACACATATTTAAATAAAGGACTTCTACAACTGGCTAACGCACATCTATTGGATGCTTTTCCTATTTGGATTGATGAATTAGTAACGGATGGTTTAAAAGTACAAGTAGCTAATTTTTTTGAACAGTATGTGTTTCAACATTTGAATAAATCGAATAATGATACACTTTATTTACCGATGTATCAGTCGGTGGCTTCGATGAATCCATTACAAGCAACAGACTTTTATTCCGTAGCGATTATGAAAAATATTTTTAATACTTTAGTTGTTTATAATGATGTAGGAGAATTAGCTGGTTCACTTGCGATTAGCTGGAACTGCAATGAAACATCGATCGTCTTTTATTTGCGAAAAAATGTGGTCTTTCATCATGGAATCCATTTAGATGCGTGGATTATATGTGATTGCTTGTTACAAAATGAAAAGCTAGTTGAAAAAGTGGGGATTTTAGAGATAAGAGTATTGCATGAGTATGCAATTGAAATTTTGCATGAGGGTGTGTATGAAAATCGCTATTTACTCAGCTTGTTGTCACAGGAAAATGCGTCCATTTATGTACGCAGTAATGAAACATTTTATGGGACAGGACCTTATCAAATTACAAACTATACAAAAAAATCACTATTATTAACATATTTCCCATATCATTTTGGACAAATTGCGATGCTAAAGCAGGTACAATTTTTGACTATCCCGAGATCTATTAAACGAAAATATGACTTTTCAAATCATAATCAGGATTACAAGATTTACTCCATAGAAGTTAGTAATGTCAACCTTCTTTTGAATCCGGGGAGTGACTACTTTAAAAAAGTGTCAAATCGGCAAAAGTTTGTGGAGTGCTGGGGTGATAATAGGGGATATGAGCTTTCGGAGGATATATCATTAAAGATAGGTATTTCTAAACATAAGCATGAGTTAAATACTAGTCTGAAAAGCGTGTATAAAGATGTTTTCCCAAAAATTAATTGGGTTCCTATAAGCTTTGAGGAATATATAAAGAGCGAAGAGTTGCATGCGTTTGATGCGATTATGATTACGCACGCATTTACAGAAAATCAACCAATACACAAATTGTTAGAAGTCATCGATGCTACGGGTGTTTATGCAAAATTTTATCCTGAAGTTTGTAAGCATTTTGAAGGGATTTTGAAATTCAGCACGCAAAAAATAACGCTAGAGGACTTTTATCGGGTGTTAGTTGAAAATGATTTCATTGTACCTTTAGATCATTATGGCGAAGATATGTTGATTTCAGATCATTTGATGATTGAAGGTACTAATTTAATGAGTAGTCTTTCTGGGATATGGAAGAAAGATTAGAACTGTTTAAGGTATTAGAAAAGTCAGTTAGGTAGTGAGGTGAGGTGAACTGCACTTAGACTACAATTGTTATATGTGTTTTCTAACTATTAGTGTGGAGTTCAATATCAGTAGTTTTGTAGCGCTTTTCGTTACTTAAAATAATAGGAAAACGATAGATAATGAGCGGTTTCTTCACAAGGAAACAAGGACGTCAATGTGATCTACTTGTATAACTCTTAAAGGAACTTCACCAAGAATCTCCTATATTTAAGGGCTTGTTCCACTTAAGTATACCGTTAGCTAAAGTATAATCTTGCCAAACCATCTTTTGTAACCTTTCATAAAAGAATGTTATTCAACAATATGGCCCGTTTCTTGAATAAACAAGTAACTTCTTTTAGCTAGTTTTGAAAAATTAGGTAATGATTTTTCTTTTACGTCTATTTATATGAAAGTGTTATCGAATGGGAAATGAAAAAGGCTGCTAAGAAGGTTCGGAAAAATTCCGTACCTTTTTATTTTTTCTTCTAGTTTTTATTTAACCCTTGACTTAGAGTCAAGTCTAAGTAGTAGCATGTAAAGAAAGGAGGAAATGAAAATGTATAGTATATCAGAAGTGGCTATAAAAACAGGATTCACGGCTCATACTTTGCGCTATTATGAAAAGATTGGCCTATTGTCTTCTCCATTAAGAAAAGGTGGGAAAAGAAGATATACAGAAGGTGAAATTAGATTACTTAAATTCATGAAAATGTTAAAGCAAACAGGGATGTCTTTAGAAGATATTCAAGAATTTTTAAAGGATGGATGTCTTCTAGAAAATATTGATTCTAATGACATCCAGTTAAAAAAGATTCAAATCCGAGTAGATATTTTAAAGAAACACCTACTCCTTTTAGAAGAGCAGAAACAAGAGATTGAAACGGTTATGAATGTAGCGAAGGTGAAATTAGAGACATACGAAACGATGATTGGAGGCTTAAAAGGTGAAGAGTAAGATATATCTTATGTTAATAGGATTTGCTGTATTTACAGGGGCTACTTTCAACCTGGCTAAGTATTCTGTTCACTATTTTTCAGCTGCGAGTGCTGCAGCATGGCGATTTGGTATAGCTGCATTGGTTATGGTGCTTATCTTGGGATTTCAAAAACAAATAAAGATAAGAACTATTAAGACCCATTGGAAAATGTATATCCTACTTGGTATTATAGGCATCTTTGGATTTAACACTTTTTTCTTTTTAGGGATGAAGTATACTTCGCCTTTAAATGGGGCGTTGATTATGGGGACTAACCCTTTAGTAACTGCATTTTTTGCATATTTTATCTTAAAAAATCCGATTACAAAACAGCAAATGCTTGGCATAACTTTTGCTTTAGTAGGAGTTATATTGGTGCTTACTCAAGGTTCATTGGAAATTATTCAAACTTTATCTATTTCTAAAGGTGATTTACTTATTTTAGCAGGGAATATATGCTGGGCTTTATACGGTGTATTAGGAAGAAAATATTTAAATGGTAGTTCTTCAATGGAGACAACCACTTATACGATGATAATTGGTTCTCTTTGCCTTATGATACTAACGGTCTTTTTACCAAGTCCTCAACCTTTATCTTACGTTACGTTCTCAGCTTGGGGTGCTATTTTATTCATGGCTCTATTTACGAGTGTATTAGGCTACCTTTGGTGGAATAAAGGCATGGCTACTATTGGCGCAAGTAACACATCTTTATTTTTTAACTTAGTTCCAGTAGTCACAATGATACTATCTATCATAACTGGTTCTATTATTTCATTACCTCAAATAGTTGGTACATTTTTAGTTATCTTAGGAGTTCTAACAGCTTCTGGCTTCATGCGTTTGAAAAGAAAACAAAAAGTTTCAGCTTCATTATAAGAATGTCATTTCGCATCGGAAAACGCGATTGGGAGCGTTCTAGATAGTCAAATAGCTGCTTTAGATCCGTTAATGTCATATAAGACAGGAAGTTTATCATCGGTCTTTGGCGATTCAATCCCGTGCGTAAAATCATTAGGAAGGTATCGTACTATTAAACAATATTTAGCGAACGATTTTAAGGAAGAAATTTTTCGGTTCACCGAGCGAGGTTTTTGTTTTAATGATCCTAATAAATATTGGATAATAAAGCGACGTACTTGGGTCTTGGTAATCTCATTTAAACAGGTTGAACAGCCATGATCCATTAAAAAGGTTAAGAAGAGCTGCAAATCGTATCCATAACTCGTAACCGTATTTTCCGAGTAATTTTTTTTCAATCTCAATATACAAAACAAATTCATCAATGGCTGCATGTAGTTGCAAGTGTAAAACCCCCAGATATCGATTATCTGTACAAAATCATCCCATTATCGTAAAAAAAGGAGAGTTATCGTTCACATGAAAATTATAAGGAACTTCAGAATTACAAGTCGAAAAGTACAGATATTATGGGTAGTTGATGAATCAAGGCCCTCCTCCACGCCAAATAATTTTAGTTTACATAATATAAATACCTTGGTCACAACTTTCTAATTATTGGATGCTTCCCATAATTTATCGTTCAAAAGGGGATTATTCGTTTAAATAATGCTAATTATTGTTTAATGTAGATTTGTCCAATATTCATAAAAAATATCCATATGAGTGAACAAACTTAGCTGGTTGTTACAGAATCAAGATACATGTTGGTTGAAGAATAAATACATATATTATTGATTTTAGAACGGGAATACCTGAAGAGTCGAACGTGCAAATTTGTATGTTTGACTCTTCTTAATTGAGTTACATAATATATAGAACAATTGATAAATCTGTTTTAAAATATTGGTGAAGCATTTAGATTTAAACGGGGTCCCTTTAGAAAAATGTGGATTTACAACGTTAAGGCAAATATGAATAAACAAGAGCAAGCACAACCTTATTATTTGTTGTGTTTGCTCTTGTTTCAAATAGCGATAGATTGTGGCTTTGTAGCCAGACCTAGATTAAAATAGAATAGTAAAAATATTTTAATTTTATACAACTAATTACTATTCAGAATTCTCTAACGGCATGTAAGAAAAGAAGAGGTGGAGTCAGATTTATGCGGATACAATGATAAGGACAAACACACCCAAACCACGCTTTTTGGTGCATTTTTACTTCAACTTACGTGGCAGAATAATGAAAAATCAGTTAATATTAAAAACAAACATTTTTGTAAAGAAAAGGGGAGAAATTTATGTTTTCTAATGAAGAAAGGGAGTCTATTTATAAAGTTATTTATAATAGGAGAGATATTCGAAGTTTTTTATCAACTCCTATCCCTGAAAACATTATACATAGAATATTAAATGCAGCTCATCATGCACCTTCAGTAGGATTTATGCAACCTTGGAACTTTATTTTGATTTCCACTGACGAAATTAAAGAAAAATTGGCTTGGGCAGCAGAAAAAGAAAGCCAAGCATTAGCTATTCATTATGATGGGGGGAAAAAAATGAAATTCCTTGATTTAAAAATTGAGGGTTTAAAAGAAGCTCCTATAACTATTTGTGTTACATGTGATCCTACAAGAGGAGGTTCCCATGTATTAGGACGAAATTCAATTCCTGAAACAGATATATTATCCACAGCCTGTGCTATTCAAAATATGTGGTTAGCAGCTTGTGCTGAAGGACTTGCGATGGGATGGGTAAGTTTTTATAAAAAGAATGATATTAGAGACATTTTGGAAATACCACCACACATCGATCCCATTGCTCTTATATCAATCGGTTATACTGAAAATTACCCAGAAAAGCCCATTTTAGAGTTAGCTAATTGGGAAAAAAGACGTTCTTTAGAACATCTTATTTTCGAAAATAAATGGGGACAAAACTAAAGACTTATTAATCTATCAGGGTGCGTTAATTGAATAATGTTGAATTGCATAGGCAACTCTTCTCACGCCAAATAATTTTAGTTTACATAATATAAATACCCTGGTCACAACTTTCTAATTATCGGATGTTTCTCATAATTTATCGTTCAAAAGGGGATTATTCGTTTAAATAATGCTAATTATCGTTTAATGTAGATTTGTCCAATATTCATAAAAATTATTCAAAGAGTGATGAACATAGCTGGGTGTTTCAGAATCACAATATATGTTCTTTGAGGATCAAAATAATTAAAACCTATCATTCTACAAAAAACCAATTTAAAAAATTCAAAGTAAAAATTCGATGTTCAGGAATTTAATTATAATCTAAGAATATGTTAATGAGGTATTCAAAATAATGATGAAAATAGTACCCTCCAAGCTTTTACGGGAGTGTTAGGTAAAAATCAATGAACTGCAATGTATAATCTGAAGTTTGTTAAGACGACTGGGACAAAGCTATTGGCTCTCTTTCTAAAATTAAAGTATTTTCAAATCCAAATAACGATCCAGTAACCATAAGTGGTGAAGCTAATGATTTGAAGTGTATAGGTGTTGGGACAGATGCGGCTGTTTTTCAGTCTCTTTCTGCCCCAGCCTATACATTTAAAATATATGCCAAGGACAAATTACACAAAGTAAAAGTTGAAGCAAATGTTTATCAATTATTAGAAGATTCACCTTTCTTTTCAACATGTTTTGCTTCATATGACGAATATCTTGTTTTAGGCTATGAAGAAGGAACGACTCTCTTTGACTGCATTCTACAAGGTATTCACATTCCAGAACAGGTTGTAAATGAAGTGGAGGATGCAAGAGAATATATTCGGAATAAGGGCCTCAACCCACGTGATATCCATTTGAAAAATATTTTACTACAAAATGGAAGAGCAAAAATAATTGATGTCTCTGAATACACATTACAAGGTAATGATTTTCGATGGGAGCATTTAAAAAAAGGATATGAGCAATACTATCATTTAATAGATGGAAATTCTGTGCCGTTTTGGTTAGTAGAAACGATTCGAAAGTGGTATAACCAGCGGGGAAAGAATTCTTCATATGAGGAGTTTACAAAGAATATTTTAAAACTTCTGTTTAAAAATAATTGAACTAACCGGGCTTTACTTCATCTATGGAGGAAAAGCCTTTTCTACTTAAACAAACGAAGTGTAAAATGATAAGTACTTCGGGTCCAATTAATTTATTTTCTTCTCCCTATCTATAATACTATTAAGATGGGTTCAGATCATTTGGGTAAATATTGAAATCCAAATTGAACAAAACAAAGAAATCATCTCTTTACTCAAAAAATAGTAGAGAAAAGATAAAAGGAGATAAAAAGCAATGATTGAACAATGTAAATGTGATGAAACATATGATTTAAGAGTAGAAGCAGATATCGGGGCTGATGCTATATGGTGTAATAAATGCCTCTGTAACTTTGAAATATCATATGTTCCAATTTCCATCGAACTGCAATCGGAATTAACAAAATGGATATTAAAATATGGTGAGTGGATTGATTGGGCTAATGATGGAATAGTTCCTAATGGGATTGAACTTGAAGAAATACATAATCAACAAGGATTAAAGCTAACGGAAAAAGTAAGGAAGGAACTTGAAGGGAAATACAAAGTTTCATTTTCCCCTTCTACATTTGCAAAAAGGCATGCAAACAAAAAGAAGTAAACTGCTATTACATAAACGGGCGCATTTCTTTTATAAGGAATGCGTCTTTCTTCATCTAAAGGGCCAGATTGTTGAATTGCAAGCCATCCAAAACAGTTTTAGGGTTTAGTTCAACTTTGTTCAAGATGAGATTAATTTTTAGCAGTAAAATCAATTAAAGTATAGCTTTTTTGATTATTTTTTTTATTAAACTAACAAAAATACTTGCAACACCTATTATAGTACTGTACAGTACTAATTATGACAAAGGTAAAACTAATGAATCAAAAACGTGTGATTGAAGTAGCTGCAACATTATTTTTAGAAAAAGGGTTTGCTTATACAAGCATGGATGAATTAGTTCGTGTAAGCAAAGTTTCAAAGTCTAATGTGTATTATCACTTCTCTAATAAGGAAGAATTGTTGGAAGGGGTCGTTGATTATTGGATTGAAATGTATCAATCTGCAATTGATGGCTTACTATCTCAAAACCAATTATTAGTTGAAGATCGTATCCAACTGTTTTTAAAGCAATTATCACAAGGAGTTCAGACGAGAGAATATAAGGGGAGCTGTCCATTTATTACGCTTTATATTCAAAGCCCTACAAATGCCACAAAAGTAAAAGAAAAAATAGGTCTTTTTTTTATAGGATTACAAACGAAAGTTTCTCTATTACTTAAACAAGGGGTAGAGAATGGTGAATTTAGAAAGACAATTAATATTGACGAGGTTGCATCTCTTTTTATTACAAATCTTGAAGGAGCGCTATTTATTTCAGAAACACTGAAGGATGCAACTGTAATCATGAAAACAGTAGATCATTTTTTTAACTTGCTTCGATAAAAGAAGCATTTTTTTTACATCAAATTAGTACTGAGTAGTACTAAAAAGGGGATTTTATATGAGAACAGTATTTTTAACTGGTGGAACAGGCTTTATCGGAAAGCAATTAGTGAAAGAATTAGCCAAAGAGGATGTTAAAATACTCCTTTTAGTGAGGTCGAAAAGTAAAGCAACACGCATTTATCAAGAAAGAGGTATCTTAAAAGAGGCAGTTATGCACTTTATTGAAGGTGATTTGACGAAAATAGACTTAGGTCTAAGTGCTGAAGATAAGGAGAGGGTATTGAAAACGGATGTGATTATTCACGCAGGAGGCCCCATGGATATTCAAGCGACAAGCAAAGAGGCAGCTTCCGTATTTTTGAATGGTGCCCAACATATTAGTGAATTCGCTAAAAATATTCATCAATTGAAGGGATTGCAACAATTTATTCATGTTGTAGGCTATATGAGTCCCTTTGATGATAAAAATAGCAAGATTGCGATAGATGTGTTTAAAGAAGGAAACAATTTTTTGAAAATAAAAAATCCATATGAGAGAACAAAGTTTTTAGCAGATCTTTATATCCGTCAGCAGGCATCAACAGTAGGTTATCCGCTTTCAGTAATTAATCCACCAACTGTAGTTGGTAGTAGTAAAACAGGGAGTACGGAGCAAACAGGAGGCTTAGGCTTGCTTGTGAAGAGTATGCGAAAGGGGCTCATGCCAGTGATCCCTGGAGGTAAGGAATATAGATTACCACTTATTGCAAACGATGAACTAGCAAAGTTTATTGTGCAGGTTTTCAGATTGGAACAACCAACTATACAAACATATACACTTGTTGAAGATAAACAACATGATCAGAATATTTCAGAATTATTAGATGCTATGTCAGAAAGTATGAATATGACTGCACCTAAAATTTCTGCCCCATTGCCATTTATGAAAGCACTTATGAATAGTGGCGTAAGCAAAATAACCCAAATTCCTGCTGATGGGCTGAACTTTATTACAAATCGAACATTTTCAAATGGTTCAGCGAAAAAGATTATGGGAGAAGATTGGTTTAAGGAGACAAATGTAATGAAATTTTTCCCAGCCGTAATAGCTGATCTGGATTATCGCATGATGTATCAAAATGGCCAGCACAGTCATTTATTTAAACGAACATTATGTAATAATACTACCATTTACCAATCACAAGGAGAGGGTAAACCGTTTATTTTATTACATGGTTTATTAAGTGATGGAGAGGATTTATTTCCTTTAGGGAAAGAGCTTCATGAAAAAACGGGTCGACCTGTATGGATCATGGACCTTCCAGGTTTGGGACGTTCTCCTTTTAAACGAGAGAAAAATCTTTTAAATATCTATTTGAATGTAGTGAAAAAGTTATTGGAGAAAGCTACTAACGGTGCCCATCTAATTGGCCATTCATTTGGTGCGTATATTCTTTTGGAAGCATTAGTACAAAAGTACATAGATAAGAAGTATACAATTACTTTACTTCAGCCACCTGTTGCTAAAAAAAATGCTAAATCGATAAATGTTCCTCAATTTTTGAACAAATGGACATTGAAATTGGCAACTACTAATTTGATAGAGCGTTATTTATTAAGTAATGGTTTATTTGAAAGTACGGAGAGCATCCCTGAACATTATATTGAAAAAATAAGTAACAGTTTTACTTCTCCTAGAATTTTAAATACCACGGTTCAGCTTAACAGTTTACTATTTAAAAACGTTCAAGGTGATTTCAATGAAGTAAATGAAGTAACAAAGTATAATCTTCGCATTATTTGGGGGGATTATGACAGAGGCTATTCTGCTCCTTCGCATCTTGGTAAGGTTGATTTTGTTCCATATGGTCATCATTTTCCTCTAAACCATCCGAGTGAAACGGCTAATTTGGTAATAAAAAATAGTAGTACTAGCAGATGAGAGTGTGGGATAAATAAAAAGCGTGTAGTAAATTCGTTGTGTCTTTGAAATAAAGTCGTACTGTTTGAAAAAAAGATTGTCTACATGAACGCTGGATATATTTACTTAAGAATCTAACAGCTAATCAATTACAGCGTACATATCAGTATCCTGAGGTAGTAAAATGCGAATTGAACAAAGTATTGCTCCTTACGCATGGCATGTAATCACCTTGTGAAGAAATATACTTAAACTCCCATGAAAGAACGTAATAATCTTTCAAAAAACAAACAGATTATTTTATGTTGCATGTAGTCGAGCCATTAAATCCCTAGTGCTGATTAATTATATATGATTAGCAAAATAACACAGGAAATAAGTAAAATACAACCTTTACAAGAATTAAAAAGGGTAAAAAATATTACAGGTAATATAAGCGAATTTTTATCTGATATAAGCGATTGGAACAATACTAATTTGTTCGAATTAAAAGAATCTAATTATGAAGCTTTTAAAAAAGAGATTAAATCAATAGTTATTTAATTTTGCTTCTTAATATTTAAACCTACTCAGAATGTACCATAATGAGTAGGTTTACTTCTTTAATATGAACATAAGGTATATGCATCAGAAAGAGATGTAAGTGAATAATTTATTGAATCAACTTAATTAAAACACTTGGCTATAGTATTTTATTTGTTTAATATTAAAAGTCTGGACATTCTTGTCCAAAAAGTAGGATCAATGAAACTAAAGACACAAAAGTTTAAATTACTATAACTTTTTGTAGAATTGAAATAAAGTTGCGATGTTTATAAAAAGGATACGATGTTTAAAATAAAGTCGCGACGATTATAAAAAAGTTACGATTAATAACCCTGGGTATTGGCTCAGTGGGCCACGTCCGGACGATGCCAGGTACGTGCTTTCCTTGTAGGTCGCCGTTTACATGCTTCAGGATGAGTTTGGAACGGTTTCTGTAACCTTATTCCCGCAAGTTTTTCATCTTGTTCAAGAGCTTTTACTAGAAGATGAATTGCTTTACATTGAGAGAACGCTTGAAAAGCGCTTTGGTAGACCTCAAGTGAAAATAAAATATGCACAAACGACGAAAAGAATATGAAATTGAAGGGAATTTTAGAAACTGCATAAATTTTTATGCAGTTTTTTCTTTACTTTCAAATAATTATTTTGTAAGATAAAGCCAAATTCAAAAGTGGCCAGACCACTTTTGAATTCATTCAGTAAGAGACGCCATCATCTGAAGGTGGTGGATTTTGTTTCTTTTTAGTAGGTATCCAAACACCTACTGAATGAAGATACTGAATGAAGATAAAGCCTTTGGATGCATTGTTTATCTGCGCGAAAGGAAAGCGACAGCAATAATTATTCCAAGGCGAATAGATTGACCGAGGAGTTGATCGTATGGATAAAAAAACCGAACAAAAGAAAGTGTTTTTAGATATCGTCCAACAATTACGACAACTTATTAAAATAGAAAAAATACAGGCTGGTGAAAAGTTACCTTCCGAAAGAGTCCTTTCAGAACGTCTAGGTGTCGGGCGATCCTCTGTGAGAGAGGCATTGCGAAGTTTAGAGTTATTAGGTCTTATTGAAACGAGACATGGGGAAGGTACGTTTCTAGCTTCTACAAAAGCATCAGCTCGTAGAAATATTGTCGATGTTTATATTAGAAGATGAAAAATCAAAAAGGATGTCGAATTAACGCGACAAATTCATGAAAAGGAAGCCATTCGCGTTATAAGTTGTACAGAGACTCTGCGAACACTACCAGTGTGGGGCTGTTTTTTTGTAAAGCTAGAGATAGAAAGTACGATTAATTGTCGGGATGTTTTACGAGAAATAATCATCACGTCAGGAAATCGTCTTTCACTAAAAGTCTGGTTTCAGTTAGCAGTTTATGCCGGTGACCGTTTAAATCGAAACTCAACAGAAGAAGAAAAATTAATCATTCAAACTATGTTGAAATCGATGCAGCTTGGCTATGAAAAAGAAGCATTAAAAGCTTACGAACAGTGGATGAATGCTGAACAAGGCATTTAGACAACAAAGGGGGAGTAAAACATGGTAATACGTAGCTTATTTAGTAAAAAGAAAGAGGACGGACAGGAAAAGGGATTTCCAGAAGGACTTATGACAAAATGTCCAGAATGCCGTCACATTCAGTTAACAAAGGAATTAGAAAAAAATCATAAAGTGTGTACAAAATGCGACCATCATTTCAAGATGACTGCACAGGAGCGCGTAGCATATCTCTTAGATGAAGGTTCATTTGTTTCAATGGATGATCATTTACAAACAAGTAATCCACTTAATTTCCCTGATTATGTAGAAAAAATTTCAGTGGCTAAACAACAAACGGGATTAAGCGAAGCTGTACTGACTGGGTTAGGTACTCTTGATGGAGAAGAAATTGTTGTAGCCATTATGGATTCTCATTTCCGTATGGGCTCAATGGGCTCCGTTGTAGGAGAAAAAATCACACGTGCCGTTGAAAAAGCTATTGAATTACGTGTACCGGTTATTATTTTTACTGCTAGTGGTGGAGCGCGCATGCAAGAAGGTATTCTATCATTAATGCAAATGGTAAAAACGAGTGTGGCATTAAAACGTCATAGTGAAGAAGGACTATTATTTATTTCGATCATGACGCATCCTACATACGGTGGCGTTTCAGCAAGCTTTGCCTCTGTTGGAGATATTAATATTGCTGAACCACAAGCATTGATTGGCTTTGCTGGTCGCCGTGTCATTGAAGAAACATTAAGAGAAAAATTACCAAATGATTTCCAAAAGTCAGAGTTTTTACTAGAGCATGGTCAGCTTGATGCAGTTTTCCATCGGAAGGATTTACGAAATCAAGTAGTAATGCTTGTAAAAATGCATACAAAAGGCGGTGTGCAACATGTCTAAAAATTTAGCTTTTGAAGAACCAGTAGTACAATTACGAGAAAAAATTGATGAATTAAAAACGATTGCTACAGAGGCAGATGTAGATATGACAAGCGAAATCGAAAAGCTTGAAACACGTCTAACACAGCTAGAACAATCTATTTATGCCAATATGAAGCCATGGGATCGTGTACAGGTTGCTAGACATCCAGAACGACCAACTACTTTACAATATATAGAAGCTATATGTGAAAACTTTATTGAGTTACATGGAGATCGTACATTTGGTGATGATGCAGCTATTCTTGGAGGAATTGCTCTCTTTGAAGAACAGCCCCTAACAATTGTTGGACATCAACGCGGAAAATCAACTAAAGAAAATATTCGACGAAATTTTGGTATGCCACACCCTGAAGGATATCGTAAGGCATTACGCTTAATGAAGCAAGCTGAGAAATTTAAGCGCCCAATTATTTGTTTTATTGATACAAAAGGAGCCTATCCGGGTAAGGCAGCCGAGGAACGCGGCCCAAGTGAAGCCATTGCTAGAACTCTCTCTGAAATGGCGATTCTAACAGTACCAGTTATTAGTATTGTTATTGGGGAAGGCGGAAGTGGGGGTGCCATTGCATTAGGGGTAGCTAATCGCGTCTTTATGTTAGAGAACTCAACGTATTCGGTTATCTCGCCTGAAGGGGCTGCATCGATCTTATGGCGAGATGGTAGCCTAGGGAAGCAAGCTGCAGAAGCAATGCGTATAACAGCACCTGACTTAAAAGAGCTCGACGTTATTGATGGAATAATCCCTGAAATAACTGGTGGAGCACACCGCAATGTTGCGAAGCAAGCATCTTATATAAAAGAATGTATAAGCGTCACACTAAAAGCATTGAATTCTCTAAATGGCGAACAATTAATTGAAGATCGCTATGAGAAATTCAGAAAGATTGGACAATATACAGAAGTTTAAATTCATTTTTAGGTTATTGGACATGTGAATTTGTTCGCAAAGAGATAAAAAATGTTTCTTAAATAAAGGCTGTTTTCGTGCGGAAAGGCATTTTCATTTCCCCTTATATTAGTACACAAGATTTCTAATTTTCTTTAAATGGAAGTGTTATAATTTGTAAAAGCAGAAGGGGATGATATCCAGGATGATATTTTTTCTAATTCTATTATCTATATTTTGTATAATAACGGCTTTTAGTCTTGCTTATAAACGTTCTTGGCAAGCTAAGATTATTATATGGGGACTGTTCTCTGTACTACTTTTTTCCCCTATAATCAGCTTTTTCCTTATAAGAATAACTCAGTATGTAACACAAGATTCGTGGTCAGGTTTACTTGGTGTGTATGCTTTTCCGCTTCTTGAAATAATTTCAATCCTTATGATTATTATTGGTTGTATAGGCTTTATAAAGAAAAAGGTAACTAAAAAATTAGAACACCGTGAAAATTAGTTTAAACTCTTTCTTTAAATATTTACTTAAATCAATATTATTTGTTTTAGCAACAATCTTTGAGAAAACAGCCTAAATAAATTAATATCCTAATGATGGAAGAAAAAAGAGTTGTAGTTTGTAAAAAAGATTGATCATTTATAATAAAGTTCGATTATTTGTAATATAGTTTGATAAAAATAACTTCGCATTTAAATAAAACCCACGCATTTTGATCAAACTTTTTTCAAAATGCGTGGGTTTCTTCTATTATAAAATCAACGATTGCAACAAACTTTTAATCAAACTTTATTCCAAACCAACACTTTTGTGTCTTATTAATTTGCTTTAAGTGACCATTTACACAGAGTAATTTAAACTTTATGAGTTTTCATCTGTCCATAAAAATAAAATGTCTAAAAGTTCTTGTCCTAAAAAATAAAAAAATCCTATATATTCTTGAATACAAAGAATAAAATGTCTAAAAGTTCTTGTCTTCATAAAAAATAAAGTGTCTAAAAGTTCTTGTCCAAAGAATCAAAATGCTTTAAAATCCTCGTGCAAAGAAGGTGAGTTTGTGGCAGTGTCTAAAAGTTCTTGTCCATATACACCATATACAATATACAGATATTATGGGTATTTAACGTATCCAAGCCCTCCCTCACGCCAAATAATTTTAGTTTACATAATATAAATTATAGGAAGTTATGTTTCAATGAAAAGTATACTAATAATATTGAGACGAAACAGCTATTAATGGACAACAAAATCTGATCTTTACTTAAATGTCATGGCTTCGATGACATTTTCTTTTATTACTTAAATAAAATAGTTAATCTTGTCACCCTTATATTTGAATAAAAAAGAATCCATTTTTACATGCTTGATTAAAATGGATTCTTTTAAGCAAATTTACATCTAATTTTGGTCTACGCTTCTTTACCTTTGATCTGGCTGCGATCACCCAGATATTTGCTATATTCTTCATTTATCTTTATATAAGTGTAAATTGGTTCATGTCTTATAGAAAAATCTCTGTTTTTACGATCTTTCTAATTAAATCTGTCAGGATTCTAAAATAGACCATATGTTCTTCATAACTTGATTGGTTAAATCACAATATCTTTCAAAACGACTTCATTTGAAAACGGATTAACGGAAAATTAACCAGATAAAAATAATAAATCTTCTACTTGAACTTTGGAGATTATAGTCCGTTTACTTTTGGCACTTTTTATATAAATGAAATATTCAGAAAATACAAACTATACTATAGAGTGTTTTCTACGGTTTTCTCAATAGTAATTCCATCATTTTTAATTACTTTCCTAGTAAATGCACTAACTATCAAACTTACTAAAATATTTACAGTCAATGCAAGAAAACCAATGTTGATATAAATTGCATTTTTGGTAGAATCTCTTGCTCTTGTTTTAAACGAAGATTTCCCTCCTGGTGGCCGCTTCTGCAGCAGTTCCCCCCATTTCTTTCAATTAACTAATTATATTTATAATTTTCTGTTGCGCATCTTCCGCTTCAGGGATTGGCATAACAACAAACACATGATTCATTTTAGGATAAACAAAGGTTTTGATTTCAATTCCCTGTTCTGTTAGTTGTTCATCAAGTCTTATTGCATCTGGATATAAACATTCATGCGTTCCAATAAAATGAGTGATCTTCGCAAGTTCTTTAAAGTCACCGTACAATGGACTAATCAATGAGTCTTTTAAATTTTTATCAGCTGCCCAAATCTTTGTAATGACTTCCATTCCTTCACTAGCTAACATCGGATCATTTTCTTCATATTCAGATATAAGAGGATTTTCAAAACTCATATCAACACATGCAGACAATAAAATAAGATCTTTCGGTTGAGGTAAATGGTTCATTTTTAATAGATGAGCCAGCGCAAGTGCTATATTACCACCTGCCGAATCTCCCATAATGGTTAATTGATTGGAACTTTCAACAGTTTCAAGAATTTCTTTATAAAGGTTTAGGATTTTTGGATAGGTATCTTTATAGTTAAAATGAGGCACTTTAGGATAAATGGGAGCAATTATTTTCGCATTCAAGGATTGCGCCATTTTATCCATGAACCACCAGTGAAAATCTAAAGGTTGATTCGTCCATGCACCTCCATGTATATAAAGAATTACTTTTTGCTTCAAGGATTTTTGGTCATTTAATGTGAAAACCTGTATGCCCTCGAATGCCCGCTCCTTAACATCACTTAAAAATTGGACATCTTTCCCTATAACATATGGTTTACTATTTTCAGTTCCCCTTAGCTCTACAAACTGTTTAGTGTTTTCAATACTAGAAAAACTCTTCTTATTACTTTCGGAAGTTAACCATTTTTCAAATTGAACACTTTCTTCAGAACGTTCTCCGTTATAAATTTCTAGACTCATTTTTTATTTTCTCTCCTTTAAACATTTTTCTTGTTCATCTTGTTGTTTCATAACACAGTATGATTTGAAATAGCCATGTATCTCATTATCAAATGTCTTTAACAAGTTGGATAGAAGGTCTTAATTGAACGGAGGCATCTATACTGCATCGTTTACAGTATAAAGGTTGAACTATGCTTCAAGGTCAAAATAAAAAATTTTAAATCCCCTTTTTCATCTAATTAAAAAGTGAGCATGGGCCTCCATTTCAATTATTATAACAAATGTATTCCCTGAATTTTTTCCATTCGACACCTGATAGCCATGTTTCTTTTAGGCTGTTTTCTAATATTACTGATAAAACATAAAAACAGAGTGAATCTACAAAATGTGTAGAATCAACTCTGTTTTTTGTTTGATATTTCGTAAATCGAATAATTAGCTAAAGCACTCGTTAGTTGATTAGCACCTTCTCTTTTATCAAACATTATGATTGAACTATTAAAAAACTTTATGATTATTTTCCTGTTTCCAGAGAAGAATTTCATTTGCAACATCATCAGGTAAGTCCCAATGAATATTATGCTTTGTGTTTTTTATGCCTTTTACCGTTATATTATTAATGCTTTTTTCAATTTGTTGTATTCCTCTTTCTCTAGATGGATCTGTGGCAGGAATAGTTGCATGCAGTAATAAGACAGGACACATAATACTATTATAAGTTGTTGAGCAAGGCTCTTTATAAAACGCCTTAATTGTTGCTAAAATACTAAAGCAGTCGGCCTTTAAGATGTAGTTTTCTTTTACCTTTTTAAAGTTAGAGATTATTATTGAATCAAGGCTTGTATCCCATTGCTTTGTTGTGTAATCTTGGTATTCCTTGACCACTTCATCCCATGAGTTATATATACGTGATTCAATATATGCCTTCCAATCTATTAAGGCTTTTTCTTTGGACAATCCATCCGCGTGTTCAGGAAACACATACCCTCCATCGATTAAGATTATCCCTAAAGTCTCATTCGGTTGAACTTTCGCTAAATTCAACGCGAGATCTGCCCCCCAGGAATGTCCTAACACGTAAAATGGTTTATTAGTAATCTTTTGTATTACTTGATAAATTCGGTTTACTAAAGAGGAAAATCTGTAATCATCTTCCCGGT
The DNA here is from genome assembly GCF_050278745.1 of Lysinibacillus sp. NPDC094403. NCBI lineage: Bacteria > Bacillati > Bacillota > Bacilli > Caryophanales > Bacillaceae > Lysinibacillus > Lysinibacillus sp. NPDC094403. The sequence continues at coordinate 344,056 of NZ_JBNNTL010000002.1, read as the reverse complement.
CTAATGGACCAGTTTCTCCGTGACCTGGATTATCTAAAAGAATAAGGTGAAAATCATTTATTAAGTATTCGATAAGTCCAGAAAAACTGTTTGAATCACCAGTCAGCCCGTGAAGACAAACAAGTGAAGGAAGGCTATTTTCACCAATTTCATATCCGTGAAAATCAATGTTATCTACGGTTATTTTGAACTCCTTCAATATTAGTTTCACTCCTTTTATTATATACGTAAGCTATAGTACTTTCTTATTCAACTAACCTGCTCCGTTAGTTGAATAATTAATAGCAGACATAACAATTTGTTACTTCCACCCTAATAAAATTTCTCCACTAAATTTTATTTCTAGTACAAACTTCTTTTCAATACAATATAGCATTTGCTCAACATATTTTAAGTCATTGAAACTCTTAATAATATTATTTATTGGAGTTACTAATACTGGTGGGGTTCCTGGATATCCTGATGCTTTTTTTAAACTAAATACCTTAGCATTGTCATATCTTTGCTCACTAATAAACTGTTGAATGTGACGAGAATTCGTAATTTCCACTTTATTTTTCATTAATCCCCAATCAATACCACCAATTCCACACGATACTACAAATGGATAATCATCTTGTAATTTATCATAAATACTTTCACTTTCTTCTTCTGATAAAACTTCTACTAAATTTATATCTTGGTAATACTCTTTATACTCAGATGCTATATTTGTATATTCTTCTTCTAAACGTTTTTTCTCTCTTTGTTGTACAAGTTCTTTCAATCTTTGTTTTCTTATTGCTCTTTCTTCTCGATCCAAATAAATCCCCTTTTTCATCAAAACATACTTAATTATACCATTTAGTAAATAATCCATATTAAACTATTCTGCTCCGTTAGCCATCCATGAAGTGCAAAAATCAGCACTTCACCACAGAAAATGAAAGATAATTAAGTTCTTTCATGGGAGTTCAATAAAGAAAAAAGAGCTGCCTATGCAACTCAATGATCTTTAATTAACGCACCCGTCAGTTGAATAAAGAAAAAGGCTATGTTAAAAGAAAAGGTTGATTTATAACGTTAAGGAATCCGCTGTATATGCAAGTTTGTATTCAAAATATGATTCAGTGCAATTTCTTTTGAACAGCATTGAAAGCTTTGTTGTATCTAAGTTCAAACGATAGTGCATAAAAAGGTGTATATGAATGAAATACAGAAAAACACTTAATACATTGGTATGACAACGTTTTAAGTGTTTTATTTCGTCCCAAAACTTTTATTTGGGAACGTTTATTATATTTATTTTGTATGCTTTATAAATATTGTTGCAATAAAACACAGGTTAATTTATTGACTCTAATTTTTATGTCTATTCTTTACAAAAATCTACAAATTTTTTTGCCTGTATTAAGGACATACCTGTTTGCTCTCTCAAAAACTTCACCGCTTTAATTTCACCGACTGACTTTATTTTCTCTTTTACTAAGGCAATCAGTTCCTCATTATAGATTTTAGTATAATCCATTTTTTCGCCCCCTCGTGTAATTAAAGTTTAACATTCCCAAAGCGTCGTTTGGTAACATAAAGTGCGTAACGTTGTAAATCCGTATTTTTCTGATGTAAAGCGATAATAAAGTTGTTTAATTCTTATTGAACTAATGCACCCCGTTAGTTTAATAAGAACAGCGACGCTTCTTCAACAATCGCGCCCGATCGTTGAATATCAAGATAGTGATTTCTCCTTTTTACAAGATACTTTTATGATCTCGGAAGAGGAGAAAAATCCCTTTTCATTTGTTTAAATCTCTCATTCATCTTTCCAACTACGTAAAAGTTCTTCGAAAAAGAGTTTCGGCGCAGAGGACTGGTCATCTTGTAGATAACTTTTTGCCACAGCCATAATATTTAGCTTCGGAACAATAAATATATATTGTCCGTATAAGCCATTCGCATAGTAATATTCAATTTCGGTGTTACTATTAGTAATTTCACAAGTCCATAGCTGATAACCATATCCAGCTGTTCTGTCTTCATCTTCAAATTGTTTATTTGGTTTTTTTGCCTCGTGGATCCAGTTAGATGAGACCACTTGATTTGATTTAAATTGCCCTTCGTTTAGTAATAAAAATCCAAACTTCACCATATCCTCTAAATTTAATGAAATACTAAAGCCACCCTCGTGAATTCCTTGCGGGTCCTTTACCCAAATGTATTTTTTTATCCCTAATGGATGAAATAGAAATTCTTCAGCAAATGAGGCGGTAGAACCTCCAGAAACTTTTTGGATGATCGCGCTTAGTAAATGAGAGTTTCCACTATTATATTCAAAGGTTGAACCTGGTCTATGTATAACTGGTTGTTCTAGTATGAATTTAACCCAGTTTTTTGAACTTTGGAATTTTCCTACTTGTAACCCCGAAGTCATAGTCAACAAATGAAATAATGTGATTTCCTCCTTCATTGGGTCATTGAACTCTAATATTTCCGGAAAGTAGTTATAAATAGGTTCTTGAATGTTTTTTATTAGCCCTTTATCGACCATAATTCCAATTAATATAGACACAATACTCTTTGTAATGGAATAAACCTTTGTCGGTTTTTCTACGACTTTTTTATTCTTTAAATATTCAAAGATCCGTGTATTTCCTTTATAAATGACAAAACCTTCAATTTTAATCTTCTTCACTTTCTTCTCTAACTCATTAAAAAATATTTCACTCATACATATAATCCCTCCTCCACTAAATTGCGTCATTAGTTTATGTACATCAATTTATAATTTAACCCAAATTTTAACATAAATTCATTAATTTTATCAAAGGTGTTATTCAATTAAATGGCCCGATTGTTGAACAACAAGTTAAATAACACTATTCAACTAAACTGCTCCGTTAGTTCAATAAAAGATTCCATTTATACCTCTGAAAATCCAACGCTTTTTCATTTTTAAATATTTACCAAATTAAGTATATCATATATTTTTATTCAACTATCCTGCTTCGTTAGTTCAATAGCAATAATCCTCTAGAAAACTGCCTTCTTTTATTTGTAGTTGCTCTATCTCTAAATGTTCCTGTATGTAACTTACTGACTGACTTCCCTCTATATCTCGAATTCAGCTAAACAAGAACATGCGTTCGCACCCCTGTGAAATGAGCATTTTTCTATAAAAATTTTAAAAAAGACAGCGAGCTTTGCATGCACGCTAAGATCATTTTTCGTGTTGAAAGAATAGTGGACACTCACCCAATCATCCCTAGCCTACTATGAGATTCGAGTTCCTCAGGCCTGAGCTTTGCCTTCAGCTTCCTAACCACTACTTCTACCTTCCCACTTCCTAACCATCCACATTATAGTTCCTACGTAAGCCGAGCGTACAATGAAAAAGAGACGAATTTCTTCGCCTCTAACCATCTCCCCAAAAGCTGACTATTCTTTTTTAAAGGTAGCCCTCGATTTGTTGTTTCTATTGTGCCCCAGCGTCTTTTCTTTCGCAATAAAACCGAAATCCTGGCATCATCATTCGGCTAATAGATGCGGTAAGGTGCATTCAAATCTTCTTGCGAACCAGTCCTGGTATAAAAAAGCTAGCCCTCCTACAAAAAAGTGAACACGGAATAATAAATCTTCATACACTATATTTTTGCGGTACATTAGAGCTGCATTAATTCCTTCAGGGATTATTACACTTATTGAAGTAGCAATGCCTGTTATTCTCGGTCTTTTCTTATTCAGCTTTGTCATTCTACCGAATAGTAAATATCAAAAGGCGCTAGAAATCAACGTATCTAAAATTGATTTCTAGCGCTTTCTAGGTTTTGTCCTGTTATGTCAGTACCTCTTAGTTCTGTAGCTAACTAAAGCCTTATTGTAGTATACGTATACCGGCTTTTCCTTCTATCGTATATTTAACCATACATTGTTCATTGTCTATATTTTTAGGCAATCGATGCTCTTTGATTATGGTTATCACTTTACCCCTTTACACAAAACCTCTACTCCACACTTTTTAACGATTCAATCATATTTATTTTGGTAACTTTTCTTCTAAGAAGTAAGTTAGAGATAATAGTCAGTATGAACGCAAGAATTATAGAAACTAATATGATTAAAAGATTTAATTTATTTGGGATTTGTTGATGGGTGCTTGATAGAGCCTTTACTATAATTTTATAGACATAGCCACTGATTGGTAAGGCAACAATGACTGCAAATGTCGTTAGGATGATGTTTTCTAAAAATATTAGTCTGTTTATTTTATTTTTTGATAGCCTAGTACTTTAAGCGTTGCAAGCTCACGATTTCTTTCATATATGTTGATGGAAGATATCGTATAGATGGCGCCAAAGGAAAGTATTATGGCGCTTGTGATAAACATGATAAATACAAAACTATTTTGCTTCACAATATATTGAGCGGATTTTTTCAAATCATTCTTATCTGCAATTGTATCTACACGGCGATCTTGTTCAAAAAACTTACGAGCGCTCATAGTATCTGTAGAGTTATTTGCTTGAACTAAAAGTGAGATAGGATTGTAGTCTATGTTAAAGCTCTTTAAATACTCTGGTGTAATATAAAATGATGGATTCGAATACTGTGTAGATATATTTAATACCTTCATATCTACGGAAGTATTTTTAAGCTCTGGTGCTGTGAACTTTATGTTGATACTATCTCCTTTAGAAATATGATATTTGTCAGCGTAAGATTTGGGTACAAGCACACCATTATTTTCTAAAGATATCCTATCGTCATTTTCATCAAAGAAATGAATGAGATTGTTTTCTTTTTCAGTAACAACTAAATTGGCGCTTTCTTTTTCATTGTCTTTTATGAATTCAATAGGAAAAGTGGATAACAAATAACTATTATTAATTTCAGAAGGTAGTTTTACCGTATTAGAATTTGTGCCCATCTTGTAATCTACTCTTAGATCATAGGTATAAACATCTTCAATTTGGTCTGCTACTTTTAACAAGGATGCTTGGGTACCGAAAGCAGAAATCAATAATACGGTACTTACTACAACACCAATTGAACTTGCTAAGGCTTTTCGTTTATTTAAAAATATATTTCTCAAAATGAGTTTATAACTGTAGGAAATACGACTCCATAGACCTGGAATTCTTTCTATCAATAGCTTTTTCATCTTCTTTGGCGGTTTAGAACGCATAGCCTGAGCTGCGTGTTCCTTTAATATAGTTCTACCACTTAAGTAACATGACAGAACACCAAAAGCACTGGAGAAAATAATCGGTGGAATGATTGAAAATATAGAGAGTGAGAATTTAATGTCAGGCAAAGAGTAGGCTCTTGCACATGAGGTAGTTACTAAAGAAATAAATACAAAAGCGGCAATTACACAACCGATGATTGAGCCTAGTATACCTGCCAGTACAGGGTATCCCATATAGTGAAGCATGATGTTGCTGTTTTTTACACCTAAAGCCTTCATAATACCAACTTGATTGCGTTGAGAATCGATGGTTCTTGACATGGCGAGAAATAGGATAATCGCTTCAATCAAAAAAAGTACTATAGGTATAACCTTACTCATTAAGTTATTATTATTAATCGTTTGATTGATTTTAGAATAATTGAAAGTCCGGTCCTTACTTACTTGATCTAAATAACTAAGCTGCTTGGACTGTTCTTCAATTGATTTGCCTAATTTTTCAATATCGTAATCTTCTTTAGCATCAATGATGATTTCATTATAGTAAAAGCCATTTAAGATTTCGGGTAATGTCTCTTCAGCAATATAAGCTACTCCGTATGTTTTATGGTCTTGAATTTCGTTCTTTTTTGCATGTTCGACATTTTCACCTAAGCCACTAATTGTAAAGTTAAAACTGCTTTCATTCGCATTTATCGTGATTTGATCGCCGACACGATAATGATGTTCTTTTGCATAATGAGAATCTAATAAAATTTCATCCTTTTTTGATGGTATATTTCCTACAGTTAAAGTAGGCGTATTTATTTCATTGTTTTCAGGGATCGAATGAACTTTTAATGGATTGGGACTTCTCCTATTTTGTATTCTTTCGTTACGTTTATAAATTCAATAAGCTTTTTCATTTATTTCATCTCCTCAAAAAATTTTTTATCAACGTCAAGTAACTCTAAAATAAACAACATTAGTCGTATATTTTAGAGTTACTGTTTATTTGCCGTCATTTTTTCGATGCTTTATCAAGAAACCGTTGAGTACAGCAAAATATTAGACATTTAAATCAAATTAAAAAGGATTTCAATCTACCGTTCTTCGTAGCAGTTTCAATCGCGCTAAACATGGTGGTTTTTCACTTCCCACCTTCTTAAAGGTGATTCCATGCTATTGATGGCCTATATGCATCGGCATAATACTGTCCAGATTTGGCCGAAAGCAGTTAAATCTTTCTTATAATATATAAGTCAGCTGCATTAAATATATACATGTTTGGTAAAAAATACATTTTCGGTCCCTTTATTAAAAAGAAGCTTTATATAAGAATTTCAATAAAGTCGAATGATTTGTTTTTGCTTTTAGTAGACATAATAAAATTATTTGATTTAATGGTTGAATGATGAGTTATTAAGATCAGGGCTTAGATATGATCCCTATTGATTTCTTTGCATTTTGAATTCTGTATCGGTGATTATTGTACTTAAGCATAGAAAAAGACACTTAAGCAAAATGCTTACAGTGTCCTTTGACAATATTATGCAAGTCGGAAATTGAATGTTCGATTTTTCTTTCATCTTGTAGCCATAAAAAAACTCAGAAGTCATTCCAACCTCTGAGTTTTTTTTTATTTAGATAACGCTTTCATATCTGCCACAATCGTCTCAACTGGTACATCTGTTGTAGCGGCATAATCCTTCACAACAATACCATCAGCATTGACTAAGTAATACCTTCCCATATGTATAACTTGGTCAGAATTTGGATCATTCTTAACTACTGAGTTAAACGATTTCATTGCAAACTGTTCAATATACTTTTGATCATAGCCAGTTAATAGCTGCCATTTGCTTGCATCAGGCACTGAATACGTTTTTAAATAATTCGTTAAAACTTCTGGCTTATCAACCTCAGGATCGACACTAAAAGCTACGATTTGATAGTTTTCAACGCCTTTATCCTGAAGTTCCTTTTGCACCTCTGTCATGTTATACGTCATTGGCGGACAAATGGAATTACAATTAGTAAAGACGAACATCGCTAACCATGGTTTACCTTTAAGATCGTTAAGGCTAACCTTTTCATTTTTTTGATTTGTCACCGAAAAATCCTGTACTTCAATGTTCATTTCTGGTTCAAATTTATAACTTCCGCAAGCCGCTAGTATGCTACTTAATGTTAGTATCAAAACGAGCATGACACTTTTCTTTTTCATAAATTTGCTCACTTCCCTTCAATTTACCATCGTTATATATTGTATAAATTATAGTTACTTAATACAAGATTATGAGCTTATCCAATCATTTTTTTATGTCAAATCAATGTATATTGTATGATTTTAGTATATTAATATCCTTTATATTCCAGATAATTCACATTTTTTTTAAAAATTTTCTAAGCTGTTTTTTACTATTTCGGTTATTTCCCAAGACATCATATAATTGTTATATAACAAACTTTTTTTCGTTTTTTAGGTTTCTCCATCATATGATGAGATAAAAATAAATTCATAAAAATTCTCTCTCGCGTCCGAATTTTCTGTCACATTCAAAATTATTATCATTAAACTATTTAAAGAATATTATTCTTATAGAATAAACCATTCTCTTTCAAACGGATTATTTCTATAAAACCCTTAATATTTCTATGTTATTTTCACATTCCGAAAATGATTTAAAATTATAAAAACTCAAAATTTAGTATTGCATTATAAGAATCTTCCCCATAAAATAAGTGAATATAACGACGGCAGAAAAAGAAATATGTCGTTTAAAACAGAAATATATAACTTTAGGGGGAATAATAATGGCTAACATTTCTGGGAACAAAAATATAGAATCAGTTGACTATAATGCAATTGAAGCTATGGAATCGTTCAACAAATTCGTAAAAAAGAAGAATACCTTCCTTTTCTCGATCACTGCAGTGTTTTTAACACTCTATATTTTGCTACCAATCCTTGCTTTTCAACCTGTACTACAACAAAAATTCTTCGGAAATATTACGGGTGTTTGGGTTTATTCAGCAGGATTATTCATTATGACAGTCGTTCTTTGTACAGTATATGTGAAAAAAGCTGCTTCATTCGATAAAGCTGCGGCAGCAGTAATGGCAGAGTATCATGCGAAAGGTGGAAAATAAATGAACTTAGTATCCGTTGGTTTCTTTTTAGCAATCGTTAGTTTAACACTTGTAGTAACATATATCGCTGCGAAGCGTACTTCTTCTGCGGCTGATTTCTATACAGCTGGTGGAGGTCTGAAAGGTTGGCAAAATGGCTTTGCAATCGCTGGTGACTATCTATCTGCTGCCGCATTTCTTGGGGTGTCCGGTGCGATTGCTTTAACTGGTTTTGATGGTTTCTTCTTCTCTGTAGGCTATGTAGTGGCTAACTTAGTACTTCTATATATAATTGCAGAGCCTATGCGTAACTTAGGTCGTTATACTTTAGCAGATATGCTTACTGCCCGTTTTAATGAAAAACGTATTCGTGGAGTTGCTGCGTCCGGAACAATTATCATCGTAATCCTTTATATGATTGCACAATTAGTAGGTGCAGGTGCTCTTATTAAACTATTATTTGGTATTGACTACTGGATTGCGGTTTTAATCGTAGGTGTTATGATGACTACTTATGTATTATTCGGTGGAATGACAGCTACTTCTTGGGTGCAAATTATTAAAGCAAGTCTACTATTATTCGGGACAGGCGTTTTAGCTACATTAGTATTAATTAAATTCGATTTCTCTCTTATGAAAATGTTTGATACGATTGCCACGGATCATGGCGAAAAATTCCTTGTGCCAGGGATGAAATATACAAGTTCAATTGATTCTGTTTCAATGATGATGGCGCTTGTTTTAGGTACATCCGGTTTACCTCATATTTTAATGCGCTTCTTTACAGTGAAAGATGCCAAAACTGCTCGTTCTTCTATTTCATGGACGACTTGGATTACTGCTATTTTCTTCTCATTAACTATTTTCTTAGGTTTTGGAGCATTAAATTTTGTAGGTATCGATAAAATTATTGCTGAAAGTAAAGCTGGTAACACTGCAGCTCCACTTCTTGCTAATTATTTGGGCGGGGATGTGTTAATGGCATTTATCGGTGCAGTAGCATTCGCAACAATTTTAGCTGTTGTTTCAGGCTTAGTTTTAACTGGTGCTTCTGCTATTTCACATGATATTTATGGTGAAATTATTAAAGGTGGTAAATTAACGGAAAAGCAACAAGTTGTAGCGGCTCGTACTGGCTCTATTTCTATTGCCATTGTTTCCATTATCTTAGCGTTATTTGCGCAAAACTTGAATGTATCGTTTTTAGTATCCTTTGCATTTTGTATTGGTGCTTCAGCAAACTTACCAGTTATTCTGTACACAATTTACTGGAAGAAATTCAATTCAACAGGTGCTATTACTGCGATGGTTACTGGTTTAGTCTCATGCTTAGTTTTAGGTGCAATGGGGCCAAATGTATGGAGTCCTGTTGAAGGTGCAGCCATCTTTGTTGGAAATCCTATCGTACCTTTAGCAGTACCAGCAGTTATTACGATTCCACTTGGTTTTATCGCAGGTTACTTGGGTTCTGTTCTATCTTCTAGCAAAGTACCACAGGAAGAAGCAGATCGCATTTATAAGGAGATTCGCGTTAAAGCAAACACAGGTGTATCAGTTTCTGATGTTTCTCATTAATAGTTTTTAATAATCCAAATTATTGAAAAAACATCTATCAATCATCCTATTCATATTAATAAAAATATCAAGTTAAAAAACTCGATTTTTCATCGAGTTTTTTAGCTTTTTTTAATGAAACATTTACCATTTTACTTATTTAACAATACTATTCCCTTTCAAAAAGAGCAGAAAAAAAATGATTATCACTGAGTAAATAGTGTTTATTTTTTATAAAAAAACATTTCTTTTTTGAAATTTCAGCCTTATTTTTCGCTTAGAAATCTAGAATTGACCTAACTCCATTTACTTATCGGAATTTTCTAAAACCCTTTAATTTCTTGGCTTTGTTATGTATATTCTCTTTTAAGACTATTTTTCCGAAAATTATTTTTTCATAATTTTTCTGAAATGTATTGCAATTTTGTGAACTGTCTCATAAAATGAAGATGTGAATTCACTAAACTAGCAAAATTAAGTATTTAAGCAGTAAAAATAAACACAAAATGGGGAATGTTAATGGGGAACAATCAAACAAACAAGGGCGTCGTGATTGACTATGATGCTATCGCAAATCAAGAATCATTTAAAGCTCTTGTGCGAAGAAAGAATTCATTTCTTTGGTCAATGACTGTGATCTTCTTAGCAGCTTACATGTTGCTACCAATTCTTACTTCGTTCACGACAATACTACACCAAAAGGCAATTGGGGAAATTACTTGGGTGTGGGTATATTCGGCAGGATTATTCATCATGACTTGGTGCTTATGTCACTTATATGTAGCAAAAGCGAATAGTTTTGATAAAGAGGCACAGGCGATTATCGCTGAATACGAAAATGGAGGTGGCCGCCGATGAGTTATACAGCCATATTCTTCTTCGTAGCCATTGTTGGTTTAACATTAGTTATTACATGGTGGGCATCAAAACGAACTTCTTCTGCAAGCGATTTCTATACTGCAGGTGGTGGTTTAACAGGCTGGCAAAATGGACTAGCCATCGCTGGTGACTACTTATCAGCTGCATCTTTCTTAGGGATCGCCGGAGCAGTTGCATTATTTGGATTTGATGGATTCTTCTTCTCTATCGGTTATTTAGTAGCTTACTTAGTGGTTCTTTACATCGTTGCTGAGCCATTACGTAATCTTGGTAAATTTACATTAGCCGACATGATCACAGCGCGTTTTGACAGCGCTAAAGTTCGTGGTACAGCAGCTTTAAGCACTATTACAATTGTATTATTCTACATGATTGCACAACTAGTTGGTGCAGGAGCACTTATTCAATTACTTTTAGGAATCGATTATTGGGTTGCGGTTTTAATCGTAGGTTTTATGATGACGACTTACGTACTATTCGGTGGTATGACTGCAACATCTTGGGTACAAATTGTTAAAGCTTGTCTTTTAATGTTAGGTACAGTCATTATTTCATTCTTAGTTTTAAAAGAATTCGGCTTTAGTATTGCAAATATGTTCAAAGAAATGGAAACTGCAACGGATAGCGGTGCAGCTTACTTGAATCCAGGTCTTAAATATTCAAATGGTATTGATACTATTTCAATGTTAATCGCTCTAGTATTAGGTACAGCTGGTCTTCCACATATCCTAATGCGCTTCTTTACAGTTAAAGATGCGAAAACTGCTCGTTCTTCAGTTATTTGGGCTACTTGGATTGTAGGTATCTTCTACATTCTAACAATCTTCTTAGGCTTCGGTGCAGCTAAATTCGTTGGTAAAGAAGCAATTATTAATGCAAACGCTGCTGGTAATATGGCTGCTCCACTTCTTGCGAAAGCACTTGGTGGTGACATTCTATTCTCATTCGTATGTGCGGTAGCTTTCGCAACAATCTTAGCGGTGGTAGCTGGTCTTGTGCTTTCTGGCGCATCTGCCCTATCACATGATATTTACGGTCAAATTATTAAAAAGGGTAAAGTTACAGAGAAAGAGCAAGTACTTGCAGCTCGTATCGGTTCCATTACAATCGCTGTTATTTCAATCCTTTTAGCACTTGGTGCTCAAACATTAAACGTAGCGTTCTTAGTATCACTTGCATTCTGTATTGCAGGTTCAGCTAACTTACCTGTAATCATTTATACAATCTACTGGAAACGCTTTAATACAGCTGGTGCTATTACAGCAATGTTAACAGGTTTAATCTCTGCGTTAATTCTTGTTGCTGTTTCACCAAACCTTTGGAATCCAGTTGAAGGAAAAGCAATTTTCGTTGGGAATCCGTTAATTTCGTTAACGAACCCAGCAATAATTTCTGTACCACTTGGCTTCCTTGGAGGTTTCATCGGAACAATGCTTTCTAAGGAATCAGATGCTAAGAAATATCGTGAAGTGGATGTTAAAGCAAACACAGGTATTTCTGTACAAGATGTATCTCACTAATAATATGACAACCACCTCGTAAGTTAATAATACTTACGAGGTTTTACTTTTTCTTCCGTATTCGGTACTATATTTACAAATGACAATTGGGGGTAAGATAACATGACACACTCAAAAGCAAAAAAGAAGCGTATGCATGTAAAGCGAACTAAAGGGAAAGACGTTGAAAAAAATCGTCAATTCTCCCCTTTCAGTACACATGAACGTGTAACGAAAACCAAAAAAGAAAGCCTTGAACAAAATTTTACAAAGTATAGAAAACACAACCACTCTGACGATGATTAGTGGTTGTGTTTTATTTATTATGAGATATCTTCACGATCATTTTAGTGATTCTGATATTTTTATCAGCGATGTTCGGTGCTTTATCGGCGATGTTTGAGTTTTTATCAGCGATTCTGGTACTTTATCAGCGATGTTTGAGGTTATATCAGCGATTCTGATACTTTTATCAGCGATGTCCGCTGTTATATCGGAAATTGTTAGAAAAACACAGCTACTCTTTTAAAGAACAACTGTGTTTTTTGCTATAAATTATAAAATTTTGTCGTATTTCTTGTGATGATGCGCGCCGCTTCCTGTGTTGTAAGCCCCTTTATCGAAGCAATAACCTCCACGGAATGATCCATCATCCAAGGTGATGTTTGTTTATTGTCAAAGGTACCTTCAAACGGCCATGGTCCATCTGTTTCTACCATCATCAGCTCGATTGGATATTTTTTGATCAGCTGTTGAATCTCAGCCTCATACGTACAATCGGGCGTTACAGAAATGAAATACCCATTAGAAATCATCCGCTCAATCACTTCCTCATCGCCTTTAAACCAATGGAAATGTGCTTTCGTTACATGATGTTTTTCTAGCAAATCACAAACAATCGTTGCATCCTCATAAACCGCATGTAACACAATTGGTTTATTTAAGTCCTTTGCTAGTACTATAAACCTTTCTAACAATGCCACATACGGACGATCATCAATAGCCTTCTCCTGCCGCAAATAATAAGGCAACCCTACCTCTCCAATCGCTACAATTTCATGAGCATGCTGGCGTATCCAATCGAATAAAGCCTCTTCCTCCGCATCACTAAGTAATGGTTGTTCAGGATGAAAGCCAAACGCTGCCTTTACCTTCGTATAAGCTTTTGACAGCTTCAACGTCTTCTCGCACGATGGAAGATTCATACTAACCGCAATGACATATTCAGCTTCCTCTAGCAAAGTTGGTACATCGTTTTCCTTATACTGATCTAAATGAATATGCGCATCAATCAACATTCGCTTCATCCTTTTCTTCTTTTAAATACGTGAACAACTGTTGCTTCAAAGCCGTAAATGTAGCGGAATGGCGAATTTCTTCTTGTCGTGGCCTTGCAAAAGGTACAATCAATTCTTTTTTAACCGTCGCTGGCCGTTTCGTGAGTACGATAATACGATCCGCTAAAAAGAGAGCTTCCTCGATACTATGTGTAACGAACAATATAGATTTTCGATCTTTCTCCCATATCGATAATAGCCACGCCTGCATTTCAAGCCTTGTAAACTCATCCAGTGCAGAAAATGGTTCATCTAAGCATAAAATGGGCTTATTACTGACAATTGCGCGAATAAACGATACCCGCTGTTGCATACCGCCCGACAGCTCATTAGGATACGCATGTTCAAACGCTGCGAGCCCTACTTTATCTAACCATTCCTTGGCAAGTTCAACATTTGGTTTTCGATGAAGCTCCTCGACAATCGCGACATTTTCTAATATCGTACGCCATGGTAATAAGCATGGTTGCTGAGGCATATAGCCAATCGTTCCTCTTTTTTGTTGAATATCTGTACCGTTTAATAAAATAGCTCCTTTATCAATGGAAGAAACACCACCTATTAATTGAAAAAGTGTGCTTTTTCCACTTCCTGAAGGACCGATAATCGCAACAAATTCCCCTTCCTTCACCTCAAAAGATAAATCACGAATGACCGGAAGAGAATCAAAAGATTTATCAATGTTTTGAATGTTTAGCATGGAGTCCTCTCCCCTTCACAACAAGTTTTTCTAAAAATCGAATAGCACTAAATAATAGTAAACTTAAAAATACTATGGCAAAAATCGCTACAAACACACGATCCGTTCGAAATGAAGATTGTGCCAATGTCATATAGACACCAATCCCCTTTTTCGCACCGAGCCATTCCGCAATGACAGCCCCCATTACGCTATAGGTTGCCGCAATCTTAATGCCTGAAAAAATCGCTGGATACGCATAGGGCCATTCAAGCTTCCAAAAGGTTTGTGTTTTCGTTGCACCGATCATCTCAAAATAATGCTTCAGCTCCGGTGAGGTTTGACGAAAGCCATCCATTGCCGAAATAACGATGGGGAAAAAGCACACAAGACAAATAATAATGAGCTTTGGCAATAAACCAAAGCCAAACCAAATAACTAATAACGGTGCTAAGACGAGCACAGGGACATTCTGCGACATAATGAGAATAGGGTAAAATAGCTCCCGTACAAACGCAAAACGATGTAATAATACGGCAACCGTTAGCCCACATAATATCCCAATGGCAAGACCTAGAAGTGCTAATTGTACAGTCGCTAAAGCATGTGGCACAAACGTCTCATACGATTGAAATCCCTCCATCAAAATGGCACTTGGTGCGGGCACAAGCCAACGCGGAATATCAGCAAATCGGACAATTAGTTCCCATATGAATAAGAGGAAGACGATAAAAATTATCGTCCTCCCTTGTTTGAAAGCCTGTTTCATCACTGGTATTTCTCCGTTAATGTATCCATTGTAATACCTGATGGCTGATATAAAATTTTCACTTGCGTAATGACATTGATAGCACCAATCTCAATCATCTTGTCATTCATTTTTTCGATGATTTGTAGCAAAGTCGATAGCTCACCCTCCATTGTCGTTTCTAATGGATGAACTTCGTATTTAACCCCTGAAGCGTCGATAACCGCAATCGCTGCATCAACAAATGGGATCACATCTTCATATTTTTCAGTTTTCGGGATAATTTGTACACTAATTAATGAGTTTGCCATACTACTTCGTCTCCTTTTTCGGTAAAAAGTCGTTTGTAAATGCTTGTTTTGCGTTAAATTCGCCTTCTAATACTTTGTTGTCTGTCATCCATTTCGCGTAGTTTTCCCAGACAGTTAACTTTTGCTCGCCCCATTGTGCAGCGTCATCTTGATACTTATCCGCTAGCCATTCCTGACTTTTATGCACAAGGTTTTTATCTAAATCAGGTACCGCTTCTAGTAAAATATCAGCTGCCTCATTTGGATGTTTTATCGCATATTCATAGCCCTTTGCTGCAGCAGCGACAAATGCTTTTACTGTCTCAGGGTCATCCTTAATCATTTTTTCATTTGTAGCTAGTACAGGTGTGTAATAATCTAACTGATCACTATAATCTGTTAAATATAGCATGTTCAGCTTTTCGCCACGAAGTTCTGCTTCGATACCTGTCCATGCATAATAAATCCACGCAAAATCAATATCTTTTTTCATCATTGTGAAGAAATCTAAATCGCCTGCATTGACAATATCTAACTTATTAATATCCGCATTTTGTGTTTGCATAAGTGATTGTAGGACAGCTTTTTCAAGTGGTGCACCCCAACCACCGTATGTTTTACCTTCAAAATCCTTTGGAGACTTAATGCCTTTTGATGCAATAGATGCGAAGCCAGAAGTATTATGCTGAATAATCGCTGCAATCGATACTAAAGGTACATCTTGCACACGTGCCTGTGTAATCCCTTCCTGATAACTTACGCCAAACTGTGCCTTCCCAGAAGCTACAAGCTGGTCAGCACCCGTTTCACCAGGTAATAAAATATCAACATCTAAGCCTTGTTCCTTAAAGTAGCCAAGCTTTTTCGCTACATATAAACCTGTATGATTTGTGTTCGGTGTCCAATCGAGAACCACCGATACCTTTTTTAATGCATTCGCATCGTTTTTATCCTTTGTCTCCTCTTTTTTGCTACAGCCGACTAATGTTATAAGTGCAGCCATCAGAATAAATAACCATTTTTTCATGTTGAATCCTCCCAGTAAGTAATGTGAAAGTGTTCATGAACGAATGTTATAACCAGAAGAAAGCGTATTCCAATTTGTATGTATCCTAGGTTTACACATACTACAAAAACATAAAAAAACGCCTAGGATTCCTCCCAGACGTTTTGTAAACAGTATCAAAAACTTTCTTTTTTTGAATAGATGTTCCCTACGCTGGTACGAGCCAAATCAGGTTCAAAGGGTCAGCGTCTATCGGACACAATCTCAGCTGGCAACTACCAGCCCCCCTACATTCTTTCCATATGAACTTTTCGTGATTATTATACCCATATCAATCCGGAATTGACAAGGGGCTGTTTATCGTTAGCGCTGAATTATTATTTCACAGCCTCATTTGTAAAACGTTCCTTAAAGAAAGCAAGGTAAAAAATCACCACTGTAACTGAGGCCTCATGCTTTTAAAGTAATTAATAACTAAAAATACAAAAAATTCTTTCGTTATATTGACAATGGTAACAAATTACAATAAAATTTGATTGATTAATCAATCATTTATTATGAAAGGAATGTTTAAATGAAAACTATACTTACTAATGATGAAAAAAAGAAGAGAAAAAGATCTACTATCCTAAACGCCGCCATTAAATTATATAGTGTGAATGGATTTGCCGAGACAAAAGTTGCTGACATAGCAAAAGAAGCTGGTGTTAGCTTTGGTACCGTATTTACATATTTTGATTCAAAAGAAGCACTTTATGAAGTAGCTATTTTGGAGCCACTGGAAGAAATCAAACCTTATTTTATGGAGATAGAAGAACATTTTAAAGGTGAGCCTCTTGAAGTTGTGAAGGAAATGATAGATTGCCATATACAACTTTTTTCAACGAGAAGTGAATACTTACGTCTTATTCAGCAGATTCTTGCAAGACCTGATCGTTTCCCAAAGCTTTTTAAGGAACTAGATGATTTCGTAAAAGTATTCATAGACAGTATTTATTCGGTTATTAAAGAAGGTCAAAGGCTTGGGTACTTTTATGAAGAATCACCTTCATTAATTGCTGAGTCATACTTATCCATCTTAAACGGAATGCGTTTAACATTTATTGATGAATATACAAACGTCATGCAGAAGAATATATCGAGACAAGCTCTGAGATTATTTGGACCAATCTCAAATAAATAAGCCACCTCCCCCTTTGCCCGACCAACAGCAGTAGACAATATATTATTAAATTGGAGTGATTATATGAAATTGAGAGATATCCATCCTAACATCAAACTTCGCCTAGCCATGCAATTTCTAGGCGGCCTTATTTCTATGGCTGTTATCCCTTTTCTGGCAATTTATTTTACTCAAAATATCGGAGCTACTAAAACGGCTATTATTCTTATAGTAATAGTGATTAGTGGTGTCATTGGAGGGTTTATCGGAGGGCATGTTTCAGATAAAATTGGGCGAAAAAAAATAATGTTTTATGCTGAAATTGGGATTTTGCTTTCTTATCTGTTTATAGCACTTTGTAATTCACCTTGGTTTAACCTTCCTTATATTTCTGCAGCATTCTTCATCATCAATATGTTTTGTGGAGGAATGTTTCAGCCTGCCGCACAAGCTATGATGATTGATGTTACTAATTCCGAATCGAGAAAGCTCGTATTTACAATTAGCTACTGGTTGGGGAATTTATCAACTGCAATTGGAGGAATTATTGGAGCATTTCTTTTTAAAAATTACTTATTTGAGCTATTTATTGGGATATCACTCATCTCTTTGTTATCTGTATTCATGACCTTATTCTTCATCACAGAAACCTATATACCAGAACCTTCACCTAAGACTTCTAATCATAAGAAAAAATCATCACCAGTAGAGATGTTTCAAACCTATTCAACCGTTTTAAAAGATAAGCTGTTTATGTTTTATATTTTAGGAGCAATCTTGATCTTTACCTTGGAACAATCTTTATCGAACTATATTGGGATTCGTCTCGAAAAAGATATACCACAGCAGTCAGCTTCTTTGTTTGGAATTGACTTCATCGTAGATGGTACAAAATTGCTCGGTTTTCTCCGAACAGAGAATACTATTCTTGTAGTTCTCTTATCAAGTGTTGTATTATTTTTATTTAAAAAATGCAGTGAGCGCTGGACTCTTGTTACAGGAATGTTGATTTTCTCTATATGTTTTAGTGTTTTTGCTTCTTCAAATAGCGTGTTGGTTCTTTTTATTGCCATGTTTATTGGAACAATTGGTGAGCTGATGTTTGTTCCTATTAAACAGGCGATGATAGGAGAACTTGCCCCATCTAACGCTCGTAGCACCTATATGGCTTTTAATAGCTTAACTACATATGGAGCAATGATTGTAGCTTCGTTATTGATCATCATTGGACAGTGGATTCGCCCTATATATATGAGCGGATTGCTCCTTATTCTAGGATTAACTGGTACATTTTTATACTACATAATAACAAAAAAACTATACGCTAAGGTTAGTGGAAAAAATGAAAGAAATGTACCTGTTTCTTCTTAAAGTGTTGTTTAGAAAAAATCTAATTAGAAAACGCTTTTTCGCATTTGGTCGCTATTATGAAAAAAACTAGATTATTAAACGGCTTTATTTCTTTAAACCGATGTTTACGTAAACTTTGTTGCTTTTAGAGAAGGATTTATTAAAACCATTTTTTCTCATAGGCAAATGAAGCTCTTTTTCTAACATATTCAATTTCATCAAGTAAAAATTGCTTAATAAGAGTTTGTATTTCTTGGTTATCCTCATCTATCTCTCCAAGTCCATAAGCTATTTGCCACCTTGCATCGTGGTCTGGAAAGGAAACCGAGTATTTAGCAATGGATAATAGTTGTTTTGGATTGTCTATCAAATTTCCAATGATGATTTCACATTCATTGTCTCTGGCTAAAATATACAAAAATTCATTTAGAAGGTTTGAACTCCATTGTTCTATAGGAGTACCTTCTATTAGCTTGTTAGCATAGTAATATATTCTGTCCCAATGGAGATATTCAGTCTCCCATTCACCAAAAGATAAATCTGTTGTTTTAGTCCAATTTCTAAACAGATCTATCTCTAAAAGCAATTCACGCACATTGTCGCCCCCTTATTAGGCTATTCTAAGCATTTGAACGGTTGTATTATTTGATTTTTGGAAAGTGGAAAGCAAAAAATAAGCATTTGAACGGTTGTATTATTTGATTTTTGGAAAGTGGAAAGCAAAAAATAAGCATTTGAACGGTTGTATTATTTGATTTTTGGAAAGTGGA